>NZ_NTGZ01000579.1 GCF_002551245.1 Streptomyces sp. rh34
GCGGCTACATCGCCGACAGCAAGATCGACGGCCAGGTCGGCCCGTACTCCCAGCAGCAGTGGTACACCCGCGACAGCTCCGTCGGCGGCTGGACCAACGCGGTCTGGAACATGACCTTCTCCGGTGTACAGGGCGCGCCCGCGTCCAGCTACCCGAACCCGCCGTACACCACCCTGGACACCACCCCGATCTCCCGCGAGAAACCGTTCCTGTACCTCGACGGCGACGACTACAAGGTCTTCGTCCCCGCGAAGCGCGTCAACGCGCGCGGCGTCTCGTGGGACGGCGGCGCACAGCAGGGCGAGTCCATTCCGCTGAACCGCTTCTACGTCGTCAAGCCGGGCGCCACGGCCGCGACGATCAACTCCGCGCTCGCCCAGGGGCTGAACCTGCTGTTCACCCCGGGCGTCTACCACATCGACCAGACCATCAACGTGAACCGGGCCGACACGGTCGTGCTCGGCCTCGGGATGGCCACGATCATCCCGGACAACGGCGTCACCGCGATGAAGGTCGCCGACGTCGACGGGGTCAAGCTCGCCGGTTTCCTCATCGACGCCGGTCCCGTCAACTCGCAGACGCTGCTGGAGGTCGGCCCGGAGAACGCCTCGGCGGACCACTCGGCGAACCCGACCTCGCTGCAGGACGTGTTCGTGCGGATCGGCGGCGCGGGCCCCGGCAAGGCG
>NZ_NTGZ01000580.1 GCF_002551245.1 Streptomyces sp. rh34
GGCCCAGGGTGACGCCGGGGCGCAGGCCGGCGGCCATCGCGGCGAGCCGGGCCAGGCGGGCGGGGTCGTCGCCGTCGGTGTGCAGGTCCACGGGGCAACCGTGCTCGGCGGCGATCTCCAGGACGGCCTCGGTGTAGCCCGTCGGGTCGGGGTCGAGGTCGGGGCAGCCGCCGACTGCGGCCGCGCCCATCTTCACCGCGTCCCGGAGCATCGCGAGGCTGTCCGCCCCGGCGACGCCGGTGAGGAGCCGGGGGACCGCGACGGGCATGACGTCGACGATGCCGCGCAGGGCGCGCCGGGACTGCAGGACGGCTTCGAGCGGGGCGAGGCCCTGGACGTCGCCGACGCGGACGTGGGTGCGCAGCGCCGTGGCGCCGTGGCCGAGCTGGAGGAGTGCGGCCTCGGTGGCGCGGCGCTGGATGTCCTCGGCACGGTGGGAGGCGGGGCCGGGGCTGCCGGGGCCCGCGCTGTCGGCGGTGAGGGCGGTGTCGCTGTGGGCGTGGGGTTCGGCCGGGGCGGGGAGCAGGAGGTAGCCGCGGAGGTCGAGGCGGGGGCCGCGCGCGGTGAGGCTGCCCGCGGTGCCGACGGCCTCGATCCGGCTGCCGCTCAGGCGTACGTCTGTCTCTTATACACATCT
>NZ_NTGZ01000581.1 GCF_002551245.1 Streptomyces sp. rh34
CCGCACCACCGAGCTGGCCGCCCTCGCGGAGCGCCGCGCGAACGGCGCCGCGCCCGCCCCCACGCTCTGGCTGCGCGGCGCGGATCTGCTGGCCGACGACACCTCGATCGCGGACGCCGCGAGCCGGGCGCTCACCCGCGCCGCCCGGATCGTCACCGCGGCCGGGGCCCGCGGCGACATGAGCACGGTCACCCCGGAGCGCGTCGCCCGGCTCGCCGCGGACGCCGGGCATCCGCTCCTGGTGGTCCTCGACGGCCCCGAGGAGATGGAGCCGCTGCTGGCCCACCGGCTCGCCGACTGGACGGCCGGCACCGCCGCCTGGCTGCGCGAGCAGGGCGTCAGGCTCGTCGTGGCCTGCCGTCCCGAGCACTGGGAGACCGCGGGCGCCCTCTACCCGCCGGGCGCCCTGCACCGCCCGCACCGCCCCGCCCGCCGGCTGCCGCCCGCCCTGCGCCTGGGCGACCTCACCCCCGAGCAGGCCGAGCGGGCCAAGGAGGCCTACGGCATCCCGCCCGCCGCCCTCGCCCCCGGCCACGACCGGCACCCGCTCACGCTGAGGCTCCTCGCCGAGGTCCGCGCCGCGCTGCCGCCCGGCGTGCCGGGCCGCCCCGACACCGAGGACGTCTTCGGCGCCCACCTCGACCTGCTGTGCGT
>NZ_NTGZ01000582.1 GCF_002551245.1 Streptomyces sp. rh34
CCGCAGCACAGGTCGGCCACGCTCCGCACGCCGAGCCCGGCGAACCGCGCGGCACGGTGGGCGGCGACCGAGGTACGGGTGGCCTGCTCGACCCCGTTGGGCGTGAAGTACATCCGGTAGGCGTCCTCGGCCCCGAACTTGGCCACCGCCCGCTGCCGCAGCCGGGCCTGGCCCAGGGCCGCCGACACCAGCTCCGCCGGGTGCGTGCGGCGCAGCCGGGTCGCGGCGGCCAGCTCGTCGGCGGGATCGTGGTCGCGCAGCTCGGCCAGCAGCTGCTCGCCCTCGGGGGTGCGCAGCGCGGCGAAGGCGGCGCGGGCGGGGTCGTCGGCCGGGGCGGAGGGGGTCGTTGCGTTCACCCGGTCCATTGTGGCCGGTGCGTGGAGTGCCGCTTCCCGCGCCGCTGAAGGTCGCTGTGGGCCGGCCGGGGGACGGGGCCGCACCGCTCGCGGTGTCGGGGTGGGAGGCGGGCCGGCGGCTGGCAGGATGCGGCGCCATGCAGCTAGTACGACAAAAAGAAGAATCAGCCATGAAGCGGCACAG
Source organism: Streptomyces sp. rh34 (assembly GCF_002551245.1). Classification (GTDB taxonomy): domain Bacteria; phylum Actinomycetota; class Actinomycetes; order Streptomycetales; family Streptomycetaceae; genus Streptomyces. Next base: position 541 of record NZ_NTGZ01000582.1, read on the forward strand.
GTCGGGCGTCGTCGTGCTGGCGGCCCTGCTGGCCGCCGCCGTCGCCTCCGGGTGCGCGGCGGAGACGGGCGGCAGTGGCACGGGGGATCCCGGCGGGCCCGCGAAGCTG
>NZ_NTGZ01000583.1 GCF_002551245.1 Streptomyces sp. rh34
CAGGCGCCGGCCCGCGCGGGGTGCTCCCCGGGCGGGCGGCGCGCGGGCCCCCGGCTCATGGGGCGCTCAGGGCCGCGGCGTACGGCCAGCTCTCCCGGAACACCGCCCGCGCCGCCTCCACCTCGTGGCGCTGGTCCGCGTGGAGCACGCCCAGCGCGTACGCCGTGGCCGGGGCGATCCGGGGGGTGCGGGCCGCCGCAGCCGCGGCTCCGGCCGCCTCCACGGCGTCCCGGTGCAGGTCGAGGGCGTGCACCGGCACGGCCAGGGCCGGGTCCGCGGCGCCGCGGACGGCCTCGTGGGCGTACCGGTGCAGCCGCAGCAGCAGGCGGGCCTGGTGCCACGCCGCGTCCTGTGCCTCGTTGTACGGCTCCGTGCCGTCGGGCGGCAGGGCGGCCACGGCGGTGAGGAGGCGTTGCTCGGCCCGTTCGACGGGCTCCAGGAGGGCCTCGGCGGGCCGGCCCGCGGCGCCGGGAGCCAGGGGGACGTCGGAGGCCAGGAGCGCGACGGCGTCGGCGACCGCGTGGAAGCGGGAGGAGCCGAGCGCCTGGAGGGCCGCGGAGTGGGACCGGGTCCGGGCGAGGGTGAGGCGGCGGTCCAGCAGCGCCCCGGCCCGCGCTGCCCCGACCCCGAGGGCGGCGCGGCCCTGGGC
>NZ_NTGZ01000584.1 GCF_002551245.1 Streptomyces sp. rh34
TCACCAGGTCGGCGATGGATGCCTGCAGCGCCGCGCGGTCCAGATCACCGGTCAGACGCATCGCGATGGGCAGGTTGTAGGCAGCGCTCTGCCCGTCGAAGCGGTTGATGAACCAGAGCCTGCGCTGCGCGAACGACAGCGGGACCAGCTCGGGCCGCTCCACCGGCCGCAGCGCCGCCCGCACCCGGCCCGTCGCACCCGACAGACGCTCCGCGAGACCCGCGACCGTCGGCGCCTCGAAGACGGTACGGATCGCCAGCTCGACACCCAGCACCGAACGGATNCCGGCCCGTCGCACCCGACAGACGCTCCGCGAGACCCGCGACCGTCGGCGCCTCGAAGACGGTACGGATCGCCAGCTCGACACCCAGCACCGAACGGATTCGGCTCATCAGCCGCGTCGCCAGCAGCGAATGACCACCCAGATCGAAGAAACTGTCATCGGCTGCGACATCGGTGACGCCCAGCACCTCGGCGAAGAGACCGCACAGGATCTTCTCCTGGGGCGTACGCGCCGCCCGGTCCGAGGAAGGGGACGAGAAGTCCGGTGCGGGGAGTGCTTTGCGGTCGAGTTTGCCGTTCGGTGTCAGCGGCAGCGCCTCCAGCACCACCACCGCCGAGGGCACCATGTACTCCGGCAACGACCGGC
>NZ_NTGZ01000585.1 GCF_002551245.1 Streptomyces sp. rh34
CTCGCGGTGACCGCGCTCGCCCTCGCCCTCGCCCTCGGCTCCGGCCTCGGCGGCCCCCGCTCCGCGCTGGTCACGGTGGCGGTGCTGACCGGCCAGCTCTCGGTGGGCTGGTGCAACGACGCGTACGACGCACGGCGTGACGCCGACGCGGGCCGCCGGGGGAAACCAGCGGCCGACGGCACGGTCGGGGCGCGTGCGGTGTGGGCGGCGGCGGCGGTCGCGCTCGCCCTGTGCGTACCGCTCTCACTGGCCTGCGGGGCGCTCGCCGGTGCGGTGCATCTCGCCGCGGTCACCGCCGCCTGGCTCTACAACCTGTGGCTCAAGGCGACCGTCCTGTCCTGGCTGCCGTACGTGGCCGGATTCGGTGCCCTGCCCGCCGCCGTCGCCCTCTCCCTGCCCGGCGGGCCGTGGCCCCGTTGGTGGACGGTGGCGGCCGGGGCCCTGCTCGGGTTCGCGGCGCATCTGGCCGACACGCTCCCGGACATCGCGGCGGACCGGGCGGCAGGGATCCGGGGCCTCCCGCACCGGCTGGGCGACAGGGGGACCCGGCTGCTGCTGCCGGTGCCGCTCCTCGGCGCCACGGCCGTGCTGGCGTTCGGGCCGCCGGGGCCGGTGGACGCCGGGGGTGCGACGGCGCTCGTCCTGGCT
>NZ_NTGZ01000586.1 GCF_002551245.1 Streptomyces sp. rh34
GGCGTCCCGATCCGCGCCCAGGGGAACGGCTCGGCGTCGCGTGCGGCGGGGGCGGCCCTCCCGCCCGGTCCGTCCCGGCCGTCGTCGAGACGGACCCGGACCCTTTCGTCGACGTCGACGGGGGCGGTCTCGGCGATCAGCAGCCCGTCGGCGCCGAGCAGATCGGCCGCCCGGTCCAGCAGGGCGGCCGGGTCGCCCCCGATGCCGATGTTGCCGTCGAGGAGCAGGAGGGTGCCCCAACGGCCCTCCCCGGGCAGCGGGTCGAACACGCTGCGGAGCAGAGCGGCGCCGCCCAGCCCGCGGGTACGGGCCACCGCCGCCTCGCTGACGTCGATGCCGAGCGCCCGGTGTCCGAGCGAGGACAGCTCCGCCACCAGCCGCCCCGGCCCGCAGCCGATGTCCAGCACCGGCCCCTCGCACCGATGCAGCGCGGACAGGTCGGCGGAGCCCGCGTCGGAGCACCAGCGCTCCACGTCCAGGGGCAGCAGCCAGCCGTCGCTGCGGCGGAGGAAGAGCGGACCGCGGCCGGTGCGCAGGGCGTTGGCGTACGGGTCGGCCTCCCACGGCGCGGTGCGGATCGGCGCGGCGCCGGTGGCGTCCGCGGAGCCGACGGCCGCTTCGCGGGTGTCCGGGGCTGTCTC
>NZ_NTGZ01000587.1 GCF_002551245.1 Streptomyces sp. rh34
CTCAGAGATGTGTATAAGAGACAGGGCTCGCGCTGGGCGTCGACGGCGCGCCGGCCGCCCGCACCGGCGAGGCCGCCGAGCGCCTCGCGCGGGAACTGCGGCTGCTCGGCCGTGCGGTGCTCGTCATCTCCACCGAGGGCTTCCTCCGCCCGGCGAGCCTGCGCTTCGAGTACGGGAAGCGGGACCCGGACGCGTACGCCGACAGCTGGTACGACACCGGGGCGCTGTGGCGCGAGGTGTTCGGGCCGCTGGAGGCGGGCGGCTCCGGCCGCGTGCTGCCCGATCTGTGGAACCCCGTGACCGACCGGGCCACCCGTACCCCGTACCACGCGCTTCCCGAAGGAGGGGTGGTCGTCGTGCACGGCCCGTTCCTGCTGGGGCACTGGTTCCCGTTCGCGCTCAGCGTCCATCTGCGGTTGTCCCCGGGAGCGCTGCGGCGACGTACGGCGGAGCCGGAACGCTGGACCCTGCCCGCCTTCGCCCGGTACGAGGACGAGGTGGCGCCCACGGAGCGCGCGGACGTGGTGGTCCGCGCCGACGACCCGGCGCGCCCCGCCTGGTCGGGGCTGCCCGGGAGCGGGTGAACGGCGCCCGCCCCGGCACCGCCCGTCACCGGACCTGTCTCTTATACACATCTCTG
>NZ_NTGZ01000588.1 GCF_002551245.1 Streptomyces sp. rh34
TATAAGAGACAGGGACCGGGCGGGCGCGCGGACCGGGGCGGCCCTCGGCTTCGACACCGCACTCCTGGTCGACGCGGTCGACCGGCAGACCGGGATCGAGACGCTCGCCGGGCCGGGCACCCCGCTGCTGACGGTCACCGAACCGACCGAGACCGCCACCGCGGCCGCTTTCGCGCACACCGCCGTCCTCGCCGGGAAGCCGCAGAACGCCGAGCCGCTCGCGGAGGCCGGCCGGCTCTTCGGGCGGCTCGCCCATCTCCTGGACGCCGTGGAGGACCGGGAGACCGACGCCGCGTCCGGTGCCTGGAACCCGCTCACCGTCACCGGCACCCCGCTGTCCGAGGCGCGCCGGCTCTGCGACGACGCACTGCGCGGCGTGCGGCTCGCGCTGCGGGAGGTGGAGTTCACCGACGGCAGGCTCGTCCACGTCCTCCTCGCCCATGAGCTGCGGCGCTCGGTCGACCGGGCGTTCGGCACCTCGTCCTGCTCGCACCAGGAGGGCCAGGAGGGCGAGGAGGGCCGCGGGCTGCTGCTGCCCGACGGCTCCTTCGGCCCGCCGCCGGGAAATCCGTACGGCCCGCCGCCCGCCCATCCGTAC
>NZ_NTGZ01000059.1 GCF_002551245.1 Streptomyces sp. rh34
GGTCGGCCGGGCGCGTCGGTCCGCAGATAGACGTCGAGGTCTCCCGACGATGGAGGTTCCTACGCCATCCATCCGAAAGACCTCGACGTGTCCGACGCTACCCCGCCGGCCGGCTTCGGCCGCCCTGACCTGACCGCCTTCGCTCGACTCGACGGCCTCGGTCTGAGCGTGACCGGGCAACGACTTGAACCGGATCGTGCGGTCCTCGCGTGCCGCGTGGTGGAACCAGATCAGTCTTGCCGACGGTGCGGCAGCGAAGGCGCTGCTCGTGACACCGTGATCCGGCGGTTGGCCCACGAGCCGCTGGGCTGGCGACCGACCCTGCTGGAAGTTGTAGTGCGCCGCTACCGCTGTGCCGACTGCGGACACGTGTGGCGCCAAGACACCAGCGCCGCGGCGGAGCCACGCGCGAAGCTCTCGCGCACCGGGTTGCGGTGGGCGCTGGAAGGGATCGTGGTCGCACACCTCACCGTCGCCCGTGTCGCCGAGGGACTCGGGGTCGCGTGGGACACCGCCAACAACGCGGTCCTGGCCGAAGGCAATCGGCTGCTGATCAACGACCCCACGCGGTTCGAGGGCGTGAAGGTCATTGGCGTCGATGAGCACGTCTGGCGCCACACCAGGCGTGGCGACAAGTACGTCACCGTGATCATCGACCTCACCCCGGTCCGCGATGGCGCCTGCCCAGCAAGGCTGCTGGACATGGTCGAGGGCCGGTCGAAGGCGGCGTTCAAGACCTGGCTCGCCGACCGCGACGACGCCTTCCGTGACGCGGTCGAGGTGGTCGCGATGGACGGCTTCACCGGGTTCAAGACCGCCGCTGCGGAGGAGATCCCGGACGCGGTCACGGTGATGGATCCCTTCCACGTCGTGCGCCTGGCCGGTGACGCCCTCGACAGGTGCCGGCGCCGGGTCCAACTCGCGATCCACGGGCACCGTGGGTTCAGGGACGACCCGCTCTACAAGTCGCGGCGCACGCTGCACACCGGCGCGGACCTGCTCACCGACAAGCAGAGCGACAGGCTACGCGCGCTGTTCGTTGATGACGCTCACGTCGAGGTCGAGGCGACCTGGGGTGTCTACCAGCGCATGATCGCCGCCTATCGCCACGAGGACCGGCAACGTGGCCGCGAGCTCATGGAGAAGCTGATCACCGACCTCAGCGCCGGCGTCCCCAAGGTGCTCACCGAGCTCACCACCCTGGGCCGGACCCTGAAGAAGCGAGCCGCCGACGTGCTCGCCTACTTCGAACGACCCGGCACCAGCAACGGGCCGACCGAGGCGCTCAACGGACGGCTCGAACACCTGCGCGGCTCCGCACTCGGGTTCCGCAACCTGACCAACTACATCGCCCGAAGCCTGCTCGAGACCGGCGGCTTCAGACCCCAACTCCTACACCCCCGATTGGGATGAGCCCCCGCCGCAAATCCGACTCAATCGACGCCTATGCCGCCGCCCGCGCAGCAGCCTCAGGACGAGCCACGGCCATCCCCAAGTCCCATACGGGCACGGTGGAAGCCCTTCGCCAGCTGCGTGTGGCCCGCGCGTCAGCGATCAAGGCCAGAACCCAGGCGATCAACCAACTCATCGGCCTGCGGGTGACCGCTCCCGAACCTCTGCGCACGTCGCTCACAGGGCTCACCCGCACCACCCTGGTCAACCGCTGCCTTCGGCTGCGGCCAGGAGTGGACCTCACCTGCCCCACGGAGGCCGCCCGCTACGCACTGCGGCAACTGGCACGCCGCATCCGCATGCTCACCGAGGAGATCGACGAGGTCACCGAACGCCTGACAATGCTCACCACGTCCGCTGGTCCTGAGCTCGTCGCACTATGTGGCGTGGGCACAGAGACCGCCGGTCAGCTCTTGGTCACGGCCGACGACAACCCCGAACGCCTGCGTACGGAAGCCGCGTTCGCCGCTCTATGCGGCGCCGCTCCAGTTCCGGCTTCCTCCGGACGCACCGACCGACATCGTCTCAGCCGAGGCGGAGACCGCCAGGCCAACCGTGCCCTCCACATGATCGCAGTAGTGCGGATGCGCTACTGCCCCCGCACTCGCGCCTACGTTGCGCGCCGCACCCAGCAGGGACTCACCAAGAAGGACATCATCCGTTGCCTCAAACGCTTCATAGCCCGCGAGGTCTACCACGCGCTCACCCGTACCCACAACGGCGGGACTACTTCGTCGAGTTGACTTCTATAGGAGCATCAAGGCATATCAGGGCGCCGGCGGCTCCATCCGGGTTCCCGTTCGCGGCCGTCGCCTCAAGCGGTGGCAACGCCGCCACAACAGCACCCACGCCAAGATCCGCTGCCTTGGCGAGCAGGCCATGGCCACCCTGAAGACCTGGCGTCTCCTACGGAAACTCCGCTGCAGCACCAACCGCATCACAGTGATCGTCAAAGCCGTCCTCGTCCTTCATCACGCCTCAGCGTGAGGTTGGAAAAGGCTCACTGGCGCGAATCGCCGACGCTAGTCGGACCGCGGCTGACCTGCCTCGCCGCCAACACCACCGACATACTGATCACGCAAACGGAAGGAAGCGCGGGAATTCTGAAATGCGCTTTCCGCGTTTCGAATCACTGGGTCTTAATTCACCGACGACCCGTGAGGACCGACAGGAAAGGCCGGTACTGGGGCACGGCTTCGAGGGTCCAGCGACGGCCCGCCCGAGCGCGAGGTAGACCGGTTCAATGGAAGCAGCGGACATAGTGGATCATCCGCACTTTCTCCGTCAGTGCCCTTGCCCGTGCCCCGCGTCGACCGTCGCCCGGAAGACCTCACCCTCGCCCCGGACAGTCACCCGTTCCCCGGCCGGCGCGTATGCGGAATCCCCCGGCCTCAGGGTCAACGAACCGCCTGAGCCGCTGCTCAGTCGGATGCTGCCGCTCGTGCAGACGAGGATCTGGGGTGCTGTCGCATCCAGAGCGGCGCAGGATCCGGCGGAGGGGCGGACGCGGGACAGCCGGAAGTCGTCGACCGGGGCCGCATAGACCTCTTCGGCTCCGGCCCCCCGCTCGGCGGGCCGCAGGACTCGTACGGGCGAGGCGGTGGGCCTCACCACGCGCAGCAGCTCCTCCGTGTCCACGTGTTTGGAGGTGAGGCCGCATCTGAGGACGTTGTCCGACGAGGCCATGATCTCGACGCCGAGCCCTCTCAGGTAGGCATGGGGGACGCCGGCTCCCAGGAAGATTCCTTCGCCCGGAGCCAGTCGCACGTGCTGGAGCATCAACGCGGCGAGGAGGCCGGGGTCGCCCGGACGGGCCCGGGCGACCCTGTCGTACGCCTGCCACGCGGCCCGGTCCTCCTCCGCGGTCTCCGCCTCGCGGGCCACCGAAGCGGCCACCGCGGCGACCAGCGGCGCGGGGGCGGTGAGGAAGACGGAGAACACGGCCCGCAGAGCGGGCTCTTCGGGCTCCTCGCGCAGGGCTGTGACATGCGGGGCCAGTTCGGGGAGCCGAAGCGCCGCGAGCAGGTCGGCGCAGTGCGCCGGCGACCTGAAGCCACAGAGGCCCTCGAAGCCGCTGAGCGCCACGATCATTTCCGGTTTGTGGTTGCCGTCCCGGTAGTTGCGGTGCGGGGCGTCGAGGGGGACCCCCTGCGCGTTCTCGATCCGGTGTCCGACGGCGGCCTGGGCCAGATCCGGATGCACCTGGATGGAGAGCGGTGACTCGACGGCCAGCAGCTTGAGGAGGAAGGGCAGGCGTGGCCCGAACCGGCGGAGCGTTGCTTCTCCGAGCTCGGCGGCCGGTCGTGAGCGGATGAGGGCGTCGAGCGGCTCGGGGCCGTGGGCACGGAGCAGCCGTGAGGGGGCCGCCCGGTGGGCCCCCATCCACAGCTCAGCCTGTGGCCTGCCGTCGGGGACGGTGCCCATCAGCTCGGACAACGCGGTGGTGGAGCCCCAGGAGTAGGGGCGGATGGTGTTCAGGAGTCGGTCCACGGGGCGTTCCCTTCCGGGGCTGCCGCCGAAGGCGGCACGCGACGGTGTCAGCAGTGTGATATCCCGGCGGGGGACACGGTTTCGGCGGATGCCGTGGCAGCCGCTCCGATGAGACCGGCGTCCAGCGCGAGGCCGGCGGGGACGACGGAGAAGCCACGGGTGAAGTCGAGTACGGCGTAGTCGTCCAGGTACTGCCGGAGCGGGGCGAACAGGACGTCGCCGGCCTGCGCGACGCCGCCGCCGATGACCACCCGTTCGAGCTCCACGAGGGCTGCCGTCGCCGCGATCGCCGCGGCCAGTGCTCGCGCCGATCTCCGGAAGGCGGCAAGAGCCCGCTCGTCCCCTTCGCGGGCCGCCGCGGCGACCGCGGCGGCGTGCGAGGGCGCGCCGGGCTCAGCCGTCCATCCGAGCGCGCGGGCGTGTGCGGCGATCGCCGTTCCGCTCGCCAGACTCTCCACGCATCCCGGGGCCCCGCACGCGCAGCGCGGACCCTCGTGGTCGACGGTGATGTGGCCGATGTGCCCGGCATTGCCGGTGCGTCCGGCATGCACTCTCCCGCCGAGGACCAGTCCGCCCCCGACCCCGGTGGACACCACCATGCAGAGGGCGTTGTCGAACCCGCGCGCGGCGCCCAGCCAGTGCTCGGCCGCCGTCATGGCGACAGCGTCCCCCACGAGAACAGGAAGGACCCCCAGCGGCAGCCGAGGGTGTGTGCGCACGAGATCGATGAGCGGAAAGCCGCGCCAGCCAGGAATGTTGACAGGACTGACCGTGCCCGCACCGGTATCGACGGGCCCCGCGCTGGCAATGCCCATGCAGGACAGCTCGTCCCAGGCCGGGAACGCGGCCAGGTCGTCCAGCACCTTCATCACGGCCGCCGCCAGATCGGCGGCAGGCCGGTCGGCCGGAGTCGCGCGCTGCGCCCGTGCGAGGAGGCGGCCCTCTCCGTCGAGGAGCGCCCCCGCGATCTTGGTACCGCCGATGTCGAGTGCTCCGTACACCGTCACGTTCTGCCCTTTCCTGGGTGGAGTGCATCGCTCGGGAACGCCACTGTGACCGCTTCTGACAACGTTGTCTAGTAAACTGGTTTAGTTGAGTAAATGATTCGCAAAATCTCACGGACGGCGGGGGAGGGGCTGCGCCTGTTCTCCTTCTCGTCAAAGCGGTTCCTCGCCGGGCGGAAGGCGGCGGGGCGTTGCCGACCTCCTGTTATCGCCGGCCGTCCCGAGAGGGCGGGGCGAATTCCGGCGCGGTCGGCCGAGCTCATGCCCGCGGCGTTCTCGAATGGCGTGGAACGGGCGGTGAAACCTCTGCGACACGCCTATTGACATGGCTGGAACATTCGGTGCCTCATATGGGTGCGACATCCGGCCTGTGTCTGGAAAACCGGGGGTCTGCAACTCAGTGGGCCCCGGGGTCACTTTCGTCCGCAGGCGCTCATCGGTGCCGGCGCATTACCGGGCGGACGTCACTCACGCGATCCGATTCCCGCCCTCCGTTCAGGCGACGGCAACGTTGTCCACGAGGTAGCACACCGGCCGCCCGCCGAGGCCGTCCCGGACCGTGCGGCACGCGCAGTTGTCGGCCGAGTCGCTCGACAAGCCGTACCCGGAAGGCCGTTGATCTTCCCGGACCACCCGCCAGGGCTGTTGCAGCCCTCCACTTGAGGAGAGATATGAAACCTCCGCAGAGAAGCACCCTGTATACGGTCGTCGCCATGACCGTGGCCGGCCTGGTCGGTGCCGTGCTGGCCGTCTTCGGAACAGCCACCAGCGCGGAAGCCGCTACGGGGCTGCGGGTCACCGACGGTCGCGTGTACGAGGCCAATGGGAACGAGTTCGTGATGCGTGGTGTGAACCATGCCCACGTCTGGTACCCGGGAGAGACCGGTTCGCTCGCCGACATCGCCGCCACCGGTGCCAACACGGTCCGGATCGTCCTCGGCAGCGGGGACCGCTGGACCAGGACCAGTGCCTCCGAAGTCTCCTCCCTCATCGGCCAGTGCAAGGCGAACAGGCTGATCTGCGTGCTGGAGGTGCACGACACGACCGGCTACGGAGAAGACGGCGCCGCCGCATCACTGGACCAGGCCGCGGACTACTGGGTCGACGTCAGGAGCGCCCTGGAGGGCCAGGAGAACTACGTCGTCATGAACATCGGCAACGAGTTCTTCGGTAACATGGGCTACACCGCCTGGACCGAGGCTACCAAGAACGCGATCGGCAAGCTCCGCGGCGCCGGCCTCCACCACGCGCTGATGGTCGACGCACCCAATTGGGGCCAGGACTGGTCCAACACCATGAGGGCCAACGCCGCCTCCGTCTTCGCCTCCGACCCGGACCGCAACACCATCTTCTCGATCCACATGTACGGGGTGTACGACACCGCTGCCGAGGTGCGGGACTACCTCAACCACTTCGTGAACAACGGACTGCCCATCGTCGTGGGCGAGTTCGGCGACGCGCACAGCGACGGCAACCCGGACGAGGACGCCATCATGGCGACCGCCCAGTCGCTGAAGGTGGGATACATCGGCTGGTCCTGGAGCGGGAACGGGAGCGGAGTCGAGTACCTCGACATGGTCAACGGCTTCGACGCGGACGCGCCCACCAGTTGGGGCAGCCGCTTCCTCACCGGGGCCAACGGCATCTCGACCACCTCCGAGCCCGCCACGGTCTACGGTGACGCCCCCGGCGGTGGGGGTGGCACGGCCCCGAACGGTTACCCCTACTGCCTGTCCGGTTCCTCGGACCCCGACGGTGATGGCTGGGGCTGGGAGAACAACCGCTCCTGCGTGGTCCGCGGCAGCTCGGCGGACGGCTGATCGTTCATGCCCCCGGAGCGGCGCCACCCCTGCCGACCACGGCGGACAGGCGCCGCCCCGGACCGCTCCCCGCGCGTCGCGGCTTCCGAAAGCCCCGTCGCGGACGCGTCGGATCCGGCGGCAGGCGGCCCGGTCGCCCCCGGGCCGCCTGCATTGTTCGAGCGACATGCCTCCTGGAGTGCTCCAGGCCGCCGCCCTCACGAGCGGGTCCCGGCTCCGGCTCCGGACCGAGGCCGGCGGAGCTTCCATGAACGAAGAGAACTGACGGGGCGACTGTTGTTCATCTCTGCTTCCGGTCGTCTCCAACCACGGCTTCTACGGTTTCGACCGGCTGTCCCCTACTGAGGAGTATCGTGAGCGCCACCACTCTTACCGCCCTTGCCGCCACTTTGCTGATGGTGGCCGGGGGCCCGGCCCCCGCCTCCGGACCGGTGCTGGTCAGCGCCGACATCGAGACGCCCGCCGTGCACGACGACCCGGCTGGCGGCAACGCCGATGCCGACGACCCGGCCGTCTGGGTCGACCCGAAGCATCCCGGCCGCAGCATCGTCATCGGTACCCTCAAGGAGGCCGGGCTCGATGTATACGGTCTCGACGGCAAGAGGATCCAGCACATCGCCGCGCCCCCGGCGCCGAGCGAGGAAGGGGCGGTCGGCCGTTTCAACAACGTGGACGTGATCTACGGCTTCGAACTCGGCGGGAAGAAGACCGACCTGGCGCTCGTGAGCGACCGGGGCCGCGACCGCGTCCGCGCGTTCGCCATCGACCCCACCGCTGTGGCGGCGGGCAGGCCGCCGCTCAAGGACGTCACCGCGCCGGACGCCAAGCCGGTCTTCGCCTCCGGCGAGTCCGAGGTGGACGAGCAGCGAACGGCGTACGGGCTCACCGCGTTCAGCGATGACGACGACGCCTACGTTGTCGTGTCGCAGCGCGAGGAGACCCGCCTGCGCCTGCTGCAACTGAAGGACCGCGGTGGCAAGGTCGGGTACGAGACCGAGGACACGCTCTCGCTGCCCGGCAGCTTCGAGCTGCCCGACGGAACCGACTGGGCCCCGTGCGGCGACCCCGGGGAGCGTCCGCAGGTCGAGGGCATGGCGTTCGACCAGGAGGAGGGCGTCCTCTACGCCGCGCAGGAGGCCGTGGGCCTGTGGCGCATCGAGCTCGACGACGAGGAGTTCGACGACGCCGATCTGATCGACCGGGTCCGCGAGTACGGCACGCCGTGGACCTACGACGAGGAGGCGGACGAGGAGTGCGTCCTCGACACGGCGAACGACCCCGGCTACGGCGGCAAGCACCTGAGCGCCGACGCTGAGGGCGTGACGGTCTACCACGCGGCCGACGGCGCCGGGTACGTGCTCGCCTCCAGCCAGGGCGACGACACCTTCGCCGTGTACGAGCGGGAGGGCGACAACGCCTACGTCGGTTCCTTCGCGGTCACCGGCGGCCCGGCCGTCGACGGCGTCCAGCACTCCGACGGCTCCATGGTCGTCAACGTGCCGTTGGGCACGGCGTTCCCGAAGGGCCTGCTGATCACCCATGACGGCGATGCCACCCCCGCGGACGGCGACCGGGAGGGCACCAACTTCAAGTTCACCCGGTGGGACACCGTGGCCGACGGGTTCCCCGAGCCGCTGACGGTCGACATCACGTCTTTCGATCCCCGCGACGCGGGCTGATCCGATCGAGCCCCTGGCACGTGTCCCGCACATGCCAGGGGCTGGCGCTCCATCACACCGCAGGAGCACGCCTCGTGGAGGACAGCGGCATCCCCGGCGGCACCGTATTCGGCGGCAGTACGGGCGCGGGAAACCCGCCAACACTCCGCCCGTAGTAGTACGGGAGGCCCGATCGGCCTCCTCCGGCGCTCCTGCGGCTGCCGGGAGAGGCGGGAGAATTGGGCCTCCCGTGCCACGCCTCATCCCGAAAGAGCAGGCCCCATGCCGTTCACCGACCTTCGGCCGGATCAACTGGGCTCCCCTGGCGAGGAGATACCGGAGCCCGGCGACTTCGACGCCTTCTGGGACGAGAGCCTCGCGCTGTCCCGCGACGCCGGAGGTGATCCGCGCCTCACGCCTGTCCTCGACACGCTGATGTCCACCGTCGACGTCCACGATCTGCGGTTCCCCGGCTGGCGCGGCCAGACCGTCGCCGCCTGGTTCATCACCCCGGCCGGGGCCCGGGACCCGCTGCCCACCGTGATCACGTACATCGGTTACAGCGGCGGCCGCGGCCTGCCCACCGACCACCTCGGCTATGCGTCGGCCGGGTACGCCCATCTGGTTGTCGACAGTCGCGGCCAGGGACACGACACTCCTGACCTGGACGAGAGCGGTGGCCCCCAATGGGTGCAGGGCTTCATGACTCGTGGCATCCAGGACCCGCGCGAGCACTACTACCGCCGCCTCATCACCGACTGCGTGCGCGCCGTCGACGCCGCACGGTGCTTGCCTAGGGTCGACCCCGACCGGATCATCGTCCAAGGAGCCAGCCAGGGCGGCGGGCTCACGCTCGCGGTCGCGGGACTGGCGGGCGGAGACATCGCCGCAGCCCTGCCCGACGTGCCGTTCCTGTGCCACTTCAGGCGAGGGGCGGAGACAGCCACCGAAGGGCCGTACACCGAGGTCGTCGACTACCTGCGCCACCACACCCGCGACGCCCCCGACCGTGCGTTCGCCACGCTCGGCTACTTCGACGGCGTGCATTTCGCACGGCGCGCCCAGGCTCCCGCCCTCTTCAGCGCGGGGTTGATGGACCCGGTCTGCCCACCGTCCACCGTCTACGCGGCGTACCACCGCTACGCGGCCCCCAAGGCCATCAAGGTCTGGCCCTTCGCCGACCATGCGGGCGGCCAGGGAGCCACCCTCCCGGCCCACCTGCGCTGGCTGCAGGGTCAGGGCCTGGCGCCCACAGGCACCGACTGAGGGCTTTCCAACCTCACGCTGTCGCGTGGTGAAGGACGAGAGCGGGCCCTTTGCCACACCGCGCTCCATCACAGGGCGGCTCCGGATCGGCTCCGGGGCGTGGCCGCAGGCGCCCGAGGGCCTGGCCGACGTTGTTGGCCAACTCGGTCAGGCCGGGCAGACCGGCATCTTCGCCTTCGAGCGACCCTGCTTTCCACTATGCGCCTATGACGAGATTCGGTACGGGTGCAGATGATTTCCGGGCTATGGGCGCAGTTGCCCATATCGATCAATACGATCTTCGTCCGTGGCGGTTGGACCCGAAGTGGAAGCCCGCAGGCTTCGACCGGCTGCCCGTGGGAAACAGGGCAGCACTCCACCTGATCGGCAATCAAATGGGCGGCGAAAATGGCACATTGCGCAATTTCGTGGCGGGATGCCAAACTCCCGCCAACTCTCCGCACATGAGGGGACTCGAGGACGATGTCACCAACGCCGTGAAGTCCGGAGAGACCATATCCCTGGGCGTGCTACCCGTATACAAAGGCACCGATCCGGCGATTCCCGCAGAAATTAGAATGTACGCGGTCGGCAACAAGGGCTACAGGCTGGACTGCACGGTCCATAATCGTGCTACTGGTGGATACTCCTGCTCACAAAGGCCATCAGGTGGAAAACTTTCAGTTCCGTGAACTTCTAGGGTTGCCCCTGGTCAACGGCGACAAGGCCGCTGACTGGGAAGCCATTGAAAGAACGAGCCGCATCACTCTACCCGCCGATTACAAGGAGTTCGTCTCTGCTTACAGGCCGGGGTGCATCAATGATCAGACTTACCTCTTTCATCCACGAGCCGAGAGAGGGGATCATGGCCTGCGCCTGGAATCGCTATGGGATCAGGCATCCTATTCGTACGGAGAGCTGACTCAAAGCGATCCCCCTTCGTGTCGGCACCCCATATACCCAGAAGAGGGTGGGTACTTTGCGGTTGCTAGGTCGATTTCGGGCAACCACATCTTTCTCGTTCCCCCTGACGAGAACAGAAAGCAGTGGCAGGTCGCGGTGGAAATGGAGGCGTGGTTCATTTTCGAGATGACCTTTGCTGATCTCCTTTGGGCTGCGCTGTGCAAGGACCTTGACGTTTGTTATTCAAGGGGAGTCGTCATTCGAGCAAATAGGGGGTGTCGGTATCGAGTAACGTCAAGCAGAATTACTGCTCGACTCTTGGAGCGCGCACAGTCAGGCTCGCCTCCTCGCCCTTGAGCCCGGACGAAATGCCCGGGCTCCGGGCCCTTGCGGGTCCTGCACAGATCAGGGAACTGGAAGCCCTGGCCAGCCAGCCGCTGGACCCGGAGTATCGGCGCTGTCTGTCCCTGACGGATGGGCTGGACGGCTCCCCGTGCACGATGCCACTCCTGGAGTGGCGTGACCGGGAGGATCCAGAGCGGAGCGGACTGGGCTTCATGTTCCGCGGCGTCGTCCTGGAAACTGGCACGCTGGCCGAGGTCGGGCTGCCGGAAGAGACGCATGCCTTCCCGATCCACGTCAACGCCGAGGGGTATCACCGAGCAGGGCTTCGGGCCGGCGGCGAGGCCGTCCGGGGCGGCCCGCGACGAGCGGGATGCCGTCGACCAGGGCGAGGGTCTGGTTGACGTCGTTGACGTTCGCCGCGGTGGTGATGACCTTGAGCGGGGTGCCACGCCCGTCGCAGATCAAGTGGTGTTTGTGCCGGTCTGCCACCCTGATGACCTCGTAGGTGGTCAGAGGGTTGCGATCTCGAAGGAGCTTGAGGTGCTCGCGCGAGGCGTCGGCCGGACAATGGGAAGGGGGCGCGTGGGGACCAGTTGGGGACCACACGCTACGCACGGTGGTGCACAATGCATGCCTACACGCACAAATCGCGCCCGGATTAAGTCCGCTATATCCAGAAAATACCCCTTACCCCTTACTCCTGGGGGTCAAGGGGCCGCAGGTTCAAATCCTGTCGTCCCGACTGGAGACAGTCGCGGATCAGGGCCGGCTTCGGAGAAATCCGAAACCGGCCCTTGATCTTTTTTTGAGGACCAGTTGGGGCTCAGATCGGGGACCGGCGTCCTTGACCGGAGCAGCGGGTCATGCCGATGGGGCTCGGCGGTGAGCGTGGTGCGCGCAGCACGTTGAAGCGGGCAGGGAGCGTAGCCCCGGCAGCCGTGATCTTGTGGACGTCCGGGTGCAAGTGGCGCCGGGTGGTGGTCAGTGAACCGTGGCCGGCGAACCTGCTACGGCGATGACGTCTCTCATCGACGAATTCCTCTCCCGAGCAGGCCTCGTCGCACCTGGCCGGCAGGGGCGGGGTTCCCTGCCAACCGGCGGAACGGTTGTTGTCAGGTCGTCGTGCAGGTGTTGCCGCTCAGTGTGAAGGCCATCGGCGCTGTGTTGGTGGTGCTCCTGGTGCCGGTGAAGCCAAGCTTGATGGAGCCGTTCGCTGTGATCACCGCCGTGTATCCGGCGGGGGCGACGGAGACCGCGGAGCCGCTCTGCGTGGCGGTCCCGCCCCACAGGTTGGAGAGCGTCTGGCCGTTGACGAAGGCGAAGGCGAGGTTCCAGCCGTTGATGGCGGTGGTGCCGGTGTTACGGATGGTGATCTCACCTTGGAACCCGCCGGGCCATTCGCCGACCACTCGGTAGCCGACGGAGCAGCTCACGCCCGGCGTGGGCCCGCCCGTGTCCGTGGTGACGCTCACCGTGGCGGAACGGGCCGATCGATTGCCGACCGCGTCACGGGCGTACACCGCGAATGTGTACGCGGTGTCGGCAGTGAGGCCCGTCACGGTGGCACTGGTGGTGGCGGACGAGACGGCTGCGGTCTCGGCGCTGCCGCTCATCCGGACGACGTCGTAACCAACGACGGCAACGTTGTCCGACGCTGCGGGCCAGGTGAGGATGGCTGAGGACGCCGTCACCATGGAGGCGATCGGAGCACCGGGGGCCGTCGGGGCCTCCGTGTCGCCCGGGTTTCCACCACCGCTGAAGACGGTGGCTTCCCGGGAGGTCTGGGCGATTCCGTTGGTTCCGTGGAAAATGCGTTCGCCCCAGGAGCTCAGGCGGCTGGGATCGAAATCGATGGCCAGGTCGAGGATCGGGTCGGTGTTGCCGCTCCAGGACCACGCCAGGTAACCGAGGTCGAGTGCCTCGGCGGTGGCCATCACGGTGCCCTCGTCAGGGTCCCCCCACTGGTCGGCGGGTCCACCGAACTCACCTATGAGAAGGGGCAGTCCGGCGTCGACGAAGGCTTGCAGGTAGTCGGTGATCGCCTGAGGCGTGCTGTAGACGCTGTACATGTGGATCGAGAAGATCAGGTTGCCCGTGGTGTCGGCCTCGTAGACGGCCTGGGCGTTGGCGCGCATGACACCCTGCCAGTCCTGGCCCCAATTGGGCGCGTCCACCATGATCGTGTGGGCGAACCCCGCGCCGCGCAGCTTCTGGACGGCGGCGGTCGTCGGCGCTGTCCAGCCGGCGGGGTCGGTGTTGCCCCAGGGCTCGTTGCCGATATTGATGATGACGTAGTCCTCTTCGCCCGCGAGTACGTCCTGGAGGCTGATCCAGTAGTCGGCGGCGTGGTCGAGGGTGCCGGCCGCGGCGTCCTCGCCGTAACCGGTGGTGTCGTGCACCTCCAGGACGCAGATCAGCCGGTTGCTCTTGCAGTCGTCGACGATGCCCGCGACTTCGTCGGGGCCGTTCCTCGTCCAGCGGTGTCCATCGGATAGGACGATGCGGACGGTATTGGCTCCGAAGGCCTTGATGTCGGCCAGCGACTGCGTCTCGCCGGGGTACCAGGTGTGCGCGTGGTTGACACCGCGCATGACGAAGTCGTTGCCGTTGGCCTCCAGCAGGCGGCCGTTGCTGACGTGCAGTCCAGTGACCGCGGCTCCCACCGCTGCGGGCCGGGCGTGCGCAGCGGCGGGGCCAAGCGCGCCCAGCAGAACAACGCCGAGAAGGGCGGCCAGACTTTTCAGCAGGAGGTTCAAGGGGCTCTGCCTGTGACGTGCCGTACTCGTTGCTGGTCTCACTGCGACTCCAGGAAGTAGGTGCCGGGTGGTGACGGTGACGAAAGCCCGACAATATGTGGGAGCGCTCCCATGAAGTCAGTTTGTTAGGGGCACGTCAAGGCTCTGCGCATATTTCGGTGTACAGGCCGGCGTCCCGGGAGATGCCCGCGGCACCCCCACGCCGCTTCGGACCGGTGCCTGCCGGCTCCTACCGAGGCGCCAGGCGCTTGTGGGAGAAGGCGGCGTGGGACCAGCAGTGGATGCGTGGGAAGCCGGAGCCGCCACGGTGCAGCTCACCCGTCCTGCGGGAAGGTCGAAGCGGCCCTGGTGATGCCGGGGCCGTAGCGGATTGCGGCGTTGTCGAGGGCCGTCTCCAGGCGGCGGAGTTTCTGGTCCCGATCGTCGAAGGTGAGCTGGTGGACTGTGTGCTCGGCGGGGCGGAGGCGTTCTGCTCGTAGGCCGAATGTGCGGACGCGGGCGCGCTGGAGGCCGAGGCTGGTGAGGAGTTCACGGGCGGTGGCGGCCAGGGCGGGGGTGTGGGCGGTCGCCTCGGTGAGGCTTCGGCTGCGGGTGGTCTGGGTGCGGTCGGCGTAGGTGACGGTGAGCGTGAGCGCCTGGGTGATTTCGCGGCTGGTGCGCAGCCGGGCGCCGAGTTCCTGGACGAGGCGGAGGACGGTGCGGTGGTGCTGGTCGGGGTCGAGTTCGTCACGGTCGAAGCGGTGGCCGGCGCTCATGGTCTTGGGAACGGCGCCCGGGACGACGGGGCATTCGTCGATGCCGTGCGCGAGGTCGTGGGCCTGGCGCACGGCCCCGGTACCGAGAATGCGCTGCAGTGTGGGCAGTTGGGTGTCGGCGATGTCGGCGACGGTGGTGATGCCGTAGCGGGCGAGCGTCCGGGCGGTCTTGGGGCCGATGCCGGGAAGGGCGGAGGCCGGTTTGGTGCGGAGGAACGCGGCGATCTCGTACGGGTCGTCGCGGACCACCGTGGCGGCGCCCGGCGGGGTGACGTCCGCGGCCATGGCCGCGATGGAACGTGTGGGCCCGGCACCCGCTGAGCTGGGGACGCCGTGGAGCGCGAGCAGGCGCAGGCGGAGCACGGCGACGAGGCCCTCGACATCGTGGCCCCAGTACGTGAGGGCACCGGTGAGGTCGACGTAGGCGGACCAGTCGGCGGGCAGGGGTTCGACGCGGGAACTGATGCCGTCGAGGACGGTGACCAGTTGTCCGTACAGCTCTTCGCTCCGCTCGGCGGGGTGGAAGTGGATCCGCAGGATCGCCCGCTGCCGGGCGTCTCGGGCGTAGCTCATCCGGGGCTTCCTTGGCTCTTGTGGCCGAAGCGGGTGAGGTCGGCCGACCGGGTACCGGCGGGCTGGAGGTCGCTCCAGGGGTGCAGGCGGGCGCCCGCGGTGCCGTCGGGGATCGTCCGCGTGGGGCCGGGCTGGGCGGGTGTGGGCGCGGGGGCCCGGCCGAGGAGGTCGAGGACGGCCTGGGGTCCGTGGGTGGCGCGGGCGGTGGCGAGTTCGTCGAGGTCCCAGGCCATCTCGCCGACCACGGTGCGCCGGGGCCCGCGGGCTTCGACGGTGCCCCGAACGAGGAGCAGGCCGTGGTGGAAGACCGTGTGCGCGCACCGTTCGTGGGAGTCGTCGAAGAAGGCGAGGTCGACCAGGCCGCTTCCGTCTTCGAGGGTGACGAAGATGATCCGTTTCCCCGACGCGATCGGCGGGGTCTGGGTGGAGGCGCGGACGCCTGCGACCAGGACGCGTTGTCCGGGGTGCATGGCGCGCAGGTGCTTGGCGTCGGTGGCACCGATCTCGCGCAGCAGCCGGTGGTGGTCCTCCATCAGGTGCCGGGAGACGTCGATCTTGAGGACGCCGAGCTCGGCGTCGAGCCGTTCGCGGGCGGTCATCTCCCGCAGCCCGGACGGCCCGGCGGCCTGGAGACCGGCGGCGAGCGGGATCTGGCCGGGCCCGGGGCGGGTGCGGGCCTGGCGGTGGAGTTCGGTCGCCTGCAGCAGCAGGTCCCGCCGGGTCGCCTTCCCCTTGAGCTCGTCGAGGGCGCCGATGCTGATGAGGCGCTCGACGGTCGGGAGCTTGGGATGGGCACGGGCGTAGAAGTCCTGCAGTGAGGTGTAGGGCCGGCCCTCGGCGATCCGGGCGACCTCGTCGTCGGAGATCCCGTGCACGGTGGACAGGGAGATCCGCACGCCCCACCCGGATCCGGTCTCCTCGACCGCGTAGTGCGCCTTGGAGGTGTTGATGTCGATGGGCAGGACGGGGACGTCGTGGCGGCGGGCGTCGGCGACGATGACCCGGGCCGGCCACATGCCGGGGTCGTGCTCCAGCAGCCCCGCGTAGAGAGCGGCCGGGTGGTGCGCCTTGAGCCACGCGGACTGTAGCGCCGGCACGGCGAACGCCACCGCGTGCGCCCGGCAGAACCCGTACGCCCCGAACGAGGCGACGATGTCCCAGACGTCGTCCAGCACCTTCGGGCCGTATCCGCGGGCGCCGGCCTGCTGCCGGAACCAGGCCTCGACCTTGAGGAGTCGCTGTTCGTCGCTGAGAGCGCGGCGGGCCACTTCGGCCAGGGCGCGGTCGCAGCCGGTCATGACCGCGAGGATGTCGATGATCTGCTCGTGCCAGATCGTCACCCCGTACGTGTCGCGCAGGACCGGCTCCAGGTCGGGGTGCGGGTATGCGGGTGCGGCGCCGTGGCGGGCGGCGATATAGAGGGCGGGCATGCCGCCCTGGACCGGGCCCGGACGGAACAGGCTGATGTCGGCGATGACGTCCTGCGGGTCGCGGGGCTGAAGCCGGCCGACCAGGTCCTGCTGGCCGGGCGACTCCAGCTGGAACATGCCGACCGTGTCCGAGTTCTGGATGAGCGCGAAGGCGAAACGGTCGTCCAGCGGGACGTGGTCGGGGTTGTCGAGGTCGATCGCCCGTCCGGTCGTACGGCGGATCTCGGTGACGGCGTGCGCCATCGCGGACTGCATCCGCACCCCGAGGACATCCAACTTGAGCAGGCCCAGGTCCTCGACGTCCTCCTTGTCGGCCTGGAGCATCGGGTACTCGCCGCCGGGGGTCGGCTGGACCGGCAGCCGGTCCAGGAGGCTCGTGTCGGAGAGGATCACCCCGCACGGGTGCATCGCGATCCCGCGCGGCAGCGCGTCCAGGCTCTCGGCGAGCTCCCACAAGGGCCCGTATCGCCCGGCCTCGGCCGCGAGTTCCCGGAGTTCGGGCAGTTCCATGAGCGCGGAGCGGATGTCGCAGGCCCGAATGTGGGGGAACGACTTCGCGATCTTGTCCACGGTGGCGGGCGCGATCCCGAGCGCGAGACCGGTGTCCCGCAGGGCGTGCCGGGCGCGGTAGGTCTCGGGCATGCCAGTGACCGCGACCCGCTCCCGTCCGAAGCGGGTGATGATCCGGTCGTAGACCTCCAGACGGCGTGCGGACTCGACGTCGATGTCGATGTCGGGCAGTGAGGAGCGCCGCTCGGACAGGAACCGTTCGAAAAGCAGGTGGTGCTGCAGCGGGTTCGCGGTGGCGACGAAGAGGCTGTGGTTGACCATGGAGCCGGCCCCGGAGCCGCGGGCAGCGACCCGGATGCCCATGTCCCGCACGTCGGCGACGACCTGGGCAACGGCGAGGAAGTACGGCTCGTAGTGCAGACGGCCGATGGTCCCGAGCTCGTACTCGAGCTGGTCCATCGCACGCTGGTCGCGATCGAGACCGCGGGCGGCCATGCCGCTCTCGCACCGCTGCCGCAGCAGCCGCATCGCCCCCTCCGGCCCCGGTCCGGCGCCGACCACGGACGGCTCGGGAAAATGCGGTGCCCCGAGACCGAGGTCCCGGACCGGGTCGACCTCGCACGCGTCCGCGACCGCGATCGTGTCGGCGATCAGCTTCACGGCGCGCGACGGGTCGGCCCCGGCGGCGGCCGCCACCCGCCCGGCGATGTCGGTCATCGCGGGCCCGTCCTTGAGCCAGCGCTCCCCGCAGTCCAGCCGACGCCGGTCGACGGGCCGCAGCAGCCGGGCCGCGTCCAGCACGTCCGCGACCCGGTGCTGTGACGAGTCGACGTACCGCACGGCGTTGGTCAGCACGGCCGGAATGCCGAGGCGGTCGGCGAGCGCGAGCGTGTGCGCGGCGAGGCGGACCGAGCCCGGACCGGTGCCGGCCAGACCCCAGCACACGACCTCCAGCCGCAGCCCGCCGCCGCTGACGACCTGCTGCCAGGGGGCGAGAAGCCGCTCGGCGATGTCCGCACGGCCGGCGGCGAGAGCACGCAAGGGCTCCGACACGGGACCGAGTAGCACCATCAGGCCGTCGTCGGCGTACTGGGCAAGCATCTCCCACGAGGCTGCCGGCGGCTCGCCCCCGGGGAAAGCTGCGGCGTGCGCGGCGGACACCATCCGGCACAACCGCGCCCAACCCTGGGCGTCCCGGGCCAGGAACGTCGCCCGGAACGCCGCCTCCGCCACGTGCGCACCGCCGCGCACCGGGGTGCGGCGGCGTACGTCGGCGGGCGGCACGTGGGGGGCGACGCCCAGATCGACGCCGAACACCGGCTTCACCCCGGCGGCCGCGGCGGCCTTCGCGAAGCGCACCGTGCCCGTGACCATGTCGCGGTCGGTCAGCGCCACCGACCCGATCCCGCGCTCGGCGGCCCGGGCGATGAGGTCACGCGGATGCGAGGCACCGTAGCGGGCCGAAAACCCACTACTGACGTGCAGATGAGGGAAGCTTCCTCGCATGACACCCTCCGCCCAGACACCCCCAAAGTAGTACCAATCGACCCGCCAACACCTCGACTGTATCGAACATTAATTCGAACACGCGAGTTCGAGCCATCGTGGTTTCGGCCACTCGCTCTTGCTTTGACTGTGCACTAGACCTGTCCAGTGAGCCCTGGACTTGTCCTGGGCGGGCATTCCTCTTGGAGCAGAGGGTGCCCAGCCGGGGTGACCGGGGCCGTTCTCCGGCAATCCTGACCTCGGAATCGGCAGCGGAATCTACGCTGGGACCCCCTTCAGACCGCCCAGGGAGCAGCGTGCCGCCGTTCGTCTACCGGATCACCCAGTACGATCCTGCCCACCGTGACGAGCGCGGTCACTACACCGGTGCCGAGGACACGGTCAGTGACCACGGGCCGGTTGAGGAGGCTTACCTGGCGGCAATCGCCGCCTTCGCCGAGGCTGCGGGCATTGACCAGCTTGAGATCCGCGAGCCACAGATCGGAGGCTTCGCCCACTTCGGCCTGGAGCCATCGGTCGATGGCTACGGCCTGGCCGACCTGTTCCCGGCCGGCCCGGCCGGGTTCCACGACGGCGCTCTGGTGCCGATCGCCGTCGGCCTGGAACTCGTCCGGTCCATGCTCCGCGACAACGGCGCCTGGTGCCGCTTGGAGGCAGGGGAAGCGTTCGCCGTGCACGTCGGCTGGGACCAGTACTTGTACATCGGCAGCAACCTGCCCTGCGAAACCGCACTGGCCCGCACCCGCGCGCTCGGCCTGTTCCCGGAACGAACAGACGCCTCGCCATACGCCTTTGCCCCTGACGACGCCGCGTACGTGCAGCGCCCGGCCGACGCCGGCTTCTGGGCTGCCCTGCACTGGACCGTCAGTGGCAACCGCGCGGTGTTCCTGGAGGAGGTCTTCGCCGCCAACGTCTCCCGGTGGCATCGCCTGACCCGCGACAACATCGAGATCGTGCGCTCCCAACTGGTCCCGCGCTCCCAGCTGGCGGTCTGGCCGGACTTGCTCACGGACGTCGACAAGGCCGTGGCCGCTCTGCCCGACGAAGGCCTTGCGGAGATCGTCTGGGAGGACGAGGACGGGCAGATCATGAGCATGGTCGTGGACGAGACCCAGTTCGCGGCAGTGACCTCCCAGCTCGCCGGTGCGCGTGCTGCCGGCGTCGTATCCGTGTATGCCGGTGAAGATCTCCCGCTGTTCACCGCTGTGCTGCCCGACAGCGACGGCGTTCTGCGCGCTCGCTGGCAGACCGAGCCGACGCGCAGCGACCGGGACTGGGCCTTCCTGAAGACCCTGCGGCGCGGCCAGGTCGTCACCGGCACAGTAACGACCATCGCCAGCTTCGGCGTTACCTTCGTGGACATCGGCGGCTTCACCGTGATGATCAACCTCCCGGAGTTGTCCCAGCGTCCCTTCGACCACCCGTCCGACGTCGTCAGCGTCGGCCAGGAGGTCACAGCCGAGGTCCTCGGCGTCGACATGGTCCGGGAACGGGTAGCGCTGTCGCTTCGAGCACTGCAGGAAGACCCCTGGCCGCAGATGGCGCAGAGGATCGGCGAGGTGGTCATCGGGCCGGTCACCAAGATCGTGC
Organism: Streptomyces sp. rh34; assembly: GCF_002551245.1. Taxonomy (GTDB): domain Bacteria; phylum Actinomycetota; class Actinomycetes; order Streptomycetales; family Streptomycetaceae; genus Streptomyces. Next base: position 20,038 of record NZ_NTGZ01000059.1, read on the forward strand.
CGTTCGGCGTCTTCGTCCGCATCGAGGACCGAGCGGACGGCTTCCAGGGGCTCGTGCACACCAGCGAGCTGGATGAATCGTCCAGAGACGTCGTCGAGGTCGGCGACGCCCTCACTGTCAAGATCATCGACGTCGATCTCGCACGCCGTCGTATTGTTCTGTCACATGTGCAGGCTCTCACCTCTACTACAGACGGTTGGCCGTGAGACCGACGACGAGAGCAATCCGTGCCGACCGAGTCGCGCCTGATTACGTAGAGCTCTCACTCCGCAGCGGCTTCGGGGGTGCCGTCATACAGAAAACACATCCCCGCGCTACACGGATGCGGTGAGGCCGCGACACCACCGCAAGGTGCAGCGTGACCGGACGGCGCTGTGGTCGGCGGCGTTCAGCAGGAGGTGAAACCGGTCGGTGGGTCCGGCGGCTCGACGCGTTGTCGTAGGCAGGCGCGATCATGCCGTCATCGGGCGGAAGATCACTGGGAGGGGTTTCGATGAATGGCTTGGTGAGGGACTTGGGCTGCCCGGACCGGTGCGTCGCGGCGGCGGAGGTACTGGTCAGCGGCGGGGAGGTGGCGGCGGAGGCCATCGTGCGTGAGCTGGCGGATGAGCTGTCGCCGGTGCAGTGGCTGGATGCCGTGCCCGTGCTCCAGCGCATCGGGGACGCGGCGTTCAACTGCCTGGTCCAGGGGCTCCTCGACGCGTCCACGACGGAGGCCAAGGACAGGGTCGGCCTCGCGTTCACATGGCTGGGCGCGGGTTTTCTGGACCAGTACGTCACGGCGATGTCTCATACCTCGGCGTTCGTCCGCTGCCAGGCGGTGGTCGGGATACGGCGCTGTGATGGGGCCGGCGTGTCGACGGTCCCTGCTTTGTTGCCGTTGCTCGGTGACCCCGACCCTGAGGTCGCCCGACAGGCGCAGGACACCTTGGTGATCCGTGGCAAGGAGATCGAAGCCGGCCTTGTTCCTCTCCTCCAGCAGATCCGGCGGGCGGGGCCCGGCCGACAGCGTGCCCGGGCGCTGACTGTCCTGTCGGCGCTCGGCGGTGAGACCGTGCTGCCCGCGCAAGACGTGGCGGCCCTCGAGCGCCTCATCCGCGTGAAGCTCCCGGACGACCGGCCGACGGCGTCGGGGGCATGCTGGAATCACTGGATCGCGGTGCCGAGCGGGGATCAGGCCGGGATCATCAGCATCCTGGGCCTCACAGACCCGAGACCGGTGACCTTCGCGCTCGGCAACGACATCGTGGACTCCGACGGACATGACGCCGAGCCGGGGAGTCACGGGCGCTTCACCAGGGTCTTCGTCACCCCTGAACTCGACGGCTGGACCTTCGTGCTCGGCGCGTGGTGCGACCCCTGCGATGCGGAACGGAGCGAGGACGTCCTGAGGCTCTGCACTCTTCTCAGCTCACGCTACGGACGCGCCGAGGCGTACTACTACGGCGCTCAAGGCGATGGCTCCGCGTGGCTCGCTACTGAGCACGGCAAGGTGCTCCGACGCTACAGCGAGACCGGCGAAGGCGAGGACCATCTGCTCACCCTGGGCAATCCCCTGACGTTCGAACAGACACGCAGAGAGGAGCTCGGCCTCCAGCCCGTATGGGACGCCGCGCTGGAATCCGAGGACGACGCCGACGAATGGCAACGGGCAGCGTTCGAACTCGCACCCCAGATCGCCCAGCATCTCGGGACCAGCCCTCTCCGCATCAACTCGGAGACCACCTCACGCGGTGTCGGCGTCATCGCCCTGACCCCGTACGGAGTTGCCCACGGCGTGCCAACAGGCACGTACCGCATCTAAGGCGTCGTCTCATTCGGTGAGTCTGTGCGACGGTTCGTCGGCCTGGAGGAAGCCACGAGGGGGGCAAAAGCTGATGGAGTACGTCAATCTCGATGCGCAGGTCGGGGATTTGTCAGGGGTGTTGGACCCGACTCTCTACCTGGAGCATCTGCCCTCGATCGCTGGTGATCTGCCGCCTGGGGCCCGGGCCCTCGCCACCGACGCGGACCACTACGACTTCCAGAGCAGGCGCTGTGTGAAGGACCTGACGCTTCGGGCCGTCCGGGGTATAGGCGGTGAGGAGATGGAGGTCGAGTTCCAGCACAACTGCTGGAAGCACGACCAAGACCTGCTGATCCGCTACGCAGGCGTGTCCGGCTTCATCATCGGTCCCGCTGACGAGGACCGAGGAACGGACCTCGGGGCTGTGATTCTCGACGAGATCCTGCCGCACAGGGACGGCTGCAGCCACGAAATCGCCTGTTGGGACGGCACACTCGCCATTGTCTGCCGTGACCTCCGGGCGACCTGGACCGAGACCATCTGCTCCAGTAAGTAGCCGGTGGCTTGGGCCACGACGGGGTTTCCACGTTCCGCACCAGTAAGACGCGGCCCAACCGCAAGGGAGGCTGAATTCCCCGGCGGGATAAGGAAGATCCAAGAAGCGAAGGCCGGCGGGCCGAAAGGCCAGGGGAAACCGGGAGTTGGGACCTTCACCCGCTCTCGCACAACTCGCCGGATACGGGTCCTGCGGCCCGGCCCGAAAGGTCCGCAACTTGCAGAAGCTCATGCTGCGAAGCCGTAGCAACACGCTGATCAGCGTGAAGCGGGTGACGCACCAGAGCAGTGGACGCATGACCGCTGGCATCGACGGGGAACGGGCTCTCACGCCGAAGGCGAGAGGCACCTTGGCGGCCGAGATCCACCAGTCGTCGAAGCCCTGGAAGGCCAGGCCGGTCAAGCGAGTGTTCATCCCGAAGAGCAACGGGAAACAGCGACCGCTCGGCATCCCGGTCATCTGTGACCGGGCCCTCCAGGCCCGCGTGAAGAACGCGCTGGAACCCGAGTGGGAAGCACGGTTCGAGCCGAGGTCTTGGCTTCCGGCCCGGCCGCAGCTGCCAGGATGCGATATCCGCGATCTTCTGGACGGTGATGGGCAAGAACCCGAAACGTCTGTGGGTCCTGGACGCAGTCCTGTCGGCGGAGTCTTCTCCTGGCGGTCCGGCAGCAGGGGCTCTGTCCTCTCTGCAAGCAGGCGCTGATCGTCGGAGCCGAGTACGAACCGGACGGTCCACGCGAGTGGATCAACTGGTTCGCGGCCTCGAAGAAGATGCTCCACAAGCACCTCTTCATCTACCGGCGAGACAGCGGCACGGACGAGCGGAACAACCTTCGCCCCGTGCACTTCGAATGCCACCGCCAGCACCACGCGGGCGACGGCAAAAGGGCCACATAACCTGCTGACCTGCGAAGCCCATGGGGCTTGCTTGAGCCGGATGCGGGGAAAGCTCGCACGTCCGGTGCTGAGGAGGCCAGGTCACGGCAACGTGATCCGGCTACCCGACCACACCTGCTGCGACGCAGCCCAGTGGGGACCATGTGTGCATCCGCGGGTGCTTGGATCTGTGGATCCGGCACAATCGTGTCTTGTGCCGATACCTCCTGACCCTGCGGTCCTGTATCCCGATGTCGCATGCCATGGCAGTCTCAGCGCGGCGCTCCGGTTCGTGGCAGGAGGGCGGCTGGCTTCCGTCGCGCTGACGAGTCCGGAAGACAACCCGCTGACCTTTGCCGCTGTCGACTGCCCCGTGCCACATCGCAACTCCCTGCAGATCGATGCCTGGCTCCACGAACGGTGGTGGTCGATCCGGGGCACCGACGCCTTCGACGGCATGGCGCTGGTCGACGGCAGGACGGACGACCTGGATCAGGTCGCCGTGGCCGCCCGCGCATGGCACGACGGCGAGTCGCTCAGCGACATCAGGCGGGCCGCTCCCTTCGTGCGTCTGACCGGCCGCTTCGAGCTGCCCGGCCCCGATCCGGCGCACCGGACGGAAAGCGAGTGGCAGCACCTTCGCCTGGAGGCGGGCGAACTGCCCTACCCCTGGGCACCCACCTACCGGAACTTGATCGAGTCCGCGTACGCCGAGTCGGCCTTGCGCGGTCTGTATCCGTTCACCAGCCATTGGGCGCTGCGCTTCTCGACCACCACGCGCCCGGACCTGAACCCGACGGGGCCGTGCCTGACGGCGAACAGCGACGCCACGTTCGGGGTGGGCAGAGGGCTCCTGACCCCGGACCTCGGCCTCTTCACCACTCCTGGCGAGGCTGTGGCACGGGCCGTACACGAGCTGTCGCGTGGTCCGATGACCGACTGATCACGGGCACGGCCGCACCCTGAGCACTTCACATGGCGAACGGTGCCAACGGGGCTGCACAGTCGCGAGGGTGACGTGGCGTCGCGGTTGGCCGCTGAGCGTTGTCGTTGGCCGAAACGGCGCAAGACCGGCTGAGCTGCGAGCTGCCGCTCGGCCGGACCTCGGGCAAGCGCAGAAAGGGGATGGCGGCTCCTGCTCCGCGGAGGCGAGATGCCCGCGTCAGACGGCTGACCAGCCGTCGTCCACTGGCAGGACGGCGCCGTTGACGAAGGAGGCCGCACCGGACGCGAGCCAGACGATGGCGGCGGCCTGTTCGTCTGCCGAGCCGATGCGGCCGATGTTCGCGCCGATGAGGCTCGTGATGACGGACGGGCCATGCGTGTCGGGGCGGCTGTCGACGCCCATGCCGGTCGCGGTGGGGCCGGGCGCGATCATGTTGGCCCGGATGCCCTGCGCGCGGTACATCACTGCCAGGTTCTTCACCAGGCCGGTGATGCCGTGCTTGGCGGCGGTGTAGGCGGCTCCGGCGGCGCCGCCGCGCAGGCCGGCCTCGGAGCCGGTGAAGACCAGAGATCCGGCGCCGGCGGTCAGCATGTGGGGGAGTACGGCGCGGGTGAGGAGGAAGGGAGCCGTGAGGTCGACGCGCAACACCCGGTTCCACTCGGCGTCGTCGGTCTCGTGCGCCGCCGACATGCGGTCCATGATTCCCGCGTTGTTGACCAGGACGTCGACCCCGCCGAAGTCCGCCACCGCGCGGGCCACCACGGCGTCCACCACTTGTTGCTCGGCCAGATCCCCGGCGGTCGCCAGTGCGATGCCCCCGGCGGAGGTGATCCTCCGTACGGTCTCCTCGACGCCTGCCGCGTCGAGGTCGGCGGCCAGGACGCGGTCGCCCCCCGCGGCGAAGGCCAGAGCGGTGGCACGGCCGATGCCGGACGCGGCCCCGGTGACGATCACGCTCCGACCGGTGCGAGAGGCGATGTCCGGCTCGGGTACAGGTGCGTTCATGGCTCGATCCTTCCGGCACTGCGAGGGCTGGGGGCTGGGGAGGGGAGCGGGCGGGCCGGCCGCGTCAGGTGCGGAGGACAGTCCTGTTCCGGAGAACTTCCCCCATGGAGTCCTCGCGCCAGCGTTCCAGGAGCTCGTGGAAGGCGACGGCTCCGTGCGGGTAGGCGATGGGGCCGTTGGGCCGGCCACGCCCTTCACGGTTGTAGTAACCGGGGGTGCACTCGGCATGGAACCACGCGTGGTCGGGCGCGCCCTCGGCCAGGATGGCGATCCAGGCGTCCTCGGTCTCGGTTGAGGGTTCGATGAGGGCGCCGCCCGCTTCTGCGGCTGCGATGAGGGCGGCGGCGTGGATGGCCTGTTCGTCCAGGATGTGGGTGAAATTGACACTGCTGGCGTTCTGGAGGGACCCCATCTGTATGAGGTTGGGGAAGCCGTTGCTCGTGAAGCCGTGGAGGGTGCGCGGGCCCTGCAGTGCCCACCTGTGCAGCAGTTCGACGCCGCCCCGGCCGTGGACGGGGAGCTTGCCCGAGTGGATGCCGGAGGTCCCGACATTGAACCCGGTGGCGAAGATCAGGCAGTCGAGTTCGTACGGGGTGCCGCCCACCGTGACGCCGTGTTCCGTGATGCGCTCGATGCCGTGGGTGTCCGCGGTGTCGACGAGGGTGACGTTGTCCCGGTTGAACGCCGGGTAGTACAGGTCGGAGAAGGTGGGGCGCTTGCAGGCGTAGCGGTACCAGGGCTTGAGCTTCTCCGCCGTCTCCGGATCCGTGACCGTCTGTTCGACGCGGGCGCGGAGCTCGTTCATCCTGGCGGCGTCGGCGGCCTCGTAGGCGGCTTCGAACACCTGTCGGTCGCCCTGCCGCCGGAAGCTCGGCAGGAGCTTCTCCAGCAGGCCCGCCGACGCGGTCCATCGGTCCGCCACGAGATCCTGGTCCGCGCTCTCGCCGGACACGATGCGGAGGTAGTTCTCCCGTCGCTCCCGGGCCCAGCCCTCGCGGTCGGCGCCCACGTCCCGGGCGGTGGTGCGCCGGTTGGCGCGTACGTCCACGGTGGAGGGGGTGCGCTGGAAGACGTAGAGGTGTGCGGCGTCCTCGGCCAGCATCGGGATCACCTGGATGCCGGTGGCCCCGGTGCCCACGACCCCCACCCGCTTGTCCGCGAGGCCGGTCATGCCGCCCTCGGGGGCGCCGCCGGTGTAGGCGTAGTCCCACCGCGAGGTGTGGAAGGTGTGGCCCGCGAAGTCCTCGATGCCGGGGATCCCGGGGAGCTTCGGGTCGGTGAGGGTGCCGGTGGCATTCACGACGTAGGTGGCCCGGAAGGCATCACCACGATCCGTGGTCACGGTCCATGTCTCGGAAGCCTCCTCCCAGGTCAGTGCGGTGACCCCGGTGGAGAACAACGCATCCGCGTACAGGTCGAACGTACACGTGATCCGCACCGCGTGGCGGCGGATCTCGTCACCGGGGGCGTACTTCCACTCCGGTACGTAGCCGGTCTCGTCGAGCATCGGCAGGTAGACGTGGGACTCGACGTCGCAGTGGACGCCCGGGTACCGGTTCCAGTACCAAGTGCCGCCGAAATCACCGCCCTTCTCGATGATCCGGACGCGCTCGACCCCCTGCTGCCGCAGGTGTGCCCCGGTGAGGATGCCGCCGAATCCGCCGCCTATCACGGCGACGTCGACGGTGTCGTGGAGCGGGTCGCGCCCGATCGGTCCCTCCACGTACGGGTCTGCGGCGTAGTAGCCGAACTCGGCGTCCGCGTCGCGGTACTGAGCGGCTCCGTCGGGACGCACGCGCCGTTCGCGTTCGAGCCGGTAGCGCCGCCTCAGTGCGGCGAGCTCGTGGGGAGCCGGTGTCTGAGGAGTCGTCATGTGGGGTCCTCGATCCGCACGGTGGGGCTGCCCCGGTCGGGCGGCCGTCCGCTACGGTAGCAACTACCGGACAGCATTGTCCGGTTGAGGGGCGGGCCGGACGACAACATCCGGCCACAAACCATCGCCCCTCCCCGCAGGCCGCGTACTCCCCGCCCGAGGAACCCGCCCACTGGACAGGAAGAGTGATCCCCCATGCAGCGACTTTCGGCCCGGTCATTTTCCGCGCTCGCCACCGTCGTCACACTGTTCCTCACCGGCTGCGGCACGCAGAGCGGCGATCCCGGGGGAGAGACGGCGTCGGTCTTCGGTGGCAGGAGCATCCGGGCGCAGCAGGTCATGCAGCTGACCCAGGTGCACGGCGAGACCGGGATGACCTTGCTGGAGGGGCCCGTGTTCGGCGAGGACGGCGGCCTGATCGTCGTCGACGTCACCGCCCCCGAGGGCAAGCCCAAGGTCATACGCGTAGATGTGGCGAAGAAGACGTGCCGGGCGGTCCACACCGACGGCAGAGGGGCCTATACGTCGGCGCAGTTCAGCCCGTACGACGGGCGGCTCTACCTCAGCGACTTCGCACACGGCGAGGTCGTGAGCCTGGCCCCCGGCGGCGGCGACTTGCGGGCCTTCTTCTCCGGCGAGGTCGACGGAGCACGGATGAACCCCGACGACATCGCCTTCGACCGGGAGGGCAACCTGTACGTCAGTGATTCACGCGGCCTGTCCGAGGGCAAGACCGACGGGCGTGTGGTGCGGATCGACCGCGGGGGCGGCAGGGCCACCGTTCTGGTCGAGGATCTGGCCGCGCCGAACGGGGTCTCTTTCGACGCGGACTACCGAGGGCTGTGGTTCAGCGAGCTCACCGAGAACCGGATCTCCTATCTGCGCCTCGACGAGGAGGGCGGGGTGACGTCCCGGCACACCGCCATCCGCGTGGACGGCGGGCTCGCCCAGACCGACTCGATCGCCGTGGACGCGGACGGCAACCTCTACCAGGGTCTGCACGGCCGGGCGGCCATGGCCGTGTACGACCGGCACGGTGAGCGGCTGGCGACGGTGGAGCTTCCCTCGCGGGCCGAAGGCCTGGAGTCGGCGACGAACGTGGCCATCACGCCCGGCGGCACCAAGGCGTACATGACCGTCAGCGGCCCCGCCGGGGGCTACCTGTACTCCTTCGACGCGCTCGCGGAAGGCATTCGGCAGTCGAACGGCGGCTGATTCGGACCTCGGCTCAGCCGTCGAAGGCCCGCACCGGCCCCACTTCGACGCCGAGCAACCGCCAGGCGGCAAGCGCCCGGTGCTCGCGCTCCTCGCGGGTGGGGCCGATGACGGCGGCGGAGACCATGGCGACGCAGAGCACAAGGTTCTCCCCCGCACTCAGCCGATGACCGAGGGGGAGGTGCTTGCGCAGAGCACGCTCCACCCGTCCGGACAGGGCGAGGGCATGCGCGCGGATGCCCGAGTGGCCGCCCGCCCGGTCGGCGTGCAGAAGACCGATGAAAGCCGCCGACTCCGCGAGATGCCACGTCAGCACACCGAGTACTGCGTCGAAGGTGGCACCCTCGTCGGCGGCAGCCTGCTCGACCTGACGCACGTTCTCCTCGAGAACGGCGGCCACCGCGGCACTCCGGTCGGGGAAGTGCCGGTAGAGAACGCCCTGCCCGACCCCGGCCCTACGCGCAATCGCGGAGAGCGGTGCCTCCAGACCGTGCTCCGCGAAGACCTCTCGGGCGGCGGTGACCAGAGCGGCCCGATTGCGGGCAGCGGCCTTCGGCCCGGCGTTGGCCGGCCGCCGCCCGTCCTGCTCGATGCGCTCCGTCACCCCGGCAGCGTACCGGCAGGGCAGGCGGCTTCTGCCGCCCTCCAGGGCTGGCCGATCCGTCCCAGCTCGGCGCGCTTGGCCACACGGTCGCTTCGACCATCGGCGGCCGGGCTCGATGATCTTGGTACGCGCGCATCTGAACTGCCTTTTCGATAGTGACAGCGGCGGGCGATGGCATGTCGGTGTCTTCTCCAGGCGGACCAGTGGCAAGCTCGCCCTTGGTCGCGAAGCAGCGTTCGTCAGGGATCTTCGCCGCTCGGCAGCGCTCACGGCCGGAGCGGCGCCGCCGACCACCTCGCCATCCTGGAATGACCCCTCACGCTTCACGCGGGCTGAACCGCTCCTGAGACGAGGGCGGCGGTGACCGGGTGGGCGGGAGACGTGAAGAGCTGCGCGGTGGGCCCCGACTCGACGGCTCTGCCCTCGGACAACACGAGGAGATTGTCCGTCCGGCTGGAGACGAGGCGGAGGTCGTGGCTGATGAGTACGAGCGCGAGGCCGCCGCTGTCCTGGAGCTCTTCGAGCAGGTTCAGCACGGCGGCAGCGGTCGCGTCATCGAGGGCCGACGTGACTTCGTCGCAGACCAGCACGTCGGGGTCGGCCGCGAGCGCGCGGGCGATGGAGGCGCGTTGACGCTGGCCGCCGGACAGCTCGTGGGGGTAGCGCTCCGCGAAGCCGGCCGGGAGGCCGACCTGTTCGAGAAGCTCCAGGACGCGGGCGGCCGAGCGGTCGCGGTGGGCACGCCGGTGCAGACGCAGGGGGCGGCCGATCGTCGCGCCGACGGTACGGCTGGGATTGAGTGTGCCCAGCGGGTCCTGCGGTACGAGTTGGAGGCGTCGGCGCTGTTCGCGGGTGCGGCGGTGCGCGGATGGGGCGAGGCGTACGCCGTCGAGCGTGACGGTGCCCGCGGTGGGGCGGTGGAGTCCGACGATGGCGCGCACCAGGGTGGTCTTGCCCGAGCCGGAGACGCCGACGATGCCGGTGCTGGATCCGGGGGCGACGCTGAAGCCGACGTCGTGGAGGACGGGTGTGCGGCGGCCCCGCTGTGCGAAGGCGGCGTGCAGGCCGGACACGTCGAGTGTCGGCCCCACGGTGGCCGGCGGTCGGTCGGTGGTACGTCGCTGGGCAGGGATCGGCGACGGCGCGCTGCCGTGGGCCAGGTCCACGACGTCGTCGGCGATCCGGGAGACCAGGTCGGTGTCGTGGCAGGACAGGGCGATGGCGAGCTGGTGGTTGACGGCCAGGTGGCGCAGGAGTTCGGCGATCTCGTCGCGTACCTCCGGGTCGAGCCCGGCGGTGGGTTCGTCGAGGAGCAGGACGGCCGGGCGGCGGGCCAGGGCCCTGGCCAGGGCCACGCGCCGCTGCTGGCCGCCGGAGAGCCCGCCGATGCGGCGCCCGGGCAGACCGTTGTCCGTGGGCAGCCGCACCTCCGCGAGCAGCGCGAGCAGCGCTTCGTGGCCGCGGTGCACAGCGACTTCGGCCAGGAGGCTGCGTACCTTCAGCCGCGGGTTGAGGGCGGAGGCAGGGTCCTGGCCGACGTAGGCGAGGCGGTGGCGGCGCAGCAGCCGCAGCTCGGACGGGTCCAGAGCCAGTACGTCGCGGCCGAGCACCTCGACCCGGCCGGCCGTACGCACCGCGCCGGGCGGCAGCACGCCGGCCACGGCCCGCAGCAGCGTGGTCTTGCCGCTGCCGGACGGGCCGGTGAGTGCGGTGACGCGGCCGGGGCGTACCTCCAGACTGCCGCCGTCCAGGAGCAGGCGGCCGTCGGGGGCGGCGATGGTCAGGCCCGTGACGCTCACCGCCGCTTCCGAGTCGGCGACTTGGCCCTCGGGGTACCAGTCGGGCGTGTGGTTCACAGCGCGCTCACCGCCTTCCGGCCGGTTCGGGGTACGAGTGCGGAGGCCGCCAGATTGACGCTCATGGCGAGGAGACCGATGGCGAGGCTGGGGGCCAGGACGGCCCAGGGGTTGAGGACGATGCCGCCCGCGTTCTCGCGGATCATCAAGGCCCAGTCGGCAGCAGGAGGCTGGGGGCCGACCTGGAGGAAGCTCGCGGTGGCGACGACGTAGACGGCGGCGACGAAGCGGAGCCCGAACAGCGCGAGGAGCGTGGCGCGCAGGTTCGGCAGGACCTCGCGCACGACGAGGTGCCACAGCCGCTCACCGCCCACGGCCGCCGCCTCGATATAGCCGGACGCCGCGACGGGCGCCGCGGCGCCGGCGACGAGCCGGACCGCGTACGGCACGGCCATCACGACAGCGGCGGCGATCACGGCGAACCGGCCGCCGCCCGGCCAGGCCAGGGCGACGAGCAGTACGCCGAGGACGGCGGGAAGCAGCATGAGCACGTCGGCGGACCGCTCGATGATCCGGCCCACCGCGGGCCGCAAGGCGCTGACCGCGCCGAGCAGGGCGGCGGCGCCGGTGACCAGTACGGCCACGAGCAGGGAGCCGACGACGAGTTCGCGTCCTCCGGCGAGAAGGCGGGTGAGGACGTCCCGGCCCAGTTGGTCGCCGCCGAGTGGAGCTCCGTCGCCGGATGCGGCGTACGGGGCGGTGATGGGGGTGTCGATGGCATGCGGGGCCAGCCACGGCCCGGCGACGGCGAGGGCGACGAGCAGCAGCGCGGGCAGGACACGCAGGACCGGGCCCCGCCCGGGGCGGCGGCGCGCGGGCCGTTCCCCGGGGGACGGCTGCGCCGCGGTCGTGTCGGATGTGGTCATGTGCGGTCTCCCGAAGCCCAGGCCCGTACGAGGTCGGCCAGCAGCAGGACGCCGGCGATGACGGTTCCGGTGACGGCGACGACTCCGGCGACGACCGGGCTGTCCCGGTCGGTGACGGCGCCCGCCAGCACGGATCCGATGCCGGGGTAGTTGAAGATGGTCTCCACCACGACGGCGCCACCGAGCAGCATGCCGGTCGACGTGGCGATGCCGGCCGCGATGGTGGGCAGTGCGCCGGGCAGCAGGTGGTGGGTGAGGACGCGGTGGCGCGGCAGTCCGTCGAGTACGGCGGTCTCCACGTGTGGGGCCTTGGCCTCGTCGGCGAGGGCGGCGTGCACGATGCGGATGTTCCACCCGATCTGCGGGACGGCCAGGGCCAGTACGGGCAGGACGAGCATCTGCCAGGAGGCGGGGGAGCCGTCGGCGTCGGTGAGGGTGACAGCGGGAAGCAGGTCCGTCCACAGGGCGAAGACGAGGACGAGGGCGACCGCGACCACGAATTCCGGCAGCGCGAGGACACCGGTGGCTGTGGAGGAGACGGTGCGGTCGGTCCTGCCGCCGGGCTTCAGCGCCGCCCAGCAGCCGAGAGCGAGCGAGGCGACCAGAGTGAGGAGCAGGGCCAGGCCGCCGAGCAGCAGGGTGTTGGGGAACGGCCCGGACAGCAACTCGGCGACGGGCCGGCCATGGGCGGAGGTGCCGAGGTCGCCGGTGGGCAGGCCGGTCATCCAGTCGATGAAGCGGCTCGGCAAGGGGCGGTCGAGGCCGAGGAGTTCACGCCGCTGGGCGAGGTCGGCGGCGCTCTCGCCGCGTTCGGCGGTGGCGGTGGCCGCGTCGCCCGGCAGCAATTCGACGGCGGCGAAGACGGTGGCGAGCAGCACGGCGAGCAGCACGGCCCGGCGGGCGAGGAGCGCGGTGAGACGCACCACCGGCCGCAGGCCCCCGGGCAG
>NZ_NTGZ01000589.1 GCF_002551245.1 Streptomyces sp. rh34
CCACTGTCGACGGCGGTCCCGCCCCCGGTGGTCCTGGCGGCGACCGCGCCACCTCCGGCCGCCCCGCCCCCGCGCGCCCCGTGCCGCTCGACGGGAACCTCCACCTCAAGCCCGTCCGGCGTTCGAGGACGGAACCCTCGGCGGAATGGACCCCGCATCCGTCCTACGGGGCCGAGCCGGAGGCCGGAAAGGGTTCCGCCCGGAAGGACCCGGCCGGACGCCGCCCCCGGGGCGCCCCCGCGAGGGGAACCGTGGACGACCCCGGGCCCGACACCGAGCTGGACCTCGTCCTGGACCTGGCCCCCGGCGACCGGGCCGCCTCCGCCACGTTCTCCGTACCCGTACCCGTATCCGTATCCCTTCCCGTACCCGCCTCCCCGACCGCCGCCGAGCCCCCCACGCCGGCCGCGGCGACGCCCTCGCACCCCGGCCGCCGTCACTCCGTCATCGCCAACGAGACCACCGCCTCCATCCCCGTACACCTCCTCTTCCGGGACGACCAGGAGCCGGCCGGGCCGGCCGCGGCGGCGCTGCCCGCGGCCGTCGTCCGTCGCCCCGCCACAGGGGACCGCTCGCCCGCA
>NZ_NTGZ01000590.1 GCF_002551245.1 Streptomyces sp. rh34
CTCCTCGGCACCGCGGACCGGGAGGCCGCGCCGGCCGTCACGGCGGTGGCCCGCGAGCTGGCCCGGACCGGGGCGCTGGGCGTGGCCACCCGGGTCTGGAGCCGGGGGCCCGTCCTTCCCGCGTACCAGGAGGCGCTGCCGGACGTCCGCTTCGACCCGATGGACCCGGCGGCCGTCGACGCCTGGGTCCGCGAGGCCACCGGAGGGCTGATCGAGCGACTGCCGCTGGAGATCACCGACGCGACCCTGCTCGCTCTGGTCAACGTCCTGGCGCTGAAGGCCCGCTGGGAGGAGCCGTTCGAGGCCCGGCGGACGCGGAACCTGCTGTTCACCGACGCGGCCGGGAAGGTCGGCCCGGTGCCGACCATGGTCAAGGACGTGCCGCGGGCCGACGCGTGGACGGCCGGCGGGGCGTACGTCGTCGAGCTGCGCTGCGTGACGGAACCGGGCGGCGCCCCCGGGGCGCGGGTCCGCCTCGTCCTGGGGGAGCCGGGGGCCGGGCCCGGCCGGGTGCTGCGCGCGGGCTGGGCGCCCCGGGCCGAGGGCGTCCCCTGTCTCTTATACACATCTCTGAGCGG
>NZ_NTGZ01000591.1 GCF_002551245.1 Streptomyces sp. rh34
AGATGTGTATAAGAGACAGGCAGTCGGCCCTGCTGCACGACCGGCTCGGCGGCCTCGCGCGCGCCGAGCACGTCCCCGTACCGCGGCCGGCCCGGACCGTGCGCACCGGCAGCGAGGACAGGGCCCGGCTGTGGACCCGGGCCGCCATCGCGGGCGTCGCGCTCCTGATCGCCGTGACCGGACTGACCCTGCACACCGCGCCCACCCACTACGAGCAACCGATCTCCCCCGGCGAGCGGGTCGGGGGCGTACCGCCCCGCAGTGGTCCGCAGAAGCTCACCGCGCAGGACCTGGAGCTCCAGAAGACGCTGCGCGAGCAGCCGGCGCACGGCCCGGAACGGCTGGTCCCGCAGCTCCGGTGATCAGCTCCAGCGGTCAGCTCCGGTGATCCGTCAGCCGGGCGGCAGGCGCGTACGCGAACGGCGCGGGCCCGCACCCCGGTGATACAGGGTGCGGGCCCGCGCCGTTCGCGTACGCGCCTGCCGCCCGGCTGACGGATCACCGGAGCTGACCGCTGGAGCTGATCACCGGAGCTGCGGGACCAGCCGTTCCGGGCC
>NZ_NTGZ01000592.1 GCF_002551245.1 Streptomyces sp. rh34
CGGCCTGCCCGGCCGCGTCGTCGCCCGGCACGCCCTGCGCCGCGCGCTGCCGGGCCTGCTGCCCCAACTCGGCCTGGTCACGGTCGGGCTGACCGGCGGGGCGGTCGCCGTCGAGACGCTGTACGCGATCCCCGGCCTCGGCGGTACGGCCCTGGCCGCCGCCCTCGCCCAGGATCTGCCCGTCCTCCAGGCGGCCGTCCTCGTGCTGCTCCTCCTCGGCGTCGCCGCCGGGCTCCTGGCCCGCCTCGCCGTCCGCGTGCAGCTCGGCCCCGCGCTCACCGACCGCGCGCTGCCCGCCCTCGTCACGCCCCGGCTGCCCGGCCGCCGCGCGCTCGCCGTCGCCGCCCTCGTCCTCGGCGGCCTTCTGATCGCCGTCACCGTCGCGGGCCTCCTGCGCGACCCCCTCCACGTCGACACGGCCGCCCGCCTCGCCGGCCCCTCCGCCGCGCACCCCTTCGGCACCGACAACCTCGGCCGCGACGTCCTCGCCCGACTCGGCCACGGCGCCGCCCGCACCGCGCTGGCCGCCGTCGCGGTGGGGGCCGCCACGCTGGTGCTCGGCCTGCTCCTCGGGGC
>NZ_NTGZ01000593.1 GCF_002551245.1 Streptomyces sp. rh34
GACCAGCTCGCCCCGGCGGCGTACGACGGGGAGCCGGGCGGCGTCGGACGCGGGCAGCGGCACGACGTCGGCGCCCGCCTCCGGCTCCGGAGCGGAACGCACCAGCGAGCGCAGCCAGCCGCGCAGCTCCTCGAAGTCCGGCCGCTCCGTGGGGTCCTGGCGGAGCAGCGACTCGACGACGGGCCGCAGCGGGCCGCACTCCTCCGCGAAGGCGGGCGGCTCCCCGCACACCATCTGGACGAGCTCGGCCGCGTTCTCCTCGGGGTAGGGGGCGTGGCCCTGGACGGCGCGGTAGAGCAGGGCGCCGAGCGCCCACAGGTCGGTGGAAGGGCCGATCGGGGGCGCGAGCTGCCAGTTCTCGTGGACCGGGCCCGCCTGCTCGGGGGCCCAGCGCTCGGTGACGGCTCCGACGACGGCGATCCGTGTCTGGCGGGCGCGTTCGGCGGCGAGCGGGGTGGCGGGGCCCCGGTAGACGGCGGGCTCGTCGCCGCCCGCGACGGCTTCCTCCCAGGCCCGGGAGGCGGCCCGCCCGTCCCTGGGCGCGGTGCGGGCGAGCCGCTGGGGAGCGG
>NZ_NTGZ01000594.1 GCF_002551245.1 Streptomyces sp. rh34
GCTCAGCAGCCCCCGGGCCAGGGCCACCCGGGCGCGCTGGCCGCCGGACAGGGTGGCGCCGCGCTCGCCGACGGCGGTGTCCAGCCCGTCGGGCAGGGCGTCGGCGATGGGGGCGATGCCGCAGATCCGGGTCACCGCGCCCAGTTCGTCGGCCGTGGCGTCCGGAGCGCCCAGGCGGAGGTTCTCGGCGAGGCTTCCGTGGAAGAGCGGGGCCTCCTGCCCCACCACGGACACGGCGGCGCGCAGGTCCTCCTCGGTCAGGTCCCGCAGGTCCACGGGGTGGTCCGGGGCGGGGGGCACGAGCTCCACGGCGCCGCCCTCGGGGTCCCAGTACCGCGCCAGGAGGTGTGCGCAGGTCGACTTGCCCGCCCCGGAGGCCCCGACCAGGGCCACGGTCTCGCCCGGCCGGACGGTCAGGTCGACGCCGTCGAGCACGGCCTCTCCCCCGTAGCCGAACCGGACTCCGCGCAGCCGCAGACCCAGCGGGCCCTGTCTCTTATACACATCT
>NZ_NTGZ01000595.1 GCF_002551245.1 Streptomyces sp. rh34
GGACCACGGCCGCCCCCGCCGGGCGCGGTCCGTCCGCCGGTGGCGTACTCCAGCGACTCGTACGGCGGCCCGGGCTCGCCACGAAGCCCTCGCCGCCCATGTCGCCCGGCACGCCGCCGCTCCGGACTTCCGGTCCGACGGCCCGCCAGACTCCGCAGCAGGGTCCCGCACCGCACGCCTCCCCGGCCTCCGGCCGGACCACCGCCTCCGGCCGGTCCGCTGCTCCTGCTCCTGCTCCTGCTCCTGCTCCTGCTCCTGCTGTTCAACGCGCCGTGCCCCTCCCGCACGCTCCGCTTTCCCGGCCGGGGATGCCGTCGGCCGCTTCCACGCCTCCGGCATCCGCAACCGCCCCCGGCGCGCGCCCCGTTCCCGTCGTCCGGCCGCATCCACCCGCGGCGGCACGTCCGGAAGCCGCCGTACCCGTACAGCGGCTGGCGATGCCGGTGGTGCCCGACAGCGCCGGCCCTCCGGTCGCCGGGCCGGCCCCAGCGCTGTCTCTTATACACATCTCTGATGGC
>NZ_NTGZ01000596.1 GCF_002551245.1 Streptomyces sp. rh34
AGCCCTCCCCCGTCAGCAGGCGGGAGGAGGCGACGAGTCCGCGGCCCGGCAGGTACCAGTCCCAGGCCGGGCCCTCGGTGTGGATCCGCCCGGCCTGGTCGGTGACGCCACCGGCCGACGGGCCGTCGGGGTTGTACTCCCCGCGCAGGCCGAGCGACGGGATCTCGGCCACGAACACATGGAGGTCCGGGTCGTCCTGGCCGTAGCCCCATACGGTGTGCCGCCCGGTGGAGGCGGCGACCGGGAAGGCGTCGAGCGTCTCGGCGAACCGCTCGTCGAACCGCCCGTCCGCCGAGTAGGGCAGGGGTGCTTCCGAAAGGGGCTCGGTGTGGTCTTCCGAGGCCGGGCGCGCGCTCCACTCGGCGGGGCCCGCCGCCGCAGGGGCGGCGGCGGACGGGGTGGTGACGGACGGATCGGGAACGGACGGATCGGGGGCGGACGGAAGGCGCGGCCGGGTCCGGTGCCAGGTGGCGGGGTCGGGCGCGGCCGGGTCCGTGCCTGTCTCTTATACACATCT
>NZ_NTGZ01000597.1 GCF_002551245.1 Streptomyces sp. rh34
CGGCGGTCGTACGGATCAGCTCCGCGGCCGACGGGCTGGGGGCCGCGGCGGCCGCCTCCGCCCAGTCGGCGGCCTTCTCACAGGCGTTGACCAGCCGGGCCAGGCCGTCGGCGAGGCTCTCCTCGGCCAGGGCGTAGCGGTCCAGGCCCAGCAGCACCTGGACCGGCTCCCGCTCGGTTTCGGCGTCCTCCGCGAGGCCCGCTTCGTCCGCTTCGCCGTCCGTCGTCCCGGTGTCGTCCGTCGCCGGCTCGTCGTCTTCCTGGAAGACCAGGGCGACGCCCTCCTCGACGGCGTCCCGCACGGCCGCGTCCGGATCGGCTACCGCACGTTCGGCGAGCGCCGCCCGTACGGTCTCGGCGTCCAGGGCCGTGTGGCCCTGGAGGGCGGCGCGCTCCAGCAGCCAGCCGACCAGGGCCGCTGTCCTGCGGCCGTCGTCCGGGCCGCAACCGGCGCCCAGCAGGGCCCGTGCGAAGCCGTCGGCCTGTTCCGGCTCTGTCTCTTATACACATCTCTGATG
>NZ_NTGZ01000598.1 GCF_002551245.1 Streptomyces sp. rh34
CCGCTGGCCCAGGACCCGGCGGGCGGCGCGCTGCCGGGGGCGCGGGACGGTGGCCGGACCGCCGGGGAGGCCGGGGCGCGTCCGCCGGCCGACGGGACGGTCACGATCCGCGCGGTGGGTCCGCGCTCCCCGGGGCCCAACGCCGTACAGCAGGCTCCGGCTACGGCGCCGTCGAACGCCGGTACGCAGCAGGGGCCGCGGAACGTGGGCGCGGCACAGAACAGCCTCGCACCGGCTCCGGCACCCCGGGCCCTGCCGGCGCGGACACAGCACGCACAGCAGCCACCGGCCCAGCACGCGCAGCCACAGGCACAGCAGGCCCAGCACGCGCAGCCACAGCAGGCACAGGTACAGCGGGCACAGCAAGCTCAGGAGCAGCAGGCGCCGCTGCCGGCTCCCGCCCCCCTACCGCAGGAAGTGCGGCAGGGGCCGGTCCAGGCCCCGGCTCCCGTGCCCACGCCGCCCCCGGCCCCTGTGCCCACCCCGTCCCCCGCCCCCGGGCCCCCGGTGGCCC
>NZ_NTGZ01000006.1 GCF_002551245.1 Streptomyces sp. rh34
CGCCGGTCGTGGCCCGTCGCCGGCCACCCGCGTCCGGCCGGGCGGCCAGCGCCCGGCCCAGCAGATCGAGGAGACGGTCGAAGGCCGCGGGGTCGAGGGTGCTGAAAGAGGAGAGCCGTACCGGGCCGTCCGTCTCCAGCGCCTGCCAGGCGCGTGCCAGCTCCGCTCGCTCCGCCCGGGCCCGCTCGGCGCGTTCCGCCCTGACCGCCGCAACGTCCCGCACCGTGGCCGTACGAGTGAAGCGTTCGGTCCGTCCGCTGGTCCTCAGCAGGGCCGACACCTGTACCGGCGGCGCCTCGGACCAGGAGTGGGACGAGGGGATCAGCTCCGGGTCCGGGTGGGCGAGGTGGGCATGGCGGGCCGGGCCGAGGCCGAAGGCGGCCGACCACAGCCGGTGCAGGTCCTCCTCGTCGGGAGCCGCAGCGAACCAGCGCGCGAGCTCGCGGAAGTCCTGTACGGCGCTGGAGGGGCGGCGCCGGGACTCGTTGATCCGCTCCAGCACCTGCAGGAGGGAGACGATGGCGCGCCGGGCGATGTCGTGCAGCTGCTCGATCCGGGGGCGCGCCCCGTCGCCCGGCAGGAACCAGGCCCTCAGCCCCGCCCAGCGCGCCCGCCGGCTCTCCAGCCAGCCGGCTGCCGGGTCCTCTCCCGGGGTCGGAGGCAGCTCGGCACCGCGCAGGGCCCGCTCACGCAGCACCGCGATGCCCCGCTCCTCCACGCGGGCCACGGCGGCGGCCACCGTCTCGCCGCGCCGGTCGAGATTGACCAGGAACTCCTGGAGATACGCGACGGTGGCGGCCTTCACCTCACGGAACACGTCCAGATCCACTCCTTCGGTGCGAAGGAGCCTCTGCAACTGGCCGTTGAAGGCCTTGGTGTTCTCCACCAGGCCCTCGAGATGACCCTCCAGCTCCCGCAGGGTGCTGAAGATCCGTCGGTCGGCCGCGGCAGGCTCGCCGGACAGCACGGTCAGCTCGTCGAGCCGGTCGGCGATCGCCTCCAGCACCGCCGTCTGCAGCGCCCCTGTGGAGGCCAGCACCTCCAGGGCGTGTCGCACCCCGGCGAGCGCGGCCTCGCCCCGACGGGTCAGCGAGTAGTGCAGGTTGCGCCGCTCGTACTCCTCGGCCGTGCGGTAGTTCTGGGCGTGGTTGTGGACCACGTCGAGGAGTTCCCACTTCACCAGCCGTTTCAGCGTCTCGTGCAGTTCCTCGTCCTCGAGGTCCGAGACCCAGCCCACCGCACGCAGCCGCTCCCGTACGCCGTCGAGCCCGAGCGCGGTCTCCAGGTGCTCGCCGGCCACCCCGAAAGCCTCGAGCACGGCGCCGTTCAAGTCGGCCGTCTCCCCCGTGGTGAACCGGAACATCTCCGGCGGAACCCTGCGCATACTGGTACGTCCCCTCCGCCGCCACCCCTGCGGCACTTCGGCGCCCACGTTAAGGGGCGGTCCGAAATCACGTTCTCAAGTCGCTGTCATCATTCTCATGGCAGTCACGGCCGAGGATTACTCCGTGCTCTCGAACGGGTAGACAAGGCTCTGCGCGCCCCGGATGCCGGAGACGAGTACGTTGCTGCTCGGACGGTAGGGCAGGTGCTTCAACGGCTCCAGGATGATCCGTACGGTGACCGGTGCGGCTCCGGCCTCCAAACCGGAGACGACCACAAGGAAGAAGTCGTCGCTTTCGATCGCCCGCTGGAACTCCGCAGGGGTGAGCTGGATCGTGTCCGGCTCGGCACCGCCGTACGTCTTGAGTTCGTAGAACCGGGCCAGCTCGTCCACTGCGTCCGCCCCCAAACCGTGCTGAGCCCTCAGGTCACGCAGCTCGGTCTCGTCCAGCGCCAGAGCCCGGCGTACGAGGTCCAGTGCCGCCTTCTCCTGCTCCACGGCCGTATAAGGACGTGCGGCGGTGCGCTGCTGGGGGACGGCCGAGCCGGGCCGGGACTGGGGCAGGCCGGCCGGGCCCTTCTTCGGGGCGGTGCCCGTCGCGGGCCCGGCACCGGATTGCGGTGCCGTGAGGTTTCCCCGGTCCACGACGAGACGGAGGGTGGCGGGATCCACCAGTCGGCGGAACGAAGCGGGGGGCCGCACGGCCGGGACGGAAGGGTCCCGGCCGTGCGGGATCGCGGGTAGTGCGGGCGCCCGGCCACTGATCGTCGACGAGGCTCCCGCAACCGGACGCCTTTCCCGTCCGTTCATCCGGCCACGTCGGTCCGCCTCTTCCTGCATCTCCATGAGTCGGCGATCGCGTTCGGCGACAGCGGCTTCCTGTTCACGGCGGACCTGTTCCTCCGCGAGGCTAAGGTCCACGGCGGTGCGGCCCCGCTCCGCCCGGTCACACGCGGCGGTCCAGGCGAGGGCCGCCGCCCTGCGGTGTCCAGGGAACTTGGTGGCGATCGAAGCACCGCCCGCAGAGGGCCGGTTCACCGCTGACAGGTCACGGACGTACAGGGTGCTGGAAGCCCAGTCGACACCGGCGTCGACGGATACTTCCACCGGAGTGCCGGACAGTTCCACCCGGCAGATCAGGTCCGGTGCCACGCTCACCGTGAGTGTCGCGAGTCCGTCCCAGGAGCCGTCCAGGCCGCGGGCCACCTCCGGGGCGTTGCGTTGCAGGTCCTCGCGCAGATGGGTGACAGCCGCGCGGACCAGTTCCGTCGCGTCCGGATCGTGCGCAGCGACACTGGAGCTGTGCACACTGAGTTGCTCCACCCCGATCCACGTGAGGCGCAGGGCTCCGGCCAGTGGACGGAACTGCTCCAGCTCTGCTCCCGGCCGCCACACGGCGTGGTCGCGGCCCAAGCCGTCGGCGACCATGGGGTCCTCGACCGCGTACACAGGCCGCTTGCTCAGCCATCCCTTGCTCGTGACGAGGGGAAGTCTTCCCAGCCGCCCGGCTGTCAGCTCCTCCGACCGGACGGCAGAGGGGCGACGGAGCATCTTCAGGGTCTCCAGGACTACCGATTGAGTGGTTCCCTCCGGAACGTTCCGTCGCTCCCTCCTGTCCTGCTGCGCCAACTCCCTGATCACCTTCACAGCGTCGTCGACGGTTGGCCGACGCGCCCCGAGCCGCGTCCAGAACGCCTCGCCACCGGTGAACACGGGAGCAAAGGCCCGTGACGCTCCGAACAGTGGCTCGCCGATGAGGCACTCGCCCGGGCGCCGCCAGCCGGAGTTCGTGAGGACCAGCCCTTCGCCTGTGGTGAAGGCGCGAAGGACTTCGCTGAACGGCATCTCTCCCGATCCACCCGAAGTCCCGCTTCCGGTGACGCTCTCGGCCAGGGCCTCGTAGACGATCAGTGCGCCGGGGGCGTTTCGTTCAGCCCCGTCCTTCTCCTCACGACGGAGCCGCCGCAGGCACTCGACGAGATCGCGGGGGCGGGCGTCTCCGACGACGTCCAGGGCTCGGAGCACCTCGATACGCCGATGTGCCTGCTCCTGGATGTCCGGATGTAGGAACTGGGCGTCCCCGTCCCCGTAGACGGCCACGGTGCCCGCGGTGCGGTTACGGAGCCGGAAGGGGCTCGACGGAGTGCCGTTCCGGTCGTCCAGCCAGGCCACCTCGCGCAGTTGCCAGAGCCATAGGGCGGCCGTTCGGCCTCGGTCGTGCCATGTGTGGTAGTCGAAAGCCGCACCGACCTCGGCATGTGCGGAGAAGCGACTCCATGAGCGGCCGAGTACGTGGAGAAGCGCGGCTGCCCTGCGTCGGCGACGTGCAGAGTCGTCGTCTTTCGCGATATCGGTTGCCACGGCATACAGGTCGGGGCAGTCGTAATCATTGAGGGTGTAGGTCGCGCGAAGAGCCTCCAAGGCTTTCGTGCGTGCCTTCGAACCCGAGGCGAGGTATGAGGGAAGTCCTCTGGCGCCCCGTTCGAACCGTGAGTGCTGCCCGGGACAACTACGCGGCCTTGGGGCCGTCTCAGCACCGAGCAACCGGAGGAATCTCAGGGCTCCGGTGCTGCCGCCTTGCAACACCTTGGCGTAACGCGATCGCAGCCACGCCGGGCCGGAAGTCGAGCCGGCGGCGAAGGCGAAGCTCTCGTCGTGCTCGGCGCTGTCGATCCCGGACGGAAGATAGGCTCGGGCGGGTGCGATCTCCACGTCCTCCCGCGTTCCGTCGGTGGTGTAGCGGTGGCCTTGGAGCCGCACTGCTAGCCCGACCTTCCTGCCCCACAGCTCACGGCGGCTCTCCGGTACGTGTGCGAAACCGTCCCGCAGCGCCACGAGTTGCTCATCCGTGAGGACAAGCCCAGCTCCACCTCGCGCACCCCCGAAGTCTGCGAGACGCTGAATCACCGCTGCCGGGTCGTCGTCGTTGATCAGTACCCCTTGCTTGCCGAGCCATTCCCGGACCGACCGCGCGTCGTCGGTGTCGGCCAGAAAGTCCGGGTGGATCTCACGGGTGAGCCCCAGTTCGACTCCCAGCCCACGAGGAGTGGCGGCGAACAGCACGGGTACAGAGCCGCGCATGCCGTACTGCGTACCGGAACTGTCCACAAGCCAATCACGTGACGACAGGAGGTCGCTCCAGCCCGTTTCGATGACTCGCGCGACCAGCCGGACCGTCGCTCGTGCTGATCGGCTCCCGTCGCCAAGGAGGTCCAGCGTGTCGTACACCTCGACCCGGGCCGGTGCGCCGACACCGTTCTCCTCCCAATCCGACAGCACCTCCCGCCACCTGCCGTCCGGATCTCGCATCGCTCCGGGCAGCGCGGCGGGCACATCAGCCAGACGGGCGACCTCCTCCTCGGTCACGGCACCTTCGAGTTCTTCGTCCTCCACGGCAAGCGACTCGAGATCGAGGAGCCCCTCCCCCGGGACCTCCAGGAGCAGCTTCGCGGACACCAGACGCCGGGCGTGGTCGAGCAACCGCTGTTCCATCACGGCAGCCGGATTGTGCCCGTCACGGACGCGATCCGGCAGGGGAACAGCACTCCAGGCGTTCACCGGATCCTGCCGGAACTGCCGCAGAACGGCTGCCGTCCACAGATCGGCCACCAAGGGAACGAGCGCACGGTTCCACGGGGTTTCGTCGAGCGCCTGCCGGCTGGCGAGCGGGTCGAACTGCGCACTCGTCCAGAGGGCCGGCCCGATCTCCTGAACCGGCAGACCGACGTGGATCCGTCCGGGACCGCCGTGTCCGAGCGGGAGGGCGACGGCGAGAGTCGTGGTGGGTCCGGCAGCCTTGTGCGCCCTGTCGATGCCCGAGGGACTGGGCACTGTGGTACGGCACACCAGCCATCGAGTTCCAGTGGACGCGCGGGCGAGGTGCGTCCCCACCTCTGCCGGTCCACCGCCGACCTCGGCCTCGAAGCCAGGTCCGGGCTCCCGGGATAGAGCGAGCCGGTGCCGGACGCCGCCCTGCGTATCCAGGTGCGTGATGTCGGATACGTGGTCGAGGAAGAGCAGCGCGCCGGAGGTCCAGGCAGCGAGCCACCCGTCGACGCTCTCCGCGTCAAGCGCACCGGGTGCGAAGGGAACGCGGAGCACGGTCCAGGCGTCGTCCGCGAACCAGTCGGGTACGACAAGCGGTTCGGCGACGGAGACATAAGGATCGCCGATGCGCACCCGGTAGTGGCCACTGTGCACTTCCAGATGGGGAGAGAGCGACTGCAGCGTCATCAGCCCGATGCCGAACCGGCCTGTGGATTCGGCTTCGTCCGCCTTGCTGGACAGCCACGGCATGGCCAGGGCCACTACGTCCGGCAACCGCACCGGGGCACCGTTATGGGCAACAAGAAGGTCTCGCTCCCTGGTGAGGATGCGCACTTCTGAGGCACCGAGATCCTCCGAATTCTGCACGATCTCGGACAGGCCCTGCAGTGGATCACTCGAAAGGTTGCCCGCGTGGTCCCGGGTCCGGCCGAAGGCGTGGCGAACCATCCCGGGCAGTGTCGCGAACCGTTTGCCCAGGTGCTCGACGGCTGCGGCCGTCGCTTCACCGCCCTCCGGCTCCGGTACGGCGTTCGCGTCCCGCATTTTCTCCTGATCGAAGATGCGGTCGGCGAACCCGACGGCCCGCGCGGCCGCCTTCGTGTCACGCGTTCCCATGTGCCTGGTCCTCGTCGTCCTCATCGGTGTCGAAGTCGAATGCGAGCTGCCCTGGGCCGTCTTCGACGCCGGTCCCTACGACCGGCCCCGCTGTCGGGTCCACGGCCTCCTCCTCGTCGTGCGGCAGCGCGTACTCGTCCGCGAGCCGTGCGAGGTGAAGAGCAAGCGGCAGGCCGAGCACGTCCCGGTAGTCGTCCTTGCAGATGCGCTGTTGGTGGACGAACGCGGCCCATGCCTCGGGGTCGTCGCCGGGCTGAAGGCAGGCCAGGGTGAGCTCCAGTAGCTCGGGGTTCCACGCGTTCACCGTCGGCCGGTGGGCGCTCCGGCCGGCGGGGTTGACGTGAGGGGTCAGCTTCGCATCGTCGTTCGTCAACTTCGTCTGTGTGCTCGCCTTGTCCGCCGTGCTGTAGAAGACGCGGCCGGGGGCTCCGGGCTCGTCGGGCACCCACAGTCCCATGCCGAAGCCGCCCCGCTGTTGCCCGGCCAGCTCTTCCTCGCGCTCCTCCCGTTCCGCCCACCACTGGGGCGTCTCGTCACGGCCGCTGTCAGCGACCCTGACGACACGAAGGTGCTTGCCGTAGAGACCGATTCGCTGCGCGGGGCCCCCGTCGAGGCCGATCCGATCCACCTCGAGCCCGCCGTTGGTGAGCCACGGCCAGCGCTTGCGCACGTCTTGTGCGTGGGACAGGACCAAGGTCGGCGTGCCGCGCAGACTCGCCAGGGTCCTCCTGATGAAGGCAGCCGTGACTGCCGACTGCTGCGCCGAGGTCCTCAGGTCATTCCCCCGCACTCGTCCGGTCAGGATCCGGAGCAGGTCCGGGTAGGACATCCACTCGGAGGTGTCCGCGGTCCGTCCGAGGACACATGGTGCGTCCGGCCGGAGCAGCACGGCGATCGGGGTGAACTGTGCCCTGCCCGTGGGACCGTCGACCCGGCGCTCGACCAGATGGAAGGCCACCTGGTTCAGACCGGAAGGGATGCGATCGCCGAGAGTGTGCTGGGGCACCAGGCGCATCCCGGTCTGACGAAGGCCGTCCGCCCAGGCCGCTTCGGCCCGCAGGGCAGCGTCCTTCTCGGCGTCAGCCGTGTCCATTGCGGTGTCCAGTGGGCGGATGAACTGGGTGACCAAGCCTGCGTCCGCGCACCCGAGCCGGATCGCGTACTTGGGGTCGGTACGCCTCGCGGGACCTTGGAACGCTTCGCTTCCTTCCAGCTCGACAAGGGCGATCCGAGCCCCGGGCACCTGCTCCCTCAGGCGGGTCATCGCCTCGGCGACCCGTCCGCGCCGCTCACGGATGGCCTGGTCGTGTTCCTGTCCCGCGCGCGGCGGCCGGTCCTCCGCTCCGAGAGGGGATCCCAGCTCGCCCAGGGGGTGGGCGTGGAGCCGCACGGTGAGCTCCTCGGCCTCCCACACCCATGTCTCCGGTCCTCGTTCACGCCGAAACTCTGTGAGTCCGAGCGCGCTCTCGGCGGTGGCGACGAGCCTGTCCCGCTGGTCGTCGGTCTGGTGAACCAGAAAGCCGACGAGATCGGTGCCGTCCAGCGTCGCGGCGAGCGCCGCACGCCGCACCCGCGCGTTGTCCGCCGCGGTCCGTTCCGTCCGTTCCAGGAGGGCGGCGAGCTCTTCGGCGGTGCCGTTCTTTGGCATGGAGGGCCGCTTCGTGAGCTGTCTGACAGGCGGGCGACCGTACCGGCTGCGCTGGAGCTTCGGGGCGGGGACGAACTCGGGGGCCAGCGCTTGCTCGGCCCACTCGATGAGACGGCGGCGTTCGCTGGGCATCAGTCCGGTCCCGATGGGGTGTCTGCCCATGGCGGCCTGGTGGCCGACCGCCAGCCTGATGCCGTCCTTCCCGTCCCCGATCCAGTGGTCGGCCTCCTTGACCAGTCGATCCACCGACGGGAGCCCGTCGAGCGCGGCGACGGCGGCGAGCATGCCACTGGGGCCGCCCTGCCTCCAATCCGTGGTTCCGTTGCGCCACTGCAGCATGGCAACCGAGAGTCGCCGGGACACCGGTGCGTCCGGCACGAGCGAGATCTCTGGCAGTAGGTAGACCGAGACCCCCTTGCGGAAGGGCATCCAGACCTTTCCGGTGACGAACCGGCGGATTCCCGCGCTGAGGTGAATCCGAGGAACCGGCGAGAACGGGACGGTGCGCACGCCGACGCGAAGGGTGGCCGCGTAGTACGACGGCTTGCGCTCGCCGCCCCTACCCGCGGGTCGGTATTCGATCGGCGGCCACGACATCAGTTCCGCGCTGCTGCTTCCGGCGTCGTACCCGCCGCCGGCGCCGGCGACCTGGTGGAAGGTGAGTTGCCGGCCTCCGTGCTCGTAGGCACCCTGACGTGCGATGCGTGCGGCCAGTTCGTCGGGGAGCAGTCGGTACACCAGACGGGTGGGCTTGGCGGTGCCACCGGGAGAAGGCTGTTGTTCGAGCAGGTCGATGGTGTCTGCGCGCCAGGTCAGGCTTCCGGTGTCCAGCTCGCGGAAGCACTCCGCGAGCAGACGCCGTGCGTCCGGATCATCGGGATGGCGGGGGAGGTTTCTGAGCCAGGTGGCGGCGTAGAGGTTGGTCACCGGGGTGGGAAACGGCTCGGTGCAGTAGAGCCAGGGGGAGTCCGTTCCGAAGGTGGCGTTGGACGCCACGGTGACGACGTCCGGGGCGGTGGTGCGGATCAGCTGGTTGATCTCCCGGGTGGGGATGCGGCGTGGGCCGTGCCATCGGCCTTCCGGCCGGCCATGGTCACGCAGCTGGCCGAGCGGCTCCTCCCAGTGAGCGGGCAGCGAGAGGGTGTGCCGTAGGACGGGGAAAGGCCCCTGTGTCGGGTCAGGCATGTACGAGGCGGTCCGTACGTGCTGGTACGCCATCTTGTGAGTCTCCTGATCGGAGGAAGGTGCGTAAACAGGTTCGGGGTGCGGATGGGCAGCCGCGGGTCTCAGCCCATGTCGACGAGGGCGCGGTAGAGCGGCTCGTACAGCTCGCGGACGAGCGACTTGTCGATCAGAGAGGGTTCCGGCGGAGCTTCGGCACCTTGAGCGACGATGCCGGGCTCGTCGAAGTAGGGGGCCAGCACGGCGCGCATGCTCGCCAGCAGGCTGGTGTCCGGGGTGTCGACAGCCTCGAATCCCGCCTCGCGGGGTGAGAAGGCGGCGTCCACGAAGGCCACCCTGGCAGGCACACCGCCACGTACGAGGCGGCCGATCACCTGCCACATCACGACCAGCTGGTCCCAGGTGAAGGCGACCTTCTCGTCGTCCCGGAGACTGGACCAGGCCATTCGGCGGGTGAGGTACCGGTTCCACTGGCGGCGGGCGCGACTACGGAACCCGATGGCGGCCTGGTGCGGCGTGGCAGCCGCGAGCGTCGCCTGTGTGAAGACCCTTCCGGTGTCCCGGAGCTGGCGTACCGCCCAATCGTTGATCGACTGGATGGCGAGGGCGATGTCGTCGGGCCGCGGGTGGGGCCGGGCGAGGAAGTAGACGCTGCCGATCGCGGCCTTGCCCGTGCTCAGCACGATGTTGTGCCCTCGTTCCACCGCGAGCAGCGGCGCGATCAGGAGTTCGCCGCCGATCTTCGCGAAGGAGTGCACGTCACCTCGGGTGAGGGTGCGCACCGCGGGGTCCTCCGGCAGCCGGGCCCAGGCGGTGTCGGCGTCCGCGTCGTCCGAGACGAGCTGGACGACACGGCCGTTCCACTCGGGGATCCCGTTGAGGTACTCGGCCGCGCGCCGCGCCTCGTCGTAGCTGCCGACGAGGAGCAGGATGCGGCGTCGATCCTGGTCGGGGATCTCGTCCAGCTCGGTGTCGAGCATGCTGGACGCGCCGGGCAGGCTGCGGTCAGGAACCGCGAGCTGCCGGAGCATCTCGACGAGCGCCTGGGGCCGCTCCTTCGGGGGGCAGCCCGACAGCCGCAGGGGCCGCGGCCCTTCGCTGCCCGGCCAGTGGAGGAACTCCTTGCGGAACTCGGTGCCGAGGACGGCCTCGACCTCCTCGTCCCGCGGGCGAAGCACGGCTCCCACATCGGCGTGCAGGTGGTACCGGCTGGAAGTGCCGGCCCAGCTGGTCGCGGACATGAGCAGAACGTGGGGGGCGGGTCGACTGTCCACCCGACACAGGTCGCCCATTCGCATGAGGAGTTCGCGCCCCACACCGTTGCAGTGGAAGAAGCGCAGCTCACCGCTGCGGTCACCGTCGCGCTCCGAGTCCGTGAGGCGAAACTGGAAGCCGAGGACATTGCCCATCGGTGATTCGGGGATGACCGCCTCGTAGTCCTTCGGAGGTCTGCGGGAGAGGACGTTTGACGCATTCTCGAGGTGGAGTGCGGCCTCGACGCGCGGCCACAGGATGGTCATGAAGTCGAGTCGGCTGTGGAGCGCGGCGAGGAGCAGGGTGAACTCGAAGCGTCGGGCCTGTACGTCGATCCGGTCGAGGACTCCCGAGTCGTGGCCCACGACAGCCGTGAGGGTGGAGCGGAGCCGTTCCCGGGTGCGGGCGCCCTGGGGGGCGTGGAGCAGTTCGAGGGCCAGGCGGACGAAGGTGTTGACCAAGGGGGTCACCTGGTCGCCGTCACCAGTGCTCTCGTGTTCGTGCAGGGGGTCATCCCGGAAACGCAGCAACGCCTCGTCCAGCAGTCGTGCCGCGGGCGGTGGTTGGTCGCCCGCGTCCCGTCCGGGGAACCAGCTGTCGATCAGCAAGTTGTGCAGGGTGAACGCGCTGAAGTAGTCGACGCTGATCCACTGCCGCAGCTCCCCGTCCTTGACCAGGAGCGAATAGAGCCGGTCAGTGGCGGCGCTCACGGTGTTGACGGCGTTCGTCCAGTCGTCGACGTCGCGTTCGGACAGCTGGAGCCGCCCGTCTCGGGCCATCTGTTGGAACTTGTGGACGGCGACCTCGTCGAACCATGAGTTCGGGTAGGTGCCGACGAGGGTGCTGGCCGGGGCGAACACGGTGTCGAGCTGCATCTGCACGCGGTCCGCCTCGTCGACGATGATCAGGTCGCTGAGTCGGCAGGCGAGTTCCAGGTAACGGATCTGCTCGTCGTGCTGGTGCTGGGGCACGGAGCTATGCACCAGCCCGGCAGGGGTCGCAACCCAGACGCGGGCATCGACGAGGTCCCGGGCGCCGCGATGTCTCGGACAGCGGTTCCACAGCGGGCACAACTTCCGCTGGGGCTTGGGGCACGACCTTCGGCCGGCCGGGTTCTCCGCTTCGACCAGTGGATCGTCCGGGGTCTCTTCCTGGTCCACAGCGGGGTACAGCCCGAGGCACGGGGCTTCCCTGATGCCGAGGGGCCTGCGTGCCTCCATGCCGCGCAGCACGTCCACGGGGCAGGCACTGCTCAGGTATGCGAAGCCGGGGTGGTCGTGTCCCAGCATGGTGTCGGCGCCCGCCACCGCGGTGCGGCGGTGCAGGCGTCCGATGTTCCGCTCTCGCGTGGAGTGGCCGAGGATGGGTGCCGCCGCTACCCCGAGCCGCTTGAACAGCTCCACGACGGCCAGGGTTTCGGCGACGTCGCCGACGACCAGGGTGACACGGCGCGACGTCCGAGTGACCAGGTGGTAGGTGAGGATGTCACGGAGGGTCGACTTGCCCGCACCGACCATGCCGACCAGGTGGAGCAGCTGGTCGATCCTGAGGCGCTCGCCCCGCGTGAACCGACCGAGGGCCTCGTCCCGGACGAGTAACCGGACACGGCTCAGTCGACCGCGCCATCCGCTTCGGGAGCCACCGATGACCTCCTCCTTCGCGTCCATGGCTGCGGCCGCCGACTCGAGTTCTTCCCAGGTCACGTCCACGGGTTCCCCGCGCCCGGCGGGTGCCGCGTCGAGGGCGTGCGACCTGGGGAGGGCGCCGAGCAGCAGGTCGTCGGTGATCTCGACCGAGTGGAGCCGGTCCTGGGCCCGGAAGGTGTGCTCGCCCGACCCAGCGAGCGGAACACGGCGGGTCGCGAACTCGGGTCCTGTGGTGAGCAGCCCTTCGAACACCTCGAAACGACGCGCTGCCCGGGCGGGTACGCGTTGACGCGGGACCGCGTCGACGCTTTCGAGGTCGTATCCGCGCAGCTGCTGCGGCACGCGTAGGTACGACTCCAGCGCTTCAGACCAAGCGTGTCCGCGTCTGAGGACCCACAGGTGGTGGCGGGCGCGCAGGATGCGCAGCCGCTGTTCGTCGGAGCGGACGTCCCCGAGCGCTTCGCTGTGGGGGTATCCGCCGAGGAGGGGCCACACGTCGAGTGCGGCGCGCGTGGGCGCCACGCTCTGCAGCAGATAGAGGCCCAGTTCGACGTCGAGGAGATCGGCGACCCGGAACGCACCGAGGTCATCCGGCCATACATCGGTGAGCTGGCGGGAGCAGCGACGGTGCCAGCTGCTGCGATCACGCATGATGGTCTCCTTGGCGGCGAGGGGATCCGGCGGCTTCCGTCCGGTCGGCGATCTGCTCGGCCACGAGACGCAGGAAGGTCCGGTCGTCGAGCAGGGTGATGTTCCCTGCCAGATCTTCGGGAAGATTTCGGCGGAACTGTCGTCCGTACGCCTCGTTCTCGCGGAATCGATAGCGGGGCACGACCAGGAAGGCTCGGTCGAAGGGCGGGTCGGCCCGGAAGCGGGTGAGTGTGCGTGCGAGCAAAACCGGGTTCACCCGGTCCTTGACGTCCACGGCCCAGTACCCGCCTCCCGGCAGCGGGACGCGCAAGTCGTACGCGTCGAACTGGGGCCACATCTCGGCGTCGATGCCGAAGCGTCTCTTGAGGGTTGACCCGATGTCGTTCTCTGCCAGGCCCGGACTGGTGACGAACATCCGCAGGGGGCGGCTGAGCTGGTGGAGCCCGCTGCGGTCGGGACGTACCGGAACGGGGACAGCCGCGGTGGCGTCACGGCGGCAGCGGTCCAGCTCGCAGCGGTGACCTCCGCCGGGCAGTGGCACCATCAGGCAGCGGCAGCGTCCGCACTGCTGGTACCCGCCGTCGCGTCGATAGGTCGCAGGGACGGGTTCGTAGCACTGTCTGATGACGTGGTGGAGCAGGAGTCCGCACTCCGGGTCCCCGCCGAGCAGGGCGAGCTCCGCGCCGGTGAGTACGGGCCGGGTGGTCAGCAGGGACCGGAAGGCGGTGTACGCCGCAGGATCGCCTGCTGCCCGGCATACGGTGAGTGCCTCCAGCATGCGCTGGTTCTCGAAGATCTCCGCGGCGGGGTCCGCCGCATCCACCTCCCACTCGAGGCAGAGCTGGTGCGGCAGTCTCGTCTGGGGATCCACGAGCGTGCCGGCGGCCCCACGGGCTTCGGGAGGCAGGTCCAGCGGCCAGCCCGTCAGCGGTCGTTCGCAGGCCCAGCGCACCATCTCGGGAATGCTGCCCGGCGGTTCGACTCCGTGTCGCAGGCAGTGCAGGACGAGTCGGTTGTAGGCGTTCTGGACCTGGGCCGGATAGATCGGGTGGGGCACGCCGCGCTGCCGGGACAGACGGACCAGCGCACTGGCGATCTCCCGGAGCAGGGGTTCGTCCGAGCCCGCGGACGGTCGGGAGACCAGGCCGGATCGGGCTGCCCCGGAGTTCGGTGGGGTCTGGGTGATCATGCCTTCTCCTCCGCGTCGGCAGGGGCTTGGGCGCTCGGGCACCACCGCGAGACCGGGCACTGGTGGCAGTGCCCGCCCGGCCGTGCCTCCCACGCACGGTCCTCCCGCCAGGGGCCGGCGTACCGTTGGAGCACCGCTCGCGCCTTGGCCAGGCGCTCCGCGTCCATCGGGTCGATGACGTGGGGGTCGGATCCATCGGGACGGAGGACCTCCAGTTCCACCCTCGATCCGGAGGGGTCACCGCCCAGCTCCCCCTGGGCAAGCAGGACGACGGCCAGGGCGAGCTGCGGATACGCGTCCAACGGATCCTTGCCGATGCGGGCAGGAGTGCGGGTGGTCTTGAGCTCCCGCCATACCCAGGAACCGTCCTCCCTGTAGAGCAGGTCGGGTTTGGCCACGACCAGCGCCTGGGCCGCCGTGTCGTGAAACACCCGGGTCGGTTCGCATTCGACCCGCTCGATGGCCTCGGGGAGCTGGAAGGGGCACGAGTCCACATGCTGCAGGAGCATGGCGCGGCCCGTCTCCGCCTCCTCGTCCGGGACCCTCCACCGGCCGGCGGTCCAGTTCTCCCCCGGCGGGGGCATGTCGCCGCGCGTGCAGGGAATGGGGCCGGTGCGGCGGTGGAGCGCCTCGACCCAACCGTGCACGGCCTGGCCGAGCTTGGCCGCGTCGCTGTACTCGCCTGTTTTCGGCAGGTGCAGGAAGCGCAGCAGGGACTGCGCAGGGCAGGCGGCGTGGTACCTGAGGTCGCTGATGGACACCTTCCGCAGCGGTAACCGGCGGGAGGACAGTGCCAGTACCCCCGGAGACCGGGGCACCGCCTCACACCCGGTGAACTGCTTGCAGTCGAAGCAGGCCGCCCCGGGGCGCTCCGGACCGCCCCTGACCACATTCCTCACGTGGGGGCCGCCGTGCGCCTCGTAGTACGCCTTGGCCTCCTCCGCAGTTCCGTCGAACTGAACGGTCCGCGATCCGTCGCCCAGGCCGATCTCGATGATCCTGACCCTCGCGACGGGCCCGGGAGAGCCGTGGATCACGAACTCCTGGTTCCAGCGGCGCGGCCACGCCGCGTCGGCTCCGAACGCCGCGGTGTACGCGGCGACCGCGATCTCACCCCGGCTCGACGCACGGGCGTCCCCGTGTCTCAGCCGCCGGTACTCGCGCACCGTGCCGTCGGCCGACTGGTAGCGGCGCCACCATGCGTAGAGCTCCCAGCGCCGACCATTGTCCTTGCGCACCGCCCAGTACGGCTGGACGGGCACGAAGGCGTCCGGCCCCTGGCTCGTGTACTGCCGCACCGCGTGCTCCACGTAGGTCCGATGCCCCTCGTGCAGAGCAGGCCGGTGGCCGGACAGGGCTCCGAGCGCCTCGTCCACCGTGGCGCCGCCGAACTCGATCCGGTCCAGTGCCGCGCACACGGGACCGAGCGTGAAGGTCTCGTGCTCTTCCCGGGGAAGCTGCGACGGCACCCGCGCCCGAAGTCCTGGCCGGGCCTTCGCCGCGTCGCGGGCCAGGCAGACGTGCGGCTCGTCCGCTCCCCCTCCTGTGCCCGGCCCGATCCGGACCGGCCCCTCGTCCCCCGTCATCCACTGCGGCACACGCCACGGCACGTCGCACGTCATGTCGTTCCCCCTCCCGGCCGAAGCACGGAGTTAGACCGGCCGTCGTGAACCCCGAGGCCGTGCCGCCGAGCGTAGCGCACAACTTTGGAACTCTTTGGAGAAACTTGGAAATCAAAGGGATCGGCGGTACAGTGCGCCCATGACCGCATCGCTGGAGGAGCTCGAGGAACGCCTGTCGCGCCTGCGCGCCCTCCTGCGAGAGGCTCGACGCGCCCGCGACAACGCGGCCACCGCCCGCATCCGCGCCGAACTGCGCGAGGCGGAGGCCGCGTGGGAGCAAGCCCTCGACGCCGAGGAGGCGGAGGGGGCCGCGCCACCTGCCGCGGCTCCTTCCTCACCCGCCGGGTCCCCGGCACCTGCCACCACCGCCGGGACCGCATCCTCGTTCCGGCTCCAGGCCCACGGGAAGCAGTCCACCCACGGCGCCGTCCCGGTCCGCGAGCAGGTGCACCAGGCACTCACCCTGCTCGGCGCTCCCGCGTCGCCCAAGCTGATCTCATCCGTATACCAGGCCTTCTTCACCGAGCCGCTGGTCGCGACGAAACTCGCCTCCCTCCGCCGGGACGAGGAAAGGTCCTTCACCGCACAGGGCTACGCCCGCCCCTACTACATCTGTGCCGCCCTCACCCACGACCGGCTCACACCCGCCCGCGGTCTCCTCGCCGTATCCGTCTGGCCCCTGGAGCAGCGCATCGTCGGCCCACTGAGCCCGCGTGCCGACTTCCTTGTCCACGCCATCGGCACCGCCGAGCAGATCCTGCGGCTCGACGTCGCCGGGCACGCGCCCTCCGGCGCAGCCCGCCAACTGTTGCGCCGTTTCGCGCTCAACATCCCCGGCGCGTACGACGACGAGGAAATCGACCCCGAACGCGTGATCTCCGCAGCACGCACGGAGGCCGCAGTGCACCAGGAGGCGGACTACTCCCTACGTCGCACGACCGCCGACCGCGCACGCGGCCAACTCACAGAAGTACAGCAGCTCTTCGGGGCCCCGCCCCTGCACGATGCCCTGCGCGGTTCAGCCGGCTTCACCATCTGACCGACTACCGGATTCCTCCGGTGCCGCCACAGAATTCCGCGTAAGAAGAGAAGATGCCTCCGCAGCACCCCTCTCCCCCCTCTCCGGGAAGGCTCGCCGTCCTGCGCGGACCGCGGCCCCCGCAGGAGTACACGGCACGCAAGATCACCGCCCTCACGGCCAACCCGGCCTGCTCCCGCCGCGCCGTACTCGACGCAGCGGGCGTGGACAAGGCGTTGCTCGCCCAACGCCTTGGCCATGAGCCGCGTTTCGGCCAGTCCCCCTTCGCGATCCGGCGCGAGCAGAGCTTCGAGGCCCTGGTCAAATGGGGCGGCTACGCGGAGCTCATCCGCCTGCTCCGGGAGCAACTCGACGTCCCCGTCGAGGAAGCCGCGGTAGCCGATCTGACCGAGGTGGGCGGCGACACTTCGCTCGCGGTGCGGGCGGGCGAGAGTCGGCGGCTTCTGAACCGCCTGGCGGCCGGCGCCGACGAGCGGCTGATTCTGGACCGCCCCGTCCTGACCCTGGAGGTCGCCGGTCAGACCGCCCACGTGATACCGCAAGCCCTCAGCCACCGCACCGGCGGACGGTTCTACGTGGTGGAGATCCGCTCCTTCCCGGCCATCGACGGCCAGGCGAACCCCTCGGCGGTCGCCCAGACCACGAAACAGGCCGCGGTCAGCGTCCTCGCCCTGCGACAGACCTTCACCGAACTCGGCCTCGATCCCAAGGCGATCGCCCACAGGTTCCTTCTCATCTGCCCTAAGGACTTCTCCAACCGGCCCTACGGAAAGCTGATCGACCTCCGCCAGGAACTCGATGCCCTGCGGTTCCAGTTATCGCGTCTGCGCCGGGCCGAAGACCTGGCCCACGCCCTCTCTCCCGACGCGACGCTCGACGCCGAACGGCCGAAGGCCGAGATCGACGCCACGATGCGGGAGCTGGACGCAAGCTTCACCCCCGACTGCCTCTCGTTCTGCGAGATGTCCCGCTACTGCCGGGACGAGGCCACTGACTGCGCCTCCCCGGCCCGACTGGGTGGAGTGGTGCGCAACAGTCTTCCCGGCATCGACTCCACCCGGACCGCCCTCCGCCACCTCGACGGCACCAGCGCCCCGGGCCCCGCCGAGGAGGCGGTCATCATCCGGCTGCGGGCCGCCGAACGACTCCGTCGACTGCGTGGAGGTGCGACCGCGTGAGCGTCATCGCCACGGTGGCCGCCCTGCGGGCATCCACGTCGGAATACGCCGAGCGGCTGACGACCGTGCGCCACGAGCATGTGGACGACACCCCGTTCGTCCTCATCCCGCTCACCCTCGCCGGCGAGGCCTGCGCGCCACTCGCAGCTCTCGCCGGGACGGATCCCGACCACCCGGCGCTTCTGACGGTTCGCCGCCCCCACGACCGAACCGAGCGCTTCGGCTTCGTCGAGAGCCTCGCGGACCTCCTCCTGCCCTACTTCGAGGAATGCCGCGCCGCGCCGAAAGAGCCGTACACGGTCGGGCGCGGCAAGGATAAGGAGGAGCGGGAGCGGCCCCTGCGCGCACCCCAGCTCCTCGTCCCGAACGCTGGGGGGATCACGTACGTCCGGCTGCTGGGCCGTCTGACCCGGCTGCGCGCGACAGATGGTCCACATGCCGTCTCCCCATCCGTACCCCTGCTCGGAAAGTGGCTGACCTGGTTCGCCGACCGGGCCGAGTTCCCGGATTCCGCCCTGCTCCAGGCCATGACGCGGTCCCTCTCTGCCCACTGGGCCACCGGGCAGAGCCCCACCGAGAACGCGAACCTGGCGTCCCTGCTCGGCTGGATCGATCCCCCCGCCGGATGCACCGGGGCCGAGACCGCCCGGGAGCGCGAAGACCCCGCGGCGTGGCCGCCCGCCGGGCCGACGACCGACCCGGTCTTCGACCGCACGCTCGACGAACTGATCACGAAGTACAACGGCGCAACCGGAGAGCGGGCGCGGGACGCCGCCGCTCGCACCATCGACCGCGAGCTGCACGCCCAGATGCTGCCGACCTGGCAGCTGATGTGGCACGGCGTCCGCCTGTTGCGCGAGCTTCCCGCAGGGGACCACGTCGCCGAACGGCGGGCATACGACCGGCGTCTGTTCGGCGAGTA
This sequence comes from Streptomyces sp. rh34, assembly GCF_002551245.1. Lineage (GTDB taxonomy): Bacteria > Actinomycetota > Actinomycetes > Streptomycetales > Streptomycetaceae > Streptomyces. Next base: position 18,378 of record NZ_NTGZ01000006.1, read on the forward strand.
CGCGACCTATCTGGACGATGACGGGCGCCCACAGGCCCGCCGCGATCACGCGGTGGGCGCAGCCCGCCGCCTCGCCCGTATGGAGGAGGCCCAGGAGCGGTACGACGCCGAGCGCGCGTATGACGATCCGCTGGTGATGGCGGAGTACGAACTGACGGGCGAGGCGTTCACGGGCGTGGTCACGGCCCGGGAGGAAGAGCGCACCATCCCCGGGGCGCGGCCCGGATCCCCTCTGTGGCGCCCGACGATCACCGTGCACTGCGAAATTCCCGTGTCCATGGCGGCGGGAACGGCGGTCAAGTCCCCGGCAAGACCGAGGCAGAAGGCCGAGATCCTAGACGTCGCCCCCGACGGAGCCGGGTCCGCCGTGCTGATCCAGCTGAACGGCGGCTTCGGCAACAAGCGCAAGCCGCCCGCGCCTGAGGGGACCATGGCCGACCTCGGCGAGACGATCACCTTCACGTCGATCGATCCCAAGAACATGCCGTCCTCGCTCCCGGCTGAGGAGGACACCCCCTGGACCCACGGCGGTCCGCCACAGCCGTACGAACCCACCGACGAGGACGCGGAAGAGGTCTGGGAATGACAGCCACTCCGGAACCCGACAGCGGCACGTCACCCGGCGCCCTCGCCGACCGGGCGGTCGCCGACGTGCTGTCCGGCCTGGACTCGACCACCGGACGCGGCATCGTGGTGGACTCTCCACCAGGCGCGGGAAAGTCCACGCTGGTCAAGCGCGCCACCGGCCACCTGACATCGGCCGGCCATCAGGTGATGATCGTCGCGCAGACCAACGAACAGGTCGACGACCTGGTCGACAACATCGCCCGGGAGTACTCGGACCTCCCCGTCGGCCGCCTGCACAAGAAGGACTTCGTCCTGCCCGAACGGGTGCGCCGGCACGCCAACGTGCGGGGCAGCAACGAGGCACCCGCCCTCCGCGAGCTGCCGGTCGTCGTCTCCACTGCCAAGAAATGGTCGCACGTCCCCCGCGAGAAGTGCGCGCCATGGCGCTGGGCCATCGTGGACGAGGCCTACCAGATGCGGTCGGACGCGCTGCTGGCGACGGCACCGCTGTTCTCCGAGAAGGACTCACAAGTCCTCTTCGTCGGCGATCCCGGGCAGCTGGATCCCTTCGCCACAGTGGACACCGACCGCTGGCAGGGACTGACCTGGGACCCGCTGCGCAACGCCGTCGACGTAGCGCTGGCGCACAACTCCGACCTGCTGCGGCACGAACTACCGGTCTCCTGGCGGCTGCCGGAGATGGCAGCCCCTCTCGTGCAGAGGGCATTCTATCCCTTCTACTCCTTCGTCTCCGGTACCAAGGCGGCTGACCGCGTCCTCACGTACGGCACCGCACCTCACCGTGCAACACCGTCGGACGCCGTCCTCGCCTGCGCGGCAGGGTCGGGCTGGGGTCTGCTGGAGCTTCCGGGTCGGCACACCCTCGACGATGACCCCGAGGTGGCCGAAGCCCTGGCAGAAACAGCGGCCCGGTTGTTGGAGCGAGGCGCGCTGGTGAACGGAGAGCCGCTCACCGAGTCCCGCATCGCGATCGGCGCCGCCCGCACGATCCAGGCGGACTCGGTACGGTCGCGATTGGAGACGCGGGGTCTCACGCGCATCACCGTGGACACCGCCAACCGTCTCCAGGGCCGCGAGTTCGACGTCACACTGGTCTGGCACCCGCTCTCCGGCCGTCAGGATGCATCCGCCTTCCACCTGGAGACCGGGCGCCTGTGCGTTCTGCTCTCCCGCCACCGCTTCGCCTGCATCGTCGTGGCCCGCGCCGGCATCACCGACCTCCTGGACCGACATCCCCGCAGCAGCCCGGTCTACCTCGACGTACCACCGAAGTTCCCGGACGGGTGGCGGGCGCACCAAGTGGTCATGAACTACCTGGAGAAACAAGCTCGTCCATAGCTGTGGGCCGCCCTTCAGCTCGCCCTGTGCGTAGGCGCAGCGCGCATCACGCACGCCAGTGGACAGGATGAGATGTCTACGCTGCCAACACCGGCTAAACGTCCACGTGGCACCAAGCTGCCAGCACTACCGAACGCGTCCGACTGCAAGGGCGTCGAGTAGCGGAACTGCCCGAACCGCCGGGCTGGTGAACAGGGTCGCCGATCGTGCCCTGTTTCCGGCCCTCAGTGAAGGCTCCCCTAACGGCGGGCGGGTGCATGCCCGAAACCGGCATACCCGAAGTTGTCTAAGTTGGTGACCCTCGACTCCACCAAACTCCGTTAAGGCAACCCCGAGGATAGCCCTCACCTGTCGGCTTCGGTGATAGAAGCCCTGGGCGGCGCGCGCAGGGGCGGGTGGCCTCGTTACCCTCGTCAGCCCTCTCACCTCCGCTGAGGAACGCAAATCGCCGCGCGACGAGAGACCCGGGCCGTGCGCCGCGACCGAGCCTCAACTTCGCTGCCTCATCACGAAGCCGGTGAACGGCAGCTATAGCGCACCGCCTTTCAGCAAGCGCGGGCAGTTGGTCGAGGACATGGCCCAACACCAGGACCCATCCACCAGGTGCGGCGACCGTCGCCGTAGCGCGACCGACCGGTTCCATACAGGCTCGATCACCGCGCACTCACGATCAGTCGAGACCAAGGTGCAAGCGGCATCGACAGCAGTATGCATGTCGATGCCGCGTTTCCACTGCCCGCGTTCAGATCCCGGCGTGCAGGTGGGCCGCCCAGAGGTAGGGGGACTTGGGATAGCGATCACGGACCTTGCGCACAGCGTGGTGCAAAGCACGGGCCGCCTCATCCGTGTCGAGGCCACCATGCTGGTCGGTGCAGCCGCCGAGCTCAGCGTAGAAGTCAGCTGCAATATGCGAGGCAACCTCGTCGTTTATCTCCCAGAGGGTGCCGATGACGCGGGGAAAGCCCGCGAGCTGAAAGGCCGATGTGAGATGGATGGCCTCGTCGATCAGCTCCGCGGATCCCATGAACGCTGTTCGGCACGCTGACAGGTAGGCCAGTTGAGCCGAGTCCATCTTCATTCCTGCAAGGCTCGCCACCGTGAGCGGATCACGTTCGTGGTCGTGCAGAAGCAACAGGCTCTGTGACGGGTCGTCGGGGTCGTGGGCACCGTGGCACGCGAAATGAACGATCCCGGAATCGGAGAGGGCCTTCAGGACCCGAGCCTTGGTCGGTCGTGCATCCGGCCCGGGGACGGTCATGCCGTCAGCCTCTGCACCCGGCGCCATGAGGAGCGTCGGCTCGGGCAGCAGGTCGCACAGCAATGCGGCCTCTTCCGAGACGTGGGCCAGGCGACCTTGAACGCCTGGAGTTGTGGGCATGGCCACGATCAGTGATCGGCTCACGGACGGCGCGGAGGTCTGATGACGGCGCGCGTGGTGCAGTGCGCGGATCGTGGTGGTGTACGAGGAGACGACACGGTCCATGACTGTCGGCGGTTCCCCGGCTCTCGAGTCCGCGCGGAGCGACTCGGAGTGATGGCCGGCAGCGTGCAGAGGTAGCAGCGAGAGGAGCCCGCCAGGCGCCCACCAGACGCGGGGCCACGACCGCCCGGGAGAGGGCTCACCAGTGAAACCAAGGCTACGCAAGACCGGTTCGGCCGCCGCGTCCCACAGCCACTCCAAGACAGCGTGGAGCGTCGCTTGCGCCTCCTTTCGCCTCAGGGGCGACATGCGCGGATCCGCAACGGTTTCCAGGGCTCTATGGAAGGTCTGTATCTGGTCGATGACGAGGTCGTACGTGAGATCGGGCAGGTTCAGGGACTCGATGCCATCGGATGTCAACAGCAGTGCATCGCTGCGGTAGCGGCTGACGTTGAAGCTCACCACCGGGCCGGGGGCGGCTTGTGCCAGGAGCTCACTGAGGGCGGGGTGACGAGCGAAGCTGGCGAATCCGTCCTGCGCTCGGATATTGCCCAGCGTGGCGTGAAGTTGGTCGGCGCGGCTGCGTCGTTGCTCCGCGGCATCGACCGCACGTAAGGTGGCGCTGGCTTGTCCGTCGGGCTCCGTGAGGGAAGTTGAATCCAGCGGCCGGTCCAGCTCGTCCCGAAGTACCTCGAAGCGATGGGCCAGGTCAGGATGGCGCTCGCGAAGCTCTGCGAGGTCACTCCGCATGTCCAGCGCCTGGCTATGGAGGACGCCGCGGCCCACCTCGATCAACTGCATTGCTCGCGATGACCGATCGGCGGGCGTGCCTTCGCGAGAAGCAAGAGCCAGTGCCGCCGCATCTCCGGCCAGCCCGGACCACTTGCCCATGGCGTGCTGCTGGTCACCACGGCTCAGTCGGCGGTCTGCCACTTCGGGCAGCAGGTGTACGGCGGTGGTCAAGAGATCGGCTGCGAGATCAGGATCCGACCGTCCGGTCATTGAGGCCGCTGCCTGAGCAGCACGAATCCGAATCGAGGGCCTGGACCCTTCGGCTCGCGCACCTTCCACGTGGGCAGCCAGGGCGTCATCAAAGTCGTGTCGTGAGTGAGTCCGCTGATACCGGCTGTGCAGGGCCGTCGCGAGCTGGAACAGGTAGTCGGCGCGCTCTGGATGCTCCGCGGGCGACATGTCGAGCGCGGCCTGGCACGCAACCACTGCCTGATCCAGGTCCGCTATAGACCCGGTCTGCTCGAACCTGCTGGCCAGCACACCTCCCAGCAAGGACAAGTACCTGGGGCGCTCGGGGTGTTGGAACGGGACAGTGGCGGTCGCATCCCGTCCCGCCACGACCGCGCCGTCCAGGTCCCCAAAACCTCCCGTGCGCTGGAAGCGGGCATGCAGGGCGGTGCACAGATTCGCGAGGAAACGAGGGCGATCAGGGTTGCTTGCATCCACAACCATGAGGACCTCGCGGTTACCTCGGATCACCTCGTCGAGGTCTTCAAGGTCCCCGTTCCGTTCGTAGCGTTGCAACAACACCGCGCCGAGATTGGACAGCATCGCCGCCAAGGCGGAGTGGGCGCGAGGTGCCGTCTTCACAGCTCCGTGTGCAAACTCGACCGCGGCATCCAGGTCCGACGACGCCCCGGTGTGCTTGAACCGAGTCCACAGCATCAGACCAACGTTGGACAGACGGGTCGGCCGGTCGACGTGACCTTCCGCGGTGGCCTGCGCAGAAGCGCGACTCACGCTGATCGCCTCGTCCAGATCGACCATATGACCAGTGCGTTCGAATCGCTGCCAGAGGGAGGTGGCCAGGTTGTTGATAACAGCGTTGAACTCGATCTGCTGCGGGGCTATTTCTCGAGAGGCGGCGCGGTTCGTTTCGATCGCCGCATCGAGGTCAAGACTGTCGCCGCCGAGTCGGTATCGTGCCAGGAGAGCTCGCCCAAGGCCAGAGAGACGAAGCCCGCGAGCCCGGTGCCCAGGCGGGAGTATCTCTAGCGCCTCCGCCAACACGTTGACAGATTGGTCCAGATGGACTGCTTCCCCGGTGCGCTCAAATCGAGTCAGCGCGATGTCGCCGAGCCCGTACAAGAACCTAGAGCGCCCAGGGTGTTCCTCGGGAGCAGTCTCGATTGCGGCCTGGCAGCACTCCATCGCGTTTTCCAGATCCGCCGAAGCACCGGTGTTTTCGTATCGGGCCCGCCAGGCGTTCCCAAGATTGTGGAGAACTCCTGCCTTCTCGTGGTCGTCAACAATGAGATCAGACGCTTCCTGGAGGGCTTCGATTGCCGCGTCCAGGTCCGATAGAATACCTTTCTCTGCGAACTTGCTCTGCAGCGCGGCGCCCAGATTGTTGAGTCCGCCAGCCCGGTGGGCGGGGGAGCCCGCGGCCGCTTGGACTGCCAATCGGGCGATCTCGATCGCATCGTCCAGGTCCGCCGCCGTACCGCGATGGGTGAAGCGCCCCCTCAACATGCCTGACAGGTTGGACAGCATGACCGGCTGGTTAGGATGCCCCGTCGCCACGCTCTCCACTGCGCCCAAGGCAGCGTCAATCGCCGCTTCCAAATCCGCTGATTCGCAACCTGTGTCAAAGTGGGATTTCAGGATGACGGAAAGATTGGACAGAGTTTCCGCGTGCTCGCTTTCTCCGCGGGGCACAGCTGCCGCGATGCGCCGCAGGAGATCGGCGAATCTTGAGCGCAGCTCCGGGCTCGGCGAAGCGTTCATCTTTTGCTGGATCCTCCAGGCAAAGCCAAGCGCTCGCTCAGCTACATCTGGAAGCAGCTCGTCCGGCAGGTCTTCCTCATCCGCGCCTAACACGAAACAGGGCGTGAACTTCGTGACGGCCTCCTGTCTGTCCCGTTGGCCGGCTCCTTCGGGAAGTGCTCGGTACCTGAAGGCGTGCAACCAACCGAGGGCGTAATGCCCTTCCAGGTCGGCCTCATCATCTCGGAGTATCGCGGCGAGTTGGCGAGCTTCCACCAGTGCTTCTGGCTCTAGCACCACGCCAAGGTCCTGCTCGCGAGAAAGCCGGTCCAACCGTAACCCGACTACGGCAATCCGCTGCTCCAGTTCGTGTTCCCTTGTGAAGTCCTGATCACGCCCCTGCGTGAACCGTCCTGTCACTTCAATTCTCCAATAGTTCTGAGTACTGGGGACAGGTCTACCGAAAGGCTGTCCCGTATCTACGGGTGCTACTCGGTCGAGTCCAGTGTGGGCTGATTAACCGAGGTCTCACTGCAGGTGGCAAGCCGGACCGCAATAGGGAAATCCGGCTCTCCGGCGGAACCCTGGCCAGCCCGAATCTGAGTTACGGAACAGCCTTGAAGCGAGCCTCTGAAATCGGCGGAGCTCACGAAGCCGGTTCCGTCGCAGGCACCGGGCTGCTCAGCCGTCGCATGACCGCGCCACCGAGCAGAGGCCCCATCGACTGTTCCTCGATCCGCAGCTTGTCGGCCAGGTCCGCCAGGTGAAGGCGCGCAGATGCTTCCAGCAACGTGGCGTAGGTATCCGACGCCGCGCGGAGACGACGTGCCGAAATGACCACCAGCGTGGCAGCGAGCGGTGCCGCGGGCCACCACCACCAGGCCAGCGCCAGATAGAGCAGGGCCCATCCACCGAGGACGGCCGCTCGCGTCAACGCGGTGCGGGCCCTGCCGATCTCACCGCGTATCTCTTCCGGCAGCACGAGCCAAAGGTGTGGCCAGAGGATGAGGAGATTGGCGTGTGCGTCTCGGTCCAGCCGGACCGCGGCGGCGTGGATCCGATCACCGCTCCAGGTCGGTCGTTCAGGCCGTTCAAGGGCAATCCGTTCGCGCCTGTGGGCCGCGCGGTGACGCTCCCGGGGCCCGGGGCGGTCGGCCGGTCGTGGAGCGAGTTCCAGAAGCCGTAGGGCTTCGTACTCCGCCTGTGCCGCGTCCCAGCGACGCTGTCGGCGTGCCACGTGACGCTCGACCAATGCACCGAACAGCCACGGCCAGGCTTGCCAGCCGGCGGCCAGGGCTGCACGCTCGACAACGGAGCCGAGGGACTGGGCGGCCAGACCGGTGGCGGCCGCACCGGCCAGGATGGCAGCGAGCAGCACAACCTGGCCTCCCACCGTGGTTACTTGGGGGGCCTGGGCCGCATCCGAGATCGTGTGAGTGAGCAGTTCCACGTCCAGCGCAGCGCTCTGCCCAAGGGTGTGCCCAGCTGCGGCGATCGCCAGGTAGAGCGCGCCTGGCATTACGAGAAGGGTCAGCCACCGTTCAGCCAGCTTCTTACTGAGTTCGCCGAGAAGCCCTCCCATTACGGAAGCCTCTGCCGGATCAGCACCGTCTCGGCGGAGGCGAACTTACAGCGTGGCAAGTCGTCATCCACCTCATGAGTGGATCGACCGATGCATAGCTGCAAGGGGCATCGGTACACGACGTCCACATCAGCGACACCGGCTGGCATCACACCGCGGCCCGTTCCGCCGTAGACCCCCGACGGGTCGCCTGCGCGTCGAACTGCTGCGTGCAGAGCGTCCAGAAGGGCGGTGAGCGGGACGTTGTCCGCGGCCGGACCACCGACTACCGCTCCGACAGCGCGCAAGGCAGCGTCGTCCTCATCGAGGAGCGCGGCGAGTTCGTCCCGATGGCCACACACATACGACAGCGCCTTGGCTACTCTCAGTCCGCCTACCTCCGCCTGGCTCGTCATGCAGAACCCCGCCCCCATCCTTCTTGATCCACCAGGCAGCCATTCTTGCTCCAGATGTGAAGGCGCACGCCCGGGTTCGCCAAACTGCCTCGGGCAGAGCTACGAAGGCGTCGAGGTCCCTGCAAGGACGGTTCAGCCGATCCGCTCTGCCCGATCGGTCTGCGGGCGGACGGCGCACCAGCTGCCACGCAGCGGTTACACCGCGCCACCTCACGCAAGTTCGCCTATCCGCGCAGCGACTCCGACTGAGGTCCCGCTGGGCGCCGCCTGGGAGCCAACCCGCTCCCCTAACGACCTCGTGCACGGTTAGCGGTGGGACGTCGAAGGGGTCGGCCTTGGTGCTCACGTCTGCCGAGCCAGGATCCGGTCTACTGCTGGGACAGCAGGCCGGCGACGGCTTGGACGGAGCCGTTCATACGCTCGCGGCGGCAAGTACGCCATCGCAGGAACCGTCACCCAGTGAGCGTTTTCAGCGTGGCCACTGATCGGGTGACGGAGCGGTGGGAAGGTCGGGTGCGCAACGGACAGGGCCCCCGTGCAGTTGAGGGAGGTGTTCGAAGTCTCAACTCAGCAGCACAGGAGCCCTGTTGGTTCCCTATCCTGCCGCACTCGACCTGCCGCACGCCCTGGTCGAGTGGGTCACGATGCTTATCGTCACCCGGGAGGGTGACCGGCGGTGCAAACTACCGCCGCACCGCCGAGCGCTCGTCGCACTCGTGTACCTGCGCCGCCACGACACCCTGGCCCGTATCGCGGCGGGCTTTGGGATATCCGTCGGCACCGCCCACACCTACGTCAGTTCCGTCACCGGCCTGCTCGCCGACCAGGTGCCCGGTCTGCTGAAGACGCTGCGGGCGCACGACCCGGCCTTCGTCCTCCTGGACGGCACGCTCGCCGAGTGCGACCGCGTCGGTGACGGCCAAGCCGACTACTCGGCGAAGCACAAGCGGCACGGGGTGAACCTGGAGGTCGTCACCGACCCAGCCGGCGAGATCCTGTGGATCTCGCCCGCCCTGCCGGGCCGGACCCACGACCTGACCGCCGCCCGCACCCACAAGATCCTCCGGATCTGCGAACGCCAGGGCGTCCCGGTCCTGGCCGACATGGCCTACATCGGCGCCGGCGACTGGGTCACCACCGCCAAGCGACGCCCGCCGGGCGGTGAACTCGCCCCCACCGAGCGGACCCGGAACCGGGCCCTGTCCGCAGCCCGGGCACCCGTCGAACGCGGCATCGCACGGCTGAAGTCCTGGCAGATCTTCCGTAGATCCCGCATCAGCCCCAACCGCATGACCGTCATCGCCAGAGCGGTTCTCACCCTGGAGAGGCAACACTGAAAACGCTCAGTGCGAGGTGGTCACGTGCCGGCAGTTCGGTGATGTGGTCCACCGCATGGTCGTCGGGGAAATCGTGGTGGGCCGCACGCCCACCAATCCCAGCCATCCGGAGATCCCTCAAGAACGGCTGGAACTACCCTAAAAGAAAATGCAGTTCAACGGAGCAGATCGCCTTCCTGACGAATGGGTGTGCCTACCAGAGAACAACGGAACGCACATCCCTCACCCTTGTCACGCGGATTCCGCCTCCGCTGCGGCCCGGCGGGCCAGTCGGTGCGCTTCGGGAAGGGCTTCGGGTGCCGTAAGAGGAAGACGCACCGCATGGGCATTGTCGGCTTGGACGTTGCGCGCGGCAGCAAAGCGACAGCCGTCCGCGGCGTGGCCGGGAAGACGGAAGTCCAGGTACGTACGGTCCGGACGTACGTAGCAGTAGGCGCCCACTCTGCGTGGCCCTGGAACGTACAGCTTCACATAGCTGGTCTTCTCAGTACCGAGTTCGGCGACGGCACCGTGATCGCGAACTTCCGTTTCTACGAACGAGATGAAGAGATCGGCGTGCTGGGAGGGGGCACGCGTGCGCAGCAGGGTGAGCACGTCGCGATCCAGCACAGGTTCGGTCCGCGCCTCTGCCGCCTGCGAAGTGCTGTGCAGACTGAAATCGGCCCCGTGAGCGGCCAACGCATCAATCAGCGCGGGCAGTTCCTCGAGGCTCGCGTGAATGCTTACCTTGATCATAGGAATCGGCTCCTTCAGCTCGTGCGGGTACCTTGCGGCAGCCAACCGAGAGCAGCATAGCGGCAGCAGATGGCTCACTACTAGCAGTTGACGGACTGCTGTTCGTTTACTCTTCGCGGCCGCCGCAGCTGCGATCACCAGGGCTGTCTGTCGTGTCCGATATCGCGTCCATGTGCGCAGCGTTTTGCGGCCAGGCGGGCGTAGCCGGCACCGGCCGGGACGCTGGGCCCGCGCCGGGGGCGGTGGACACGATGCTGCAGAGCCGCTCAGGTCAGCGCCCCTGACGTCGCTTCTCACAGGCCGACCCTGTGGAGAATCCTCTCCACAATACGGCGTCGCCGTGAATGCCCTGGAAATGAGCAAGCCAATCTCGGAATCGGCTCCAGAAGGTGCCGAGGCCGATCTGGTGCCCGGTAAGCAGGACTGTTTGAGGAGCGATCCGGCCCACGTAAGCTCTGAACGTCGAGCGTCGCGCTGCCGGTTGCACCAGGAGGCCATCGTGGATCACCTCTTCACCGTCATGGGCGAGGCGGCCACACCGATCGCGCGCACCGGGTTGGCTGCGGAAGGCCTCCTTGAGAGGCAGCACTTGCAGGAGTGGGTGATCGCGCACCCGCAGGTGCTCGGGGAGTCGGTGCTCGTCGTTACCGCGGAGTACGACCGATGGGCCGACACGGACGGCGTGCCGGCGCGCGACCGGCTGGACGTCCTGGGACTGGACGCAACAGGGCGCCTCGTCGTGGTCGAGCTGAAGCGCGGAACGGCTGATCGGGACGTGCACCTCCAGGCGATCACCTACGCCGCCCTCGTGTCCCGGTTCGACCTCAGCACCCTGACCCAGGCGCACCGCAACTTCCTGTCGCGCAGGGGACAAAACCTCGACCTCGATGCATGCAGGCAGCGCCTGCTCGATCATGTGGACGGGGAATGGAGCCCGGAGCTGCTCCAACGCCCCCCGACAGGTGATCATCGCCGCTGACTTCCCCAAGCAGGTTACCCACTCCGTGGTCTGGCTGTCGGAGATGAGCCTCGACATCGACCTCATTCAGGTGGGGCTGTGGAAGGTGGAGGGACACGTCGTCGCCGGCTTCACCAAGGTCTATCCGACCCCGGAGGTAGAGGAGTTCACACTCGCACCTGCCCGGGTCGAAGGCGAGGCAGCAGCCAAGAAGCTTCGGCTGCGCGGGATCGATACCACCCTGCTCCGGGCGGAGGAGCTGCGGCACGAATGGGACGGCGTCATGGCACTCATGGACGGTTCGCAGCCGAGCGTGCTCCACCTCTACCAGGAGCGCGCTGAGGAGCACCGCAACACCGAAGGATGGCACTACGCACACGAACTGTCCTACCAGGGACCGGCGTTGGTACGCGTCGGCGAGTACCTAGCTCACCGGGCGGACACCGAACGACCCGCGCAGACCGAACGGGCGCGTGTCGCCCTGACCCGCTCCACGCACGACACCCCTGCCGTGTCACCCGCTTCACCCCAGGTCCCCCCGGCTTCGCATCCGCCGACTCCCCGTCGCTCCCGGTGATCCCTAGCACGTAGTCACGGCAGCACCAAACCGCCCGATCACCGGATCCTCATGAACCACCACACTCCTTCAAGCTCCACGCCCCCGGGGGCTCACGCCGTCCGACAGGGCGTTCGCAACGGAGAACTCCATGCACCACGAAACCCCGCTCCCGCCCGCCGAGTCCGATCCGCGCCGTCTTCAGTCCTCCCTCTGTTCCGCGCTCGGGCAGCGCGGCCTGGAGTGCACCGTCGAGTACGGCCTCAGCGACTACATCGTCCACGCCGAGCTTCCCGACGGTAGTTCGCTGATCATCTCGCCCCCGCAGGAGCCGCCCTCCAAACACCCCGAGTCCCCGGAAAGCTGGCTGGTCACCCGCCACCGGTCCGCCGAGCCTGCCGTCTACGAGGTGATCTACGACTCCGAGCCAGACGGTCCGCATCCGCATGCTCACCACGGCGGCAGCGTGCCGGATCTCCTCTCCGCCGTCGACACCCGCCTGGACCAGCTTGACGTACCGCCACGCCAGGAGCAGGAACGATCTGGCAAGGAACGCGCCGCCAACGTGCTCCCGCCCGACGTCACTCCATCCCGGGCGAGTGTCGCTCTCGCCTCTTCGCCGTCGATCGGCCAGCACGTGCTGCCGACCGGGCCTCCGCCGGAGTTTTCCGCGCGGGCCGCGCCGCCGCCGGCTCGTCCCTCATCCGCCCTCGGACTCTGACCGACCGCGATCCAGGGAGTCCCCCGTGCACCGCATCCCCAGAACTGATCCGCCCGTCGCCCGCACCTGCAACTGCACCCGCCTCGGATGGATCTGCCATGCCCAGCCACTACGACGTGCTGCCCGACCTGGCCTTCGGCCACCACCCCGTCCACGGCATCGTCGCCGCGAACCCGAAGAACCTCGCGGCCAGCACCTGGATGCTCAGGGGATTCGACTTCCATCCCGTCCCCGACCAGCCGACGTTGTACGCGCTGGCCGACCAGAACCGTGACGGACACGGCCGTACGAGCCGGGCCATCGAGCTGCTGCGCAAGGCCGGCTACCAGGTCGATGTGGACGTCGCACTTGACCCTGCACCGGCGCCCGACACGGCACAGGTACGCGACCGCGGTCCGCTCGGTGAACCAGACGTCGCCTTCGCCAATCACCCGCAGCTCGGCATCGTCGCAGCCCTCGACGACCGTGTCTCCGGCCTCAGCGGGCTCGCGCTGGTGGAGGACGGCTGGCGGCACAACTCGAGCCTGGACATCTACCCGCTCCCCGCGACCACCGATCGCGACGAGGCGCTGGGGAAAGTCGCCGACGCCACGGTGGCCCTGCGCCGTTCGGGGCTCCAGGTCGCAGTGCAGCCCCGCCTCGCTCAAGAGGTGACGGCTCGGCCCCGCCCTGCTGCCACGCCGGCCGTCGGCCGTGAACGCGGTCGTGGTCCCGCCCGCGCGTCTCCGTTGAGCGCCGCCGCGCTCGCCGCCAGCCCGGCCCGTGCCGGTACCCCGGGCAGGGCGCCGGTCCCCGCCGCCGTCACCACAGCGGCGGTCCGGCCGGTCGGCCCTGCATCGCGTACTCCCGCGACCGCTGATCCAACTCCTCAAGCACGCGCCACCAGGACGATTCAGCAGGCTACGAGCTCTTGCTAACGTCGAGACTGTTAGCTCGATCAGGGGTTGACGCGGATGAGATAGGGGTTCATGTCGTCATCGGCGTCCACGGCATCGAACCCGGCGGACCCAAGAATCGCGATCAAGGTTGCACGCATTTGCTCTACAACAAAGCTGAAATGCCTGAAGATCGGTGAATCAATACCACCTTCCAGGGCGTTCTTTGCCGCGCTTTCATTCAGGGATGAACTTGCATTCCATTGGACGAAAACACCTCCCCTGGAGTCGCTGGCCGGATCAACCGAGACCATAGCACCCTGAAGTTCAGTTTCCTGATCCACGTTTCGTTGCACGACAAAACCGGCTGATGCCAACGCCTCGGCCACCTTGGCGGCTCGTTCGTTCCGTTCGGCGATCTCCGCCTCGCTTGCTCTCATAGTTTCGAACATCAAAGCTCCGTTGGTGTTGTTGTGAAGGGTGAGCGGGCGGCCCAGCAGGCCGCCCACTCACCTCTAGTATGTGCGATGCCACCTGATCAAGCTGGTGGCTATGGGCGTCCCTGCTTCTGGATCATGTCGGCCAGCAGTCCCTCGAATGCACGATTCATGGTGCCGTTCGATCCCCACTGAACCGACCACGTGATTTCCGCCCCTTCTTTGAGAAGGTTCTCCAGATTGGGTCCGCATACGGGACACGGCTGCCGTTCGGTATAGAGAGCACTGATCTGCTTCGGCGAGAACTCTTTCACCGCCAGCTGCTCAAGAATATGATCCTCGGCGTGAAATCCTCCGCCCTTACTGAAACCGACCACGAGATCTCCGGTTTCCGCGTCATTCCAACCGGGAACTTTTGCGACGGCCACATTTCTGCCGGCCCATACGCCGAAACCTGCTTCGATCCTCGATCGGTAAGCCATGTTGGAGAGTTCGGTGCTGTTGTACGCGATCAATCCGTCACAGGAGTATTCGGGAACCGGAGTTCCGATAGTTCCCATCGGGGCAATGGAGACAGCACGCGAATTTATACCGTGGGCGGCTCGCGAAACCTTCCGGCAAGAGGCGTAGAATTTTTCCGCCATCTTCCCGGCAATTCCGGTCAGAGCCTCGTCGGAAAGCCTGAGGACGCTCAGGGCCTTCCATGCGTCGAGAAAACCGATGCCGGTCCTGGCAGCGCCGTCCACAGCACGGATAGCATCGGCGATGGGGCGGAGGATCTTTCCGGCGAACAGAGACGCAACGTCCACCATGGCCCAGGCGCAGCCGCCCCAGCTTCCGTTCTGACCGCCGGGTGTGAGTTTCTGGGCGCAGCGGATCCAGCTGCCGAAGAGGATGTCGACGGGGTCGACGCCCTGCTGGTACTCCGCGATCGTGATGGTGTGGGTGACCTTGGTTTTCAGGGTGTCGGTTTTGGTCTCGCCCAGGTACAGCGTGTCGTTCGAGAAGCACGTGTTGTCGAAGACTTCCACGGCACAGAGGTATAGGTCGAGTTCGGCTTTGTAGCTGATCTCCTGGGTCATGGTGCAGTCGCCCTTGTAGGCGATCTGATCCCAGAAGCCGTCGCAGCCGTCGGTCTTGTTCAGGACCTTTGGCTTGCCGACCTGGTCGATCTTGTTGATGACGTAGAAGAGGCCGCCGATGGATCCGCCGGCTGTGTCCGGGACGGTGCCGGTTTCGACCTGGCTGGCGTTGCCTGCGTCCTCGGTCTGCTTTGCCGCTTCTTGGGCGGACTCGGCATGTTTCTGGGCGTCCTTGGCGGCTTCCTCGGCTGCTGTGGCGGCGGCGTCGGCTCGGTCGGCTGCTGCTCTGGCCTGGTCGGCCGACTCGTTCGCCCGGGTGGCCGCTGCGCGGGCGGCATCGGCGTCCAGGGCTGCGGCGTCCGCGGAAGTGCGGGCTGATTCTGCGTAGCCCTCTGCGCGGCCAGCGGCCTTGTCTGCGGCTGCTGCGTCGGCAGTGGCCTGGGACTGGTACCCGATGGTGCGAGCCAGTGACTGCTGCGCTTTCGCCGCTGCCATGGCCGCGCCGGCCGCGTAGTCCAGTGCCTCCTTGGAGTAACCGCGGGCGTCCGCGGAGTGCTTGGCAGCGTTCGCGGCGTGCTGGTAGGCGGCCTTGGCATCACCCTGCGCCTGATTGGCGATGCTCTGGGCGGCTGCGGCTTCCTGCGCCGCATTGAGGGCATGCGCGTTCGCGACAGCTTTCTGCTGCTCGGCGATGGTTTTCGCCGCCTGGCCGGACAGGACCACAAGGGACGCGGCGGAGTCCTTGGTGACGTAGGGCGAGCCGAGCTGGATGGCGTCGTTCGCGGGAGCCGCTACCTGCGCGGCAGCCTTCCCGGCATCCACCGCGGCCTGAGCGGTGACGTAGGCGAATCCGGCTGCCTTGGCCGCTGCGGCGGTGGCTTTGCTGGCCTCGGTCTTGGCCGCGTCGGCCTGAGCCTTGGCCGTCTTCGCCTTCGTCTCGGCCTCGTTGGCCATCTTGACCGACAGGGCGGCAGCGGCTGAGGCTCGCTCGGAGGCGTCGATGGCGTCCGCGGCGGCGCTGGTCGCGGTACTGACCGCGGCGTCCGCCCGCAGCTTCGCTGCCTTTGCCCCGTCCGCTGCGGCCCGGGAGCTCTTCGCCGCCGCCTCCGCACGGGTCGCCGCGGCGTCCGCGTCGGCCGCGGCCTTCGTGGCCGCGTCGGCGGCGGTTTCAGCCCGGCCAGCTGCTGCCTCGGCGTCGTCCGCGTGCCGGTCGGCCTCATTGGCCGCCGCCCGCGCGGCGTCCGCCGCATCGCCCGCGTCCAGGGATTCGGCGTAGGCGTCCTTGGCGGCCGCCTTGGCCCGGGCCGCTTGCGCCTTCTGCTGCGCGTCCCAGGCGTCGTCGCGCAATTCTTCGGCCCGGTCGCGGGCGGTTTCGGCGTCCTTCTTCCTGGCCACCGCGGTGGCCTCCGACGCCTCGGCCTTGCCCTTGGCAGTCTCGGCCTTGGCCGCTTCGGCATCCGCCGTCTTGCGGTGCTGTGCCGCTTCGGCCTTCTTGAGGTCGGCGGCTTCCTTCTCCTTCTTCGCCGTGGCCTCGTCGGCCTCGGCTTTCAGCCGTTTGGCATGCGCATCGGCCGCCGCAGCTTTGGCGTCCGCCTCCGCCGCCAGGGACGCAGTGAGCTTGGCCTCGGCCAGCTCCTTTTCCTTCTTGGCATTGTCACGGTGCGCCTTGGCCGCGTCCGCCGCCGCCTTGGCCTGCAGTTCGGCCCGGTAGGCCGCCTGCTTACGGAACTCAGCCTTGGACTGCGCGGCCTGCGCCAGCGCCCGCTGAGCGATCGTCTCACTGTCCGCCGCAGCCGCCCGGGTGGCCGCCTCAGCGGTCTCACCCGCCTTCGACAGTGCTGTGACAGCCGCAGCCGCACCCTGGGTGACCTGAGCCTTCTGCTGGCCCACCAGCAGACCACGGCCCCTCGGCGCCCCGTTGGCGTCCGCGATCGCATACGCCGCCTGCTCGGCAGTGACGCTCGCGCTCTGAGCGGCTGCCGCCGCCGTCACCTGACGCTTCAGCTCCGCCAGCTCGGCCTTCGCCCCCGCCCGCGCCGCACTGAGCCGCTGCGACGCCTTCGTGAACTCCGCCGCCGGGGGAACACTGCCGTTGTGGCCGTCATCTGGACCATTCGTGAGCAGCGTGAACTGCACCTGTTGCAAGGGATCGGTACTGCAAGTGGTCGTGCTCGCGTTTCCGGCCGCCTGGCCGAAGTGCTTCAGGCAGCTTCCGGAGCCCAGGTTCTCCAGGTTGGCGCTCGCCCGGACGCTGAACTTCCACGCCTGAGCGGCGGTTCCGTTGCAGGTCAGGATCTGGACTCTTCGATTGCTGGCGCGGTCGAGGCATCTCCCCGACTTCACGTGCTTGAGGCTGTAGCCCTCTCCGTAGTGCCCGTTGACACTCCACGTTTGGCCTTCCTGTGTGGCGCAGTTGATGCCCCCAACGCCCGTGCCGTTCGCAGTGCTGGAACCCACTGTGCCAAGGCACTTGCCGAACGTGCCCGGGATGCGGACGTTCATCGGGGAGGAGCCGACCCAGCCGATGCCTCCCGAGGACCAATAGTCCTGCCAACGGGTGATGTGGTCGGCGACCCACGCGTGGCCGAGCATCCGGCCCATCGACTCAGAGGCTTTGGTGAGTGCCTGGACGGCGTTCTTATTCGCAGTCAGGATGTCGTTGCGTTTGACCGCCTGCGAGCCGATCTCCTGCTGCCATTCCGTCGCTGCGGTCGCGGCGACTTCACTCAGGACCTTCTGCGGGTCCATCGGATCACGCCACGCACAGGCAGCGAAACGGGACTTGATGTCCTCGACCGCTACCCGGTGCTCAGCAGTACCCGGCGCCGGGGCCTTGTTCACGAAGCCACCAGAGCTCAAGAACAAGCGCGCGTTGTCCGCACCCATCGGCTCGCTGGAATCACCCAGGAGGTGCTCGTAGGCTTCGTTCAGCGCGACCTGCCGGCCCCAGTCCGGCAAAGACGGGTCAGGCTCACTGCCGTACAGCGGCTGCCCCAGAGCCTTGACCGCCGCTGCGGTCTTAGCGTCGGCCTGTGGGGTCCCGTCCTCGTAGAAGTCGCTCTGGCTCTTCCAGAACCGGTCGGCGATCCACGCCGTAAGGCCGGTCTGGGAGTGGAAGTCCTCACCTTCGTCGCCGCTGGTCCCGGGCGGCCACTCGAAGTCGGCGATAGACTTGAACCCGCCCGGCGTCTCAAGCCCGGTTATCTTCCAGCTGTCGTGAAGTGCGTTGAGCCGGTTCACTTCGGCAATAGCGGCGGCCTTGTCCGTCTCATACGCGGCCCCGAGCGGCGTGCCCCTCCAGTAGTTCCGGTCAGCAAGCTCGCGCAACCGCTCAGGACTCTGGTTCAGGCCGTCCTTCGCCGCGGCAGCCATAGCCGCTCCGCCCAGCCGCAGCGCGTCGCTCATCAGACACTGGTCTTGCCGCAGCTGCTCGGCGGGGGTGGTCTCGTTCCAGTCATAGTCGGCGGCCAACTCGACAGGGGGCGCCTCGGGGCTGCTGCTTGCGCCAGCCCCGGCCAGCAAAGCCATGGCCAGCACGGGCGGGAGCAAACGGCCGGTCAAACGTGAGACTCGAATCAGGGGTCCATACGACCCCGCGGGTCTGTAGCGCAAGAGAAAACCATCTCTGATAAGGAGTCGACCGCAGGATTCGCGAACGGCCGATATGGCCACACGGCCTCGGTCCCCCCGAACCAGACGGTCCCTCAAACTGCAGGCTGACTAGAACAAAAGCCCGGTCCGGGCGGAACGTTACACAGGGGACCGGATCTTGAACAGAGGGTTATAAGGCAAACACGGAAGCCCGGCAAGCCCTAAGCACCGACTGCTGGCGCGCCTCCAGGAAGGGCGACGAGCAGGACAAGGCCGCCTGGCTCAAGGCGAAGCGCGCCGAGGAGCAGGCGGCGTCCGAAGCCTGGTCCGAGCAGTACCGGATGCCTCCCCCGGAGGGGACCGAGCGGGCCGTTCCCTGGGGCGTGCGCTGTCGTCACCAGATCCTGACCAACGCCTACACCGCACTGGTCACCGAAGGCACGACCAGCGAAGCGGAGTGGGCGGAGATGGAGGAGAACGCTCGTACGGTGACCCGTGCCGGGTGGTGGATAGACCAGAGGTCGGCCGAGCCCGAAGACCTCACCGAACTGCTCCGAGCCGCCACCGGGGCCGACCGACCGACAGAGAATCCCTTCTCCTGACCGACCGCGTGCCCTGCTGCGGCGGGGCACCCGGCTGACCGCCACCGTGCGGCCTCTACCAGCGATTCCCGGCCGGACCAAACCCCGGATCTGCCGGATGCTCTGCCCACTGGCCCACCTCCAACGGGTCCTTCGCTCCCTCTGCCCCGGAGACTTCCGTGCCTACCTCGATCACCATCACGTCCGAGTTCAGCGGCAGCGTCGTTGCCAAGGGCGCTACTGATGACCTCTCCGCGCAGCTCCTCCGTCACGCCGGTTTCAAGCAGATCGACGACTGGCACGGCCGACGCCATCGCCTGCCCACCACCACTCCGCTCGCCGACCAGGTCGCCATCGCCAAGCATGCTGCCGAAATGCTTCGAGCCGCTCGCTATGACGTCACCCTTCCGCCGTCCCTCGACACGGCCCGGATGAGCCCTCCGGTGCATGCGCTGGGGCCCTACGCCGCCGGAGCCGAACTCCTCAGCATCACGGACCAGATCCGTGCGGCCGAAGACGGAGCCAGCCTCCAGCGAGCAGTCGACCACCTCCTTCACCCCGAGCACGGTGCGCTGGAGCGTGTCCGGGAGGCGCTGGAAGCAGCGGGAGAACAGGTCAACGACCTGGACGACGACGCGTATGCGCTCGCCGACCGGTTCGGCTTCGCCTCGGAGTTCGTCAGCTCGGCCCAGTCCGAACTCCTCGACTCCGAGGCCGAGCTACGCCGCGTCGGCGCCGCTTCGACGAGCTACTCCCCAGCACGGACCGTCCGTGATCACCGTGGTGCCGCTCTCGCCACTTCTCCTGCGGCGAACCAGGCCAAGGTCTCCTCGGCGTCCAGTTCCCAGACGGCGCCTTGCTCTGCGACGGGTCACCCACCGCGCGCCTCAACCCCCCGACGGTGACCCCGGCCGCCCTCTCCGCCGTCGGCCACCAGTACGTCGCGCGCCCCCGCTCGACTCACCCGTCAAGGACCACTCACCCGAAGAGGCAAACGTGCCCGAGTACTACTCCAGCATCGGCGAGGCCGTCGGTGCGGCCATGCAGCACAACATCCGGCTCGCCCACCGCAGCGCGGCACCGGGCTCCGACAAGCCGCTGCAGGTCAGGCACCTGCCCAGCGCTTCCGCCGATCCGTACTCGGTTCGCGGAATGATCTCTCGCCTCCACGAGGACGCCTCGCCCGATGAGGTGGCGGGCATCATCGAGGAGGTCAACGGCGCACTGGTCGGGGCTCTGCCCGAGCTGACCGAACTCGTCGCCTCTGCCGCCGACTGGACTCGCGCCCGTCTCGACTTCGACGACCCGCATCACCATCCGACTTTCGAGACGTGGACCCGACTGGCAGCCGCGTACGGGATGCTCCAGGACGTCCGTGAGCAGTTGGAAGTCGCCGAGGACGGTCTCGCTGCCTGTCCCGCAGAGCGCACGGACCCCCGGCACCACCAGATGGTCAACGTCTTGCGCAGCCGGGAGTTGCTCGACGATGTCCTCGGTGCCGAGGCTGCTCCTGCGCCGTCCGCTGCCCGGAACGTCGATTCAGACCGGCAGCGGGCGGCCCGCGCCTCCTCGCCACACGCCGGAACATCGCCGTCGACCGGCAGTCCGTCGGCCACCGCAGCACCTCCGCCCGCGCCTCGTTCTGCCGGCCGACCCCGCTGAAACGTTCCGCTTCAGACGTCCAGGAGTACCCCCGTGAGCTGCACGAGAGCCGGGCGCGCCCCGCCCCTGCCCGCTCGCACACCCAAGGAACCGCCGTGCCTTCCCCGCGCACCAGCGCGCCCTCGACCACCACCGGGTCGGACGCGCTCCTCTACCTCCTGTTCGGCATCCTCGGCTCCGCCATGGCCTTCGGCTTGCTGGCCTGGCTGACCGGAAATCTCACCAACACCTTTGTCGGGAGCGGGACATGGGCCCCCTTCCGCGTAACGGAAGCGCTGCTGCACCCGGAGGTGCTGTGGCCGGCCCTGAGCACCAGCATGCTGATGGTCGGCGCCCGCGTCGTCCCCGCCCTGTTCACCGTGGCCCTGGTCGTCACCGCTGCCGTGCTGTGGATGCGCTGGCGTGCCGGGTCCAAGTCCGGCCTCGCCCGCAAGGCGGACCTGGCGCCGCTGCTGGACAAGGAGATCGTCGCCAAGGCGAAGAGCCTGCGCCCGAGCCTGGGCGGCCGGGAGAGTAAAAGAGGTCCTGCCCGCTGACCGCGGCATCCTGCTCGGCACCCTCGACCCCGGCCGTGCGGAGGTCCGCGCGTCCTGGGAGGACGTGATCGTCGCGATCATGGCCCCGCGTTCCGGCAAGACGTCTGGGCTGGCGATCCCCGCGATCCTCTCGGCACCGGGCCCGGTCCTGCTCACCAGTAACAAAGCCGCGAACGACGCCTTCACCACCACGGTGGACGCCCGTGCCGAGGTCGGCACGATCTGGACCCTCGATCCGCAGCAGATCGCCCACCACCCGCGCGAGATGTGGTGGGACATCCTCGCTGACGCCCGCGATCTCGCCGGGGCCAAGAGGTTGGCGGGGCACTTCGTGACCGCGAGCGTGGACGAGTCCAGCGGCTCCGACTTCTGGTCCACCGCCGCGAGCAACACCCTCGGTGCCCTCTTCCTCGCCGCCGCGTCCCACCGGCGGCCGATCACCGACGTCCTGGCCTGGCTCGCGATGCCGGCCGACCGCACCCCGGTGGACCTGCTCACCGACGCCGGCCACCATGCGGTCGCCGCCCAGCTCCAGGGCACCGTCTCCGGCGCGACCGAAACGCGCGACGGCATCTATGAGACCGCGAGGCAGTACGCGAGCTGCCTGCTCGACACGGACGTCGCCGCCTGGGTCACCCCCAACGATGACCTTCCCGAGTTCCAGCCGTTCGCCTTCGCCACGTCCCGCGACACCTTGTACCTGCTGAGCAAGGACGGCGGCGGCAGCGCGTCCGCGATCATCGCTGCAGCGGCCGACGCCGTGATGCGCGCGGCCGTGATCGTGGCCGAGCGCTCCGGCGGGCGACTCGACCCGCCCGCCCTGTGCGTCCTCGACGAGGCAGCGAACGTCTGCCGCATCTCGGACCTCCCTGATCTCTACAGCCACCTGGGCAGCCGAGGCGTCATCCCGATGACGATCCTGCAGTCCTACCGTCAGGGCCAGCGGTGCTGGGGCGAGGCCGGTATGGACGCCCTGTACTCCGCCGCCACCATCAAGATCATCGGATCTGGCATCGACGACGCGGACTTCGCCGACCGGCTCAGCCGTCAGGTCGGCGATCACGACGTCCAGACCACCTCGGTGTCGACCAGCGAGGGCGGCAAGTCCACCTCGGTGAGCATGCGCACGGAACGGATCCTTCCGCCGGACGCCATCCGCGCCCTGCCCAAGGGCAAGGTTCTGCTGCTGGCCACCGGCATCCGGGTCGCCATGCTCAACCTCAAGCCCTGGTACAAGGAGCCCTCCGCCAAGGTGGTCGGCCCGGCTTCCGCTCGCGCCACGAAGGCCATCACCGAGCGTGCTCTCGCGAAGAGCATCGGCCAGGACGATCTCGGACAGCCGGCATGAGCGCGCCCACACCACAGCAGGGGCGGTTGGCCCACGCTCCGGTCGTCCTGCGCGGTGGCCGGTGGTGGCTTGACGGCGAGGCAGGCTCGGTTCCCGCCTCCGATCCCGCCTTCACCGCCGTCCTGGACGACTTCGCGCTGTCGGTGGCCGCTGCCGACCAGGCAGTCGCCAACCTCCTCATCCGGCAGGACGAGGCGCCCTGCGCTGATCCCGGAGGCCGGCGGTGAACCCGCTGATGAGTGCCGAGCAGGCGGTCCTCGGTGCCGCACTCCTCGACCCCGAGCAGCTCGCGCACCTGGAGTGGCTCGCTGCGGACCACTTCTATCGGCCCGTCCACCAGGCGCTGTTCGCCGCCCTCCGCAAGCTGCGCAACGACGGGCATCCCGCGCTCTCGGCCGATGGTCCGTTGCCACTGTCGTGGGTGACCGACGCGGTCGAGGAGGCCGGACAGCACGTGCGCGGGCTGACCGCGGCGTACGCCCACACCCTGATCCAGGCGTGTCCCCGAACAGAGCACGCCCCGGTGTACGGACGCATGGTGCTGGAGGGGGCGATTCACCGCACCGTCGCCCAGCACGCGATCCGTCTCCACCAGGCGGCTCGGGCCGACGCCGTCCAGGGCGAGGTCGAGGGAGCCTTGCGCACGGCGGACGTCCTGACCAGCGTACTCACCGACCTTGCACGACGCTGGGGAACCGACCCTCGACCGGTCCCACCCACCGCCGGGCCCTCTGCCGCCACGGACATCCCGCCTCCGGCGCAGAACGGCCAGGTCGCCGAGGACGAGCGGTTCCTCCTGGCCGTCCTCGCCGAACAGCCGGGGGCCATGGGCGAGGTGGTGGCCTGGCTGCGGCCGGGGGACTTCGCCGACCCGACCCACGGGCAGCTCTACCGGTGCCTGGGCGCGCTGCACCACCGGGGCGAACCCATCGACCGGATCACCCTGCTCTGGGAGGCCCAGCGACGCGGTCTGCTGGCCGACGGCACAGTGTCGAGCGAGCAGCTGACCGCCGTCTGCGAAGGCATGGTCCCCGGCAGCGCCGACTGGTTCGGACAGCGGGTGATGCGCTCCTCCGTCACCCGCACCGCCGCCGCCTCCGCGCGAGCCATCCGGACCCTGGCCCAGGACGAGTTTCTGGGGCCCGGCCGACTGATCAACCACGCCCTGCACGAACTCGGTCCGCTCGACGAGGTACGTGCCCGTTGGGCCACCGCGAACAGCAGTCCGGCTCCGAAGACCACGGCATCCGCTCCGTCGGCGGCCGAGCCGCCGCCCGACCGAGTGAAGGCCGCCCGCGCCCGCAGCACGCCCCGCCCAGGCGCTGCACCTTCAGCCCCGGCCAGCCATCTCCCCACGCTGTCGACGGCCCGACCACCCTCGCGCGGCCACCCTTGAGACCCCCTCCCCACCAGCCTCTTCTGCCCCTGGAACTCGTCTTGATCTATCCCATCTCCGCGCCCGCGCTGGACCTAC
Organism: Streptomyces sp. rh34; assembly: GCF_002551245.1. GTDB lineage: Bacteria > Actinomycetota > Actinomycetes > Streptomycetales > Streptomycetaceae > Streptomyces. Next base: position 42,312 of record NZ_NTGZ01000006.1, read on the forward strand.
GTCCCACGGCCCCGAGCCTCGCCGCCCCGTTGATCGGGTCTCTCTGCTCGGGGTACGGCGGCCTCGACCTGGGCGTGCAGTCCGCGCTCGGCGGCACGCTCGCCTGGCACGCCGAGGTAGACCCGAACGCCTCACGCATCCTGGCCCGCCACTGGCCTGGCGTCCCGAACCTGGGCGATATCACCGCCGTCGACTGGCGCACCGTCCCCCGGGTGTGCGTCCTGACGGCCGGCTTCCCCTGTCAAAGACGTCTCGGTCGCCGGCCGCCGGGCCGGACTCAACGCCCAGACCCGCTCCGGGCTCTGGCTGCACGTCGCCCGTGCGGTCGCAGCCCTCCGACCCTGCCTGGTTGTGATCGAGAATGTGCGCGGCCTCCTCACCTCCCCCGCCGGTTCCCCTGGCGACGTGGAATCCTGCCCGTGGTGTCTGGGAGACACCGCAGGTCAGCCTGCTCTGCGGGCACTCGGTGCCGTACTCGGATCCCTGGCCGACCTCGGGTACGACGCGAAGTGGCTCGTGCTTCGTGCCTCCGACGTCGGGGCCCCACACCGCCGCGAGCGGACCTTCCTCGCCGCATGGCCCGCCGGGCACCCTGCTGAAGACGCCGACCAGCAACATCGGGAAGAACGGCGGCAGCCAGCATCCATCGAAGCGGAAGAGCGGGGGGCACGGTCCGAACCTGGCCGACGAGGTCGAGTGGCTGCTGCTGCCGACCCCGAAGGCATCGGACGGAATCAAGGGTTCGCCGAACCAGCGGCACGGCAATGGCGACATGACCCTGCCCAGTGCGGCTGCGTCTCTGTTGCCGACGCCGAGGGCCAGCGACACGGGCACCCCGGCCCGCCGCCCCGGGAAGGGATGGCGACCTCCCCTGTCGGCGGTGGTCCTGCCCCTCTGGGCGGAGGAGACGCCGGAGGCGGGGGCGCGGACCGGCGATGGGGAGCGTACGGATCCGCCATCACCCGATGGGAGAGCCTCACCCGCCCGGCCCCGGCCCCCACGGACACGGCCGGTCGGCTCCGCGCGGACTTCGTGGAGTGGATGCAGGGCCTCGACGCCGGCTGGGTCACCGCGACTCCGGGGCTCGGCCGTCCAGCGCAGCTCACCGCGCTCGGCAACGGCGTCGTCCCACAACAGGCTTCGCATGCCTTGCAGTTGCTGGCACCACCCTTCCCCCGCTGTCCCCGCTGCGCCGACCGATAGCGCTCCACTACCGCGTTCTTCCGGCCGGACCAAACCGCTGATTCTCCGGATCCTCTCGGGCATGTCGCCGTCTCACAGATGGAGCACACCCCCATGGCCGACACCAGCCCGACCTCCCCCGGCCCCGAGCCGTACCGCGTCCCCGACGCAGACCTCGACGACCTCGCCAGCACCCTCGCCAAGACCATGGCCGAGGTCAGGCAGCACGGCGTCATCCTCGACCGCCTCGGCTCCGAGCCCGAATCCGGCGCCATCCAGCCGCCGGACGGCGCTCCGGAAGCCGAGGCGGCTGACGGGAAGACGCCCGACGGCCCCGCTTCGGTGTTCATCCTCGCCCTGGGCGGCAAGGAATATGCCGTCGAACTCGCTGCCCTCAGCGACTGGGTGAACTACCTCTTCCTGCCGGTGTACGGCCGGGAGATCAGCACGAGCCGTCCCTGGTGCGCGCACTGGCACGAACACCCCGAGGCCGTCGCCCGGCTCCACGCACTCTGGCTCGCCTGGCAGCAGTTCACCGACACGGAGGCCGGCCTGTCCGGCCCCTCGACCTGGCACCGCGACCACCTGGACCAGACCCTGGCGCACCTGCGTGCACCCGACGGACCCTTCGCGGCCTGCACGACCAGCGCAACTCGCCCCAACCACCGGGCGCTGGCCACCCCGGCGCCCGAGCAGGCGGGGGTGGCGGCGTGAACAACACCCTCGACTTCGACCTCGACGATCTCGCGCCGGTCGACGACGACTCCGAGGAGGCGATGGAGGCCCTCTGGTTTGGCGACTTGACGGTGCTGTCCCAGCACCACACCAAGCCCAACGGTTCGCACAGCTTCGTCCTCGCCCACGACCGATCGGTCACCTGGGGGATACCCGGCGAGCCACAGCTCGTTGCGATCGCGGTCGCTCGGGATCTGCGGCAGTCCACGTTCACCTTCGAGACGAGTCACCACGCCACGGCGTCCTTCGCCCAGAACTGGCTGGCAGAACGCGGCTGCCCGCTCGACCGGATCGCCCTGCGCGGTGGCGACTACATCGAGCCCGCCGACGACCTCACCGTCCAGGTGGAACAGCAGATCCAGAAGTCGGGCACCCGTTACGAGGTCCTCGACACCTACACCTCCGACGACAATCCCAGCGAGGCGTGGACACTCGTCAACGACTCCCAGGCCACCCAGGCACCGGTTCGCCTCTTCTTCGAGGAGTGGAACCACGATGCCGGCACGTACACGATGCGCGAGGGCGCCTTCCCCGACGTCGGCGTCGCCCAGACCTGGCTGGACGAGCGCAGCGAACCGCTGCCCGCTCCGGAGTACAGCGACCACAACGGTGCTGTCGTCCGGGCCCGCATCGCCCGCATCGCCCTCTCCCGGTCCGCCGGTACCTCTCTGACACCGCAGACCGGTCTCGACGCGCCCCGCGCGACAGCGGCGGTACCGGTTCAGCGCGCGGTCCAGGGGAGGCTGCTGTGAGCCGCGCCCGCTTCGCCTTCGCCGCGCACCCTGACGCCATCGCCGACCTGCGGAAACTCCCCTCTGGAATACGCGATTTGGCCTTGCTGGAGCTGCAGAACCTGGTCCACGGAAGCGATGACTGCTTGCCGTTGAAGGGCCGTCTCGCCGGCTTCCACAAGGTGTACGTCGACCCGGAGGTCTCTTACCGGCTGGTCATCCAATTCCGCCAGGCCCCGCCGACCTCGACCCACAAGCGCGAGATCTACCTCGTAGCCGCTGGCAGCCGGAAGGACTACGCGGTCTACCGCGCGGCCCACCTGCGGAACAGCCCCCAGCGAGAGGTCGGCCAGGACTCCGCCACGGAGGCCCGCGTGCAGGCCGCCCGGTCTCGCTCGACGCTCACCACCGAACGGCCGACAACGGGCCGCGCGACTGCCCCGTCACCAGCGCCACCCTCGGCCACTGCTTCTCGAAAGGTCGCCCAGCGATGACCAACGACCGTACTGCGCTCACCCGTTCAGAGCTGGCGGATCTCCTCACCGAGGCCGCTCAGAACGTCGGCGGCATCCCTGCCGCCGAGTACCCGACGGCTGCCGCCCGCTCCTACCTGCATCCCGTCTTGGGTCCGCTGGCCGCTGGGCCCCGCGTGATCACCGAGCTGAACGACCGGTTCGAGGGCTTCGTGGCAACCGAGCCACGCCCCGCTGGTTCGGCGGGCCTGTTCGCTCTGGCCTCCTACGCCTCCGCGCTGGGGTGGCTCACCGAGTCGTTCGCCGAGCTGACCTCCTCGGTCGATGAGATCTGTACCCGCGTGGGCATACCCACGGAGCCATGCGCCCCGATCGTCGCCGCGCCCGGTGGTACGGAGCGGGACGACGAGTTCGACTTCGGCTTCAGCGCGCTTGAGTTGGAGGCGGTCCGCAGCGCAGCCGAGGCCGCCGGCCTCGCGCCGGACTACTACGTCGAGGCTCTGTCCCAGTCGCTGCTCGCCGCGGCCCGGATCACCGACGCCTGCATGGAGATCTCCAGTGGTCTGCTCGATGACGCCGATCTCCTCCGCGAAGCTAGCGACCGCCCTCGGCTCGGTAACGATCCCGGGAGCCTGCCCGCTCTGGTCCGCTCCCTGCTCGCCCGGATGGAGACGACGGAGTGAACCCGTACGACGCAGACACACACCCTGGGCCTTACCTCGTCGTCGAAGTGCTCGGTGTCGGGGATGTCAGCGTGCACGCCCTCGCACATGGTCCGGAGGAGCCGCTGCACCAGGCCGCTACACGCGTCATCGAAGCCGCAGCGGCGTTGGACGAGCGACACGAGAGCGTGCGCGATGCGGTCCAGCGCGCTCAGCGGCTGCTCGAAGGCACTGGTCGGGGTGAAGTCGGCCGAGCCCAGGTCTCGTACGCGCTGCTGCGCACAGCTCTCCCGGACCTCGGAGACGGCCTGGCCCAGCAGGACCGGGCATACAGCCAGCTCGTCGAGTCCCTGTCCGCCTACCGCCGGCTTCTTCCCTCGTCCGAGCCTGCTCAACACGCGAGCAACAAGAGCCACGGGCAGGGCCAGAAGACGAGGCCCCACCGGGACGACGACTGGGCCGTCGCCGGGGAGCGGACGGGCTGGTAGCCCTCGAAGCGGTTGCGGCCGGAGGTGTTCGCTTTCGCCGCAACGCGATCGGCGAGGACCCGTACATCTCGCGGGAGAAGGCCCAGTGGCAGGAGCCGGCGGTCTTCCCGCAGACCGTGCAGCGGCTGGTCGCCGACGGGCTACTGCATCAGGACACCACCGAGAACGTGTACCGGCCCGGCCAGCTCCTCTCGCTCACTTCGCAGGGGGAAGCCGCCCTGCGTGATGGTCGCGCGACGACCTCCCGGGTGTCCGCCGCCCTCGGCCGCACCACCACGCAGACCACGTCAGGCACGCCTCCGACCCGGCCGCCGTGCCCATCGCCAGGACCTCCCTCGCGACCCCCCGCTCACGCTGACCTCATCCCGACAAGGACCCCACCATGGCTACCCCCGGCCTGCCTCCCACCTTCTCCATCGCTTCCATCGACGCCCAGCGCGTCGAGGAGGCTCTCGCCCGGATCGGGCCCAAGTGGACCACCTGGACCGCGATGACCCTGGCCCAGGTGAGGGGCCCCGTGCGCGTCCGCGACGTTGCTGCGCAGCTCCCCTTCGTCAGTGAGCAGTTCGTCGGCAAACGGCTGGCCACGATGCACGCCGACGGACTGGTGGTCCGCGGCTACGACCGGCGGGGCGCGCCGTACCAACTCAGCGCGCTCGGCACGTCTCTGGCCCCCGTCCTCCGCACGGTCTCGGACTGGTCCCGCACCCACCTGACACAAGAACCGATGGCCGAAGCCGAGCGTGTCGAGGACGCGCTGCGCCGCCTGCATCTTCGGCACTCGACTGCCGTGATTCAGGCCCTCGACTCGGCTGACGGCCAGATGCGGTTCGTCCACATCGCTGAGGCGGCCGGTCTGGACTACGGCCTCGCACGGCAGCGACTTGTCCGGCTTCAGGCCGATGGCCTGGTCACGCGGACGGGCTCCCGGCACGGAGACCCGTACGTGCTCACCGATGCCGGCCAGGCGTTGGGGGCCGTCTACGCGAGTGTCGAGCACTGGAGCCAGCCCTTCGCGCTGCGAAGTGGAACAGCGGCACCGCGTCCGGCAGCGGCAGCAACGCGCACCCACGTCGGCATTCCGCTGGGGGCGGGAGCCGACAGCGCCCGGACCGTGGCGGCCCTACGGCGTAGCACCGCCACGTCCAACGTCATGTTCAGCCACGCGCCACAGCCGCAACCGCGGGTGCCGGCGGCCGTGACCGCTCGGTCGGCACCGGGCCGGGGCCGGTGATGGGAGTGAGAACTAGAGGCCACCTGCCGCCGCCACGGCATCCGCGTGCGCTCCGGCGGCTCCCGCCGTTGCTCACGCAGATCCGTTCGCCTCCTTCGCTTCCGGAGACTCGACCATGTACGCCCCTGATGACCCGACCCGGTACCAAGAGGTACTGGTCAGCCCCATGTATCTGGCTGGTTCCAACGGGACCGGCGAGGCTGGCTTCGCGCCCGTCGCCCACTGGCCCCATCAGTACCTCGATGAGGGCCCCTGCCAGCTCCTCGTGACCTCTCCCGACCAACGGATTCGGATCGGCTGGCTCGGCGACGACTTCGAACTGTGGAAGATCAGCGCAGCCGAGGACGCCTTCTCGGCGTCTCGCTGGACGGCGACGTTCAACCACGTCACCCCGGCCGAGATGGTCGCCGGCCTCACCGCCGCACTGGTCCAGGACTACGACGAAGCCATCGCCTCCGACACCCTCGGCCGCTTCTTGGCAGGGCCAACCGTCCCCTGGAGGGACACCGTCCGGCCGCTGACCGATGCCGGCTGGAACCTTGACGGAGCTGCTGAACTCGGCACCGTCGAGATCATCGCTCCTGACGACCAAGCGGGCATCCTTATCGATCGGCGCGGATACGGCTCCGACCGCACGACCGTTGAGCTGTGGGCTGGCCCGCCGGGCTGGGGCACTCGTGCCGAAGCGACGTTCACGGCCCGCACCCCATCGCATTTGATCGCCGCAACCGCCGCTGTGATGGCGAAGTCGACCCCGGTGGTCCGTGAACGCCACCAGGTCGACCGGCGGATGCAACACCTTGTCACGATGACCCCTGTCGCTTCGGCCACGCCGATCGCCGAGGCTCAGGTTTCGCGCGCTCCGACTCCGCTGGACGTACGCCGCACCGCGGTCACCCAGGCCGTACACCGTGCCGCGCGGGCACCACGCACAGCAGCCGACCTCCGGGTGATGGCCGCGCAGAGTCGCTCCACGGGGGCGGCGCAGAAATGGACGGGACACCCCGCGCCCGCGACCCCTGCCCGGCTGCCGGCCAACTCGCCGACGCCCCGGCGCGGACGCTGAGAGCCCATCTTTGAACCCCTGTTGATCTCGTACACGCACAGTCCCGGCTCTGCGAAGGGCTGGTCTACGCTCACCGCGTGGGCCTGTGTTTGGAACTCCTGATCGTCGACTGCGCGTACATAGAAGCAGCGTCGGCCGAGAATGCGGGCAGACCTGGTGGAGACCGCTGCGTTCCGCAGTGGCGACGTCCGGGAGGCCCGACGGCCGGAGGGATGGTCCTGGCCTGAGGCCCACGGCAGCCCCTGGTACGCGCGCTACGAGTTCCGCAACACGCTCACCTCGTACAAGCCGCACTTCTGGGCCGGTGAACGCTGGGACACCCCCTCATCCGCCCCTGCGAACTCACGAGCGACGGCGTAGTGAGCAGGCCGTCGCCCGAGACGAAGCGACGGACTGCCCATTCTCACGCCTGCTCGGTGCGGCAACGTGAGGGGCGGCGAGGTAGGCATTGTTTCTCGGATCGCGGGCCTCAGGCGGGAATGAGGCCGTGGGGGTCGATGATGAACTTCTCGGACGCTCCCGCGTCGAAGGTCGCGTAGGCGTCGGGGGCGTCGTCGAGGCTGATCACCTTCGTGTTGAGCATGGCGCTCAGGTAGGGCATGCGGTCCCACAGGATCGCCATCATCAGCTCGCGGTTGTAGTGCATGATCGGTGCCTGCCCGCCGGCGATCCGCGGCGACTTGGTCCATGCCTTGCCGAAGTCGATCGGGTACGTTCCCTCTTGCTCGGCCTTCGACTTCGCGAGCGGGTCGGCGCCGTAGACGCCGATGACTCCGGTGGCTCCGCCCGCGCGGGTGGCGTCGATCACCTGGTTGATGGCGTGGGCCGGGTCCATGTCCTTGGCCTCGCTGCCGATGCCGTGTGCCTCGGTGCCGACGTAGTCGACTGCGCAGTCGACCATGGGTTCGCCCAGGATGGCCTCGATCTGGTCGGTGAGCGCTGTGTCCTGGCTCAGGTCGATCGTCTCGCAGCCGTTCTTCTTCACCAGTTCCAGGCGGTCCTTGTGGTAGTCGCCGACGATGATGCAGGACGCCCCGAGGAGGCGCGCCGCTGCTGCGGCGCAACGGCCGACCGGGCCGGCGCCGGCGATGTACACGGTCGAGCCCGGCTTGGCACCGGCCTCCATGAGACCGTGGAACGCGGTGGGCAGGATGTCCGAGAGCAGCGCCAGGTCACGGATCTTCGCCATGGCCTGGTCCCTGTCCGGGAAGCGCAGGAGCTGGAAGTCGGCGTAGGGGACGAACAGGTACTCGGCCTGGCCGCCGGTCCAGTCGCCCAGGTTGAAGCCGTACGCGCCGCAGGACACCTTGGGGTTTGTGGTCTCGCAGACGTCGGTCCGGCGCGCCCTGCAGTTGCGGCATCGGCCGCAGGCGACGTTGAACGGGACGGAGACGAGGTCGCCCTCACTGAGGAACTCGACGTCGGGGCCGACCTCGATGACCTCCCCGGTCATCTCGTGCCCCACCACCATGCCCTGGGGCACCGGGAAGGATCCGCGGTAGATGTGCAGGTCGCTACCGCAGATGTTGGTGGCGACGATCCTGAGGATGACTCCGTGCGGGGCCTTCTTCCCGTTCGGCATCTGAAGCTTCGGGAAGTCCAGGGACTCAACACGCATGTCTTTCGGGTTCTGAAAGGTGACAGCACGGTTGCTGCTTGCCATGACGATCTCCTCTGCTGATCCACGGCGACTCGGCCGTGGGGGTGCCGGATGTCATTCGGTGGCTTGCGACTTCTCCGGGTCAGGCGGGTTGCACTGCGGCGGCGAAGCGTTCGATGATCGCCTTGCAGAAGGCGGGGAGGTCCTGCGGGCTGCGGCTGGAGATCAGCTGGTCGTCGATCACGACCTCCTCGTCGACGACCTCGGCGCCGGCGTTGCGCAGGTCAGTACGAATGCTGGGCCATGAGGTGAGGCGGCGCCCGCGTAGCACGCCAGCCTCCGCCAGTATCCAAGGTCCGTGGCAGATGGTGGCAACGGGCTTCCCGCTCTCTACGAACGCCCTCACGAAGGCGACGGCGTCGGGGTCGGTGCGCAGCTGGTCGGGGTTCATGGTGCCGCCGGGCAGCAGGAGCGCCTCGTAGTCGCTCACGCGGGCGTCAGCGACCGTCTTGTCCACGGTGAAGGTTCCGGCCGGGTCGATGTCCATCTGGCGCGCGTTGATCTCGCCGGTGTGGAGGGAGAGGAGTTCGGCCTGCGCTCCAGCGCCCAGCAGTGCGCCGAGAGGCTGTTCGAGCTCGACGCGCTCAACGCCGTCCGTGGCCAGGATGGCGACCTTCCAGCCGTGCAGTTCGTTGGTCATGGTGCGTGGTTCCTTCCGGTTGTCGGCGGGGGACCGGTTCGGGTCCGCGCTGCCGTCGAGGTGGAGGAGGACCTTGGTCCAACCGTCCTCGCGGTGGTCGGCCAGTCGTCAGAAGGCCGTCGCCGCAGCCTCGGCCACGGTCTGGTCCTGCTCACCGCTGCCGCCGCTGACGCCCACGGCGCCGACGATCCGGCCGCCGTGCCGCAGCGGGACACCTCCCGCGAAGATCATGACGCGTCCGTTGTTGGATGCGTTGATCCCGAAGAACTGCTCACCGGGACCCGCGTTGGCGGCCAGGTCGGCGGTACTGATGTCGAAGGCCCGGGACGTGAATGCCTTACTGATGGAGATGTCGACGCTCCCGATCCACGCCTCGTCCATCCGGATGTGCGCGACGAGGTTGCCACCGACGTCGACGACGGCGATGTTGCTCGGCGAGCCGATCTCGTCGGCCTTGGCCTCCCCCGCAGCGAGGACTTGCCGGGCGTCCTCCAGGGACACGGACTCCATCTTGATGGTCATGGCAAGGTCCCTTCTGCTGTGGGTACGCGGTTGTCGCCTGGTGTATTCCGACCCCGCGCTCCGCCTACCGAGCCGAACCTCGCGTGCTCCGATGCGCACGGCAGGCCCACCCCATGACGGCCCAATCGATCACCGGTGCGGCAATTCGGGCGCCGACCGGGACCAGTCCGACGCGCTCGCCGGCGCGTGGACCAGGCAGTTTGGTCTTCAGGGGAGTTTGTGGGCGAGGACGTCGAGTTGCTCGACGGACGGCGGTTGGGCGAACAGCTCACCGGCTCGTTCCGTCAAGGCGCTGCCCAGACGGCCGGCGAGGTGGGCCTGGCGTGCGTCGTCGTGAGGGAAGGCGTCGAAGATGGCGAAGGTGGACGGGCTCAGGCGTACGGCGAACCAGGCGACGGTGTCGGGCTCCTCCAGCACGATGGCAAGACCGTCGCGGAGAAAGGCGGCGACCTCTTCCTCCTTGCCGGGCTGGGCCTCGACCTGTACGTGCAGCGCGACGTTGATGTTAGCCATGAGGGGGCTCCTTTCGGGTGCTCGGTCGCCCGGGAGCGGCCGGGCACTGCCGTGACCGGTTGGCGTCGAAACGGGTCTCCTGTACGGCCGCGCCGATGCCTGGCGGCGGATGAGGTGTGGCTCTTGCTGACCCCCGGCCCGCCCGCGGCGCCAGCCTGGTGACAACGCACGGCCCAGGACGCCCCACGATCGCAGCTGGGGCGGGCTCTCGCTCACCGAAGGTGCTCCTCGCTGGTGAGGCCGCCGAGCCGTGCCCTACCAACCCTCCCACTGCGGGCCGCGCTGTCAAATCCACGGCATACGCGATGGGTGAGAATGAACCGTCCACCAGGACCGTCTGCACGCCCTGTCCCGGCGTGGGTACGTGCCGGACTTCTACGAACTGGACCGGATCACCGAAACGGCAGTCAGCCTCCGCGTCGCCCACGCCGAGAGCCGTGCGTACCTCCAGGCGATCCGGCGCGTGGTGGAGGCTCGGGAGGCCGCCGCACCCGAGGTTGAGGCACCGGCGGTTCGGCTGGCTCAGGCCGCTGTCGCCCGCTCCGGGAAGACGCGGCACGCCCCGGGGGCCGCGCCCGAACCGTCCTCTCCGGCGGCGGTCGTAGGGCCGTCAGCGCCCACAACGGGGCCCCGACGTTGAAGGCTTAGCTCCGATTCTCGTCGCGGTGGCCCTCTTCGGCCCGGGGGCCCACCGCGCGGACCAGCTCCTCCACCGTCAGCTCCACGCGCCGGCCTTCGGCGACCCGGCGCTCCACCGTCTCCTCGTCCGGCCACCGGTCGGGCTGTGCGCCGACTCCCCACTGGCCGTCGGCGACCATCGCGATGTCGCCCACGGTCCAGGGCCGTCCGGCGGCGCGGATCTTGCGTTCCAGTCCGGCGCCGTCCCAGTGTCTGCTCGCCTCGGCCATCCCCTGCTCCCCTTCACCGACGTGCGGTCCCTCACCGCAACCCAGGTACGACAACCGCGGTCGCAGATCCATTCCCGTCCCGGCGACCGCTCGCTGGTGGTCTCCAGTTCGCCCACGGCAGACGGCATCCCCGGGGAAACGACTACGCACTTCGGCATGCCGCATGCCAACGTACGGGTGTCGGGAAAACCGCAGCTCAACGAAGGGATCCATCTAACCGTGAGCCCCTCTTCCACCCTCCTTCCGGCCGTTATCCGCCCCGCAGCGGATGCTCTCAACTGGCTCTCCGCCGACCACGGTGCGGGCGCGGTGCTCGATCTCCTGGACGCACTCGGGTGGGCGATCGTCGACACCCCCGAGGCCAACGTCCACGCGACCAGCCCCGACGGTTGTGTCTACGTCGACTGGCTCCCCGAGGCCCCGTCGGCCTGGCAGCGCAACATCGTCTGGCACGTCCGGGTGCAGCCCGCAGATGGCGACGCATGGGTCCAGGAGTTCGGTCTCCACACCCCCTCCGAGGCCGTTGCCGGATTCCTCGCCGCCTTGGTCACCAACTCCTCGTGCTGACTGCCAATCAGGCTCCGCTCATACATCCACCGACGGCTCGACGACTCCCCGTTGTCAGGCCGACCAGCCCTCTCAATGTCCACCGTTCACGGAGACTCCCTTGCCCCAGTACCTGACCGTCGGCCGCCTGCTCCGCCAGTTCCAGGAACTCGACCCCAATTTGCCGGTCCGTCTCGCCGTCAACCCCGACTTCCCCTTCGCCCACTTCGTGGGGGCCAAGGTCGTCGTCCGCGACGGCAAGGCGTACATCGCCGATGACGGTCAGGAGGACTACCTCCCGGTGGGGGCGCGCGATGCCCTCACCTGGGCTTGATCGCTTCCCTACCATCACGGAGGCTTCCATCTCGTCCCTCTCGCGTCCCGCGCCTCGTCTCGCGCTGCACGATGTCGCCGTGCGCCCCATGCCGTACGGCGTGCACAGCGCGCTTCTCCAGCGCATCTCCGCCCGCCCCGACGGCCCCATCGACATCACCTGGCTCGCTGCCGAAACCCCCCAACTTCCCCTCGGGCGCATCCGGCTGCGCTGGGAGCCCGCTTCGCGCAGCGGCTGGGACGTCACGACGTACCTGGGGCTGACCACGGCCGAGGTGCTCCTCGGTTCCTGGCCCGCCGCCCCGGACGACTGGCCGCGCCTGGTCCGTCCGACCCTGTACGAGGTGACCGGCCTGTGCGCCGCCCTCTCTTTCGCGACCGACGCCCTCGACCTCTCCAACCGGCTCTCCGGAGTGTGACCGAGGGTCGCCGAAGGCCGCCTCATGCCGCTCAGGCAGGGGCGGCCTCGTCGTGCGTCCACTCGTTCGTTGCGTACGCTCGACCTGACGAAGGAGAACACTATGGCCGACGACCAGAGGCTCTGGGGATACCCGGAGGTCGCCGCCCACCTGGGTATCAGCGTCGGCGCGACCCGCAGCCGTAAGAGCCGGGGCAGCCTGCCCTCGCCCGACGATGACAGCGTTCCGGACCGTCCCCGCTGGAAGCCGTCCACGTTCCAGAACTGGAGGCCGGTCGGCCGGGGATTTCGCAGCAACCTGCACAGCTCCCCCCGACAGGAGACCACGTCGACCGACTGACCGAGCGGGTGCTCGCCCGTAGGCTGCGGGCATGACGCCCGACTCGCAGATGCCCTCGCCCCGTTCCCCTCGACCGACAACGCCGTACTCGGGTTGATCGTCGGCGGAGCCATCGAGTCAGTCCGTAGCGGCGAGGCCACCGTGGAGGAGGCCATCCTGCATGCGGCGGTCCACGGCTGGTACGAGGGACACGTCCAGGGTGAAGACGAATGCCCGGGGTGCGACTTCCGGGGTGGGCTGGCGAAGGAAGGCGCACGCGGCTGAACCTCACCTGCACGCCAAGGGGCGCCACTGACATGCCGGTGGCGCCCTTCGGCGTTCCGTCTGGTGCTCGCCTACTCCAGGTAGATGCCGGCGAATACGCCGTCGAACCCGAGCGCGGTCAAGCCCGCCTCGACACTCGGGTAGGTCGTCCCGTGCGGGCCGCCGACCAGGGCATCGAAGTCGGCGCGCCTGATCTCGGGCTCGAGCCACTGGTTGCCGCACCGGCAGCGGACCCAGACGTTGCGACCATGGTTGATGAGCAGCCAGTCGCGTCGGGCACGGCAGGCGGAGCACATCACGGGCATGCCGTCGAGAGCGAGTTCGCGTGAGTGGCCGACGCAGCGAATTACCCCGGGGCCGTCGGCCGACCGCGTCTCGGCCTGGAGCTCCAGCAGGGGGTCGGTACCAGTGGGCAGGACGGGCAGGACGGGTGCCGGCTCCGTGGTGCGGGTGGTGGTTCTGAGCACGAGCGTCATCTCCCGGTTGTCGGTCCTGTCTTCATCCGTAACAGCCGGTGGAACCGGCTGTCCATACATTTCGCGGCGTCCGCTCGGCCGGTGGTCTCCGTCCGGTTCGACGTGGTCAGCGACGTGGCGAGCGGCGGTTGGGGTCTTGAGCAGTTCCGAGCGGTACGGCTGCCGTCGCGCTTCGTTCACTGGTGCGGCTGCTCGGCGTAGTGGCCTGTCGGGTGGCGGCCTGCGGACGACGGGCACTGTCACCCGGGTGTGCCGGGAGCTGGGCGATGCGCCGCAGACGCCAGACTAGGACGTCGTTCACGTCGTCGGCGCTGTCGAGTTCGCGCATGTCGATGGCCTGGCGCAGGAGGGCTTCGGAGTCATGGCCTGCCCGCTCGGCCTGGGCGAGGGTGGCGACCAAGGCGTCGGTCCTCGCTTCCGTGCCTCCTGCCCGTACGAGCTTCTCGGGCAGGACGGCGCGAAGGGTGGCCTCGTGCATGAGGCGCTGGGCGTCAGGAAGGGCGCGGCCTTGGTCGTGCAGCATGCGCATCGGGGTGGCAGCGGCCTGGCGGTAGGCGGTGCGTAGGTGCGCGGCGGCTTGTCGGGAGGCGTGGGCCTGCTGGGCGTGTCCGCGGGCGGAGTGCCAGCGGGCGGCGGCGAGGGTGACGAGGACGAGGGTGGAGACGAGCATGGCGGTGGTGCCGCCGTCCTCGCCTCGGCCGAGCGCTCCGCCGGCCTGGACAATGCCTCGGGCGGCTGAGCGGAGGGCTCGGGTGTCGGCGCGTTCGGCGCGGACATGACTGCGGGTCGCCCGTTCGAAGGCGCGAGCTGCGGCGGCCAGCTCGGTGCGGGTGGTGGCCGGTGAGGTCTGGGCCACTGCGTCGAGGAGTTCTCCGACGCCGACGAGCTGGGGGGCGGCCTCGCCGTCCTCGTCGCGTTCCAGGAGCACGGCTGAGCGCTCTGCGATGACGGTGGCGTTGCGTCGTTGACGGGCGGGCGGTGACCAGTTGGTCCGGTCAGCGCCGACCGCGGGCGCGCTCGGCTCGACGGCCCCGTCGGTGAGGCGTAGGCGGATCTTCGGAAGGGAGAGGTCGGGGGCCAGTTTGGAGCCGGGGTACCAGACCGGGGCTCCGTCGCGGTTGCGGTCGCCGGGCAGGGCCACGTTGTAGCCGAGCGCGTCACCGGACGGTGCGTGTCGCAGCTTCACCCGAACCCCCGCTTCTCGGAGCCGCGTGAAGAACTCCTCTTCCGAATCCGCTCCCGCCACGGCTCGACGAACGGCCTCGCGGAGCGTTTCGCGCGAGGTCTCCGGGCGGCCGGTGCGCTCAGCCTTGAACTTCTCGGCGCTGCTGGGATTCTTCGCTGCGGTTCCGTCGCCCGCGTTCAGGCGCCGCAGGCCCATCTCCTGCTCGATGCGGCGGCATTCGGCCTGGGCCTTGTTGAAGTCGTAGTTCAGGCGCGGGTTGCGCAGGTCGCCGCGTACGAGGGTGGCGACGATGTGGATGTGGTCTTCCGCGTGGCGGACGGCGATCCACCGGCAGCCGTCGGGGTCTCCATCCGGGGCGATGCCGGTGGCGTGGACGATGCGCTGGGCGCCCGCGCCCCCGGACCGGGGGCGCGGGCCGTTCAGGACTGCTCGGCGGCGACCTTCCGCAGCCAGCGGTGCGTCTGGCGCCGGTTGGCCAGGAGCACCACGTCGGTGCCTGAGCCGAACTCCTCGATCTTCGCCATCACACGGGGTCGCATCCTGCGCCGGTACGTGGCGACGTACTTGATCACGCCCCAGTGGATGCGGTTGTGCACTCCGTTGCCCTTGTGGCCGGCCCCGTGCCGGATCTGCCGGGAGAAGATCCCGTACAGGGCCGCCACGGTCGACACGTCCATGAGGACCACCGTGTCGCAGGCTTCGAGCCGTACCTGCAGCGTCGAGTTGTAGTTGCCGTCGATCACCCACCGCGGTTGCGCGACCAGCTCGCGCTGCACGTCGGTGAACTTGTCTATGGGCAACGCGTTCCACCTGTCGTCGTAGAACGCGGCGTCCAGGTGCGTCACCGGGGCGTCGAGGATCCTGCCCAGCTCGCGGGCCACGTGGGACTTGCCACTGCCTCCGCAGCCGACGACGGCGACCTTCCTCATGGTGCTCCAGCGTAGAGAGGTTGAGGTGATCGGCGGGCCGACTCGCGGGACGTGCTGTATCTGGCCTCTCTCCTGCCTGTTCAGTTCGTCGCTCAGAGAGCCCCTACCGACGGTGAGCGTCGCCACGCGCCCTGGCTCCCATGGTGCTCGACGCGGTGCAGGGTGGGCTGCTCTGGCTGCCCAGGCGTTACACCTCGGCCCGGTGCACCAGTCCCTCCTGCTGGGGGCGGGAGTGTCCGACGCTGGCGCGGATCACCTCGTCGCTGCCCCGCACCGCCTCTGTCATCCTTGCGAGCCAGGGCTCGGGGAGGCCGCCCCTCCCCAACGCGCATGTATGGACAAGCCGTCGGGCCGCCTCGACTTGGTGCGGCTCGGCGAGGCTGGTGAACCGGTGGTCAGCCAGGCACTCGCGTGCGGCGTAGCCGTCGGTCGCCACGGCGGCCCGGCGGTGGAGCTCTGCAACCATCCGGTGCGCTGCGTCTTCCTGGTACGGCTCCAGCAGGTCCAGAATCGTCAGGCCGAGGCGCGTGTCGAAGACGGTCATGCCCTGGTCGGGTTGGTGCTCGACGTAGTCCTCGACCAGCCTGTCGAGGAGGGGCACGGCCGGCCCGCGAAGGGCCTTTCTGCACATCACGTCGAGGCAGCCGGTGACGGCGTTCTCCCAGCGTTCTCCGGGTGTGGTCATGGTGATGAGCGCGGCGGCGTCGGTGGGGGTGTGGCTGAGTGCGGCCAGGACGGCGACCTGGCGGCCGTCCAGCATGCACTGCCCGATTCCCCGGTGTTCCTTGATGTGGGTCAGCGCCTCCGCCCAGCGGCCGGTCGTGGTCAGGGTGCGGGTGCCGTCGGCCAGGACGACCTTCCACAGCCAGGTGCGCACCTCGTGGCGGTCGGTGTCGGTGAGGGTGAGGTCGGCCGGGACGTGGACCCCCTCGAACTGAGCGCTGGTGCCGTTGGTGACGGCGTCGAAAAGGTGCAGCAGACGGTGGCGCCCGTCGTCGGCGGCGCCTGCGCGGATCTGGAGGCGTGCGAGGTTCACCACGGGTTCGAGTGCGCGGATCGCGCTCATGCCGGGCAGGGGGGCGGCGTGGAGGTAGGCGGCGGCGTGCTGGTGGCACATCTTCCGCGCGAGGTCGGGGAGCCCGAGGTCGGAGGCGATGAGGGCGGCCTGGTTGTAGACGGCCGAGGCGAGGCCCTGGTCAGCCTGTGCGGCTGCTGCGTCGGCGAGCTCGGTCAAGCCGTGCACGCGCCGGGGCAGGGGCAGGCACGCGGGTCGGAATCGGTAGATGAGCGGGAAGCGCTGAGCTATGGGTCCGTTCAGGTCCATGAAGTCCCCTGGGGTGAAGACGACGAGGAGGGGGAAGGGCCGCGTGGTGCCCGCGGGCCGGTCGGCGGGCACCACGCAGGCGGATGAGCTACTGCCAGGTGACGCGGACGCGGTTCAGCGGGGTGTCGAGGACGAAGACACCGGGCTGCTCGTCTGCGGGCGCGTCGAGCGGCAGGATCTCGAAGGTGGCGTCCCGGCCGCGGTACTCTCGGTCCCAGGTGCGGACCGTGTCGGCGACCTTCGTGGCCAGCTCATCGCTCCCGGGGCCGTGGCCGATGACGCCGAACTCCCATAGTTTGTCGCCCTCGGGGGTCTTCTGCTCCGAGGGACGCCGCGCGAGGTAGGTGATGGCACCCTTCTCGACGGCGGCCGTGGCCGAGGGGTAGGGGTCCTGGGTGAGCACCGTGCCCTTGACCGACTGGGGGAAGAGCATCCGGATCAGCCCGGATGGCAGGACGCAGGAGACGAACAGCTCCATCCACTCCGGGGACTCCCCCGCGCGGACCGTCATCCCGGTCCACTCCTCGACGCGCGGCTGCTCAAGGACACCGGCGAGGGCGTCGGCGTCGAGCGTCAGGCCGGCCGGGGCCTGGAGGCGCACGGCGCCGTCCCTGCTGAGCGGCACGGTGCGGCGGTCGTCGTCGGCGATGCCCCGGCGCAGCGGCATGAAGGTGTTCATCTCTGAGCCGGCCGACTGCCACCGGCCGTCGCGCTTCACGTAGATGATGGAGCGCGAGACGCTGCCCGTGAGTCGCTGCGGGGTGACGAGTCGGCCGCCTTCGGCGAGTTGGTCGAGCCAGGCGTGGGGGATGCCGTGCGCGCCGACGGTGGCGATGATCCGGTCGTACGGGGCAGCTTCGGCGTGACCGAGGGCGCCGTCGCGCGTCAGGGCCTCGACGTTGGTGGCTCCGGCGGCGGCGAGGTGGGCTCGGGCGCCTTCGACCAGGTCGTCATCGACGTCGATGGTGGTGACGTGTCCGCTCGGGCCGACGAGGTGGCCGATCAGGGCGGCGTTGTAGCCGGTGCCGGCGCCGAGTTCGAGGATGCGCTCGCCTGGCTGGGCTTCGAGCTGGTCCAGCATGAGGGCGACGACGGCGGGCTGGGAGGCGCAGGAGATCGTGGTGCCCTCGGGGTCGTACTTCACGTTGACCGGGTTGTTGGCGTAGGCGTTGGCCAGCGGGGTGTCGGGGACGAACAGGTGCCTGGGGACGGCGCGCAGGGCGGCTTCGACCGCGGGGGTGCGGGCGTGGCCGTCGGACTTGATCTGGTCCACCAGGGCGTGGCGGAGCTGTTCGGCGTCGGCCTCGGGGGTGGTGAGTGTGTCGGTGTTCACCGTGCTGACGCTATGAGCCGCGGAGCCCGATCCGGGTGCTGACGCGGTGTTTTCACTCGATCCCATGACTGCCTCTCGTGCGATGTGGAACAGGGTGTGCTGGTCGGCGGACGGCAGACCGGCACGGTTGGCGTGGAAGATGGTGTGGTGTGCGATGACGGCGCGCAGTCCGCGGGTCAGGTCGCCTTGAGCGGCGAGGTAGGCGAGCGTTGTGCCGACGCGCTCGAAGGCGGCGATCCAGTCGGTGTGGCCGTCCAGCGGCCCGTGCTCGCGGCACAGGCTGCGGGCCTCGGTAGTCATCAGGCTCCTCATCGCCGAGGTCAGGCGCGTGGACGCGGGCGTGCCGGTACCGGGACGTAGTGCGGAGGTCTTCGCCCACACGTCACCCTGCTCGAACCAGTCGAGACCCGAGGCGCGCATCAGGCTGCTCATCAGCAGGATGGCGGTCTCGCGCCGCCCCAGGTGCCCGTTCTTGACGGGATAGGCGAGCAGGTGGCGGCTGTCCTCGTGGAAGAGGGCGTGCGCGGCCGTCATGGCGCCCGCCCCGCCGAACGCCTCGGTCTCCGGCTCGTAGATGCCGGTCATGTGGGACTGCGCGGTGCCGTCGGCCACCCAGTCGTCCAGCAGGGCCAGCACGATCGGGGCGGGCTCGTCGGCGACGTACCGCAGGCGCCAGGGCTGCTTGTGCATGAACCACCAGCCGCTGAGCTGCCCGTCGGCCTCGGCGGCGAGCAGCGCCGGGGCGAGGCGTTCGGTGACGGCGCGCCGTCCCGTGTTCCGGTCGGGGAAGGTGATGTTGTGCTGCTGCCAGCGGTCGGGGCGCATCGAGAAGTCCTTCGGTCGGATTCAGGCGGTGAGTAGGCAGGCGTCCCAGGCAGTGCGGGGCGGGTCCGTGCTGTTCGCGGTGAGCAGTCCCAGCGCGGTTCCGGCGGCGCCGTCGAGGAGACCGGCGCCCGCCGCGTCCTTCAGCAGCAGGGCGGCGGCGTCGCCGGGGGCGGAGCCGGGCGGGACCAGCACGGTGAGAAGGGCGGGGGTGGCCGCGCGGAGCTGGTCGGCGGTGGCCCGGTCGGCGTCGGCGGCGGCACGCGCCGCGATGTGGACGAGTCCGGCGAAGCCGTGGCACAGGCCGCTGTCCGTGGTGGCGCGAAGCTGCGCTCGGTCGCTCAGCGCGTCCAGCAGGGCGGCCTCTGCCTCGGCCTGGAGGTCGCTGTCGCCGAGGGCGAGCGCGGCGAGCTGCTGGGCACGGGCCAATCCCGCGGTGCCGTAGCACCAACTCGGCCGCCGCGGTGCCGAGGCCGCGGGCCGGCCGCTGCGCAGTTCCTCGCGGGTGATCCAGTACGGCCAGGTCGTGCCGCGCCCGGTGGGCACCTTCCACCGCTCCAGCCAGGCCAGGATGGTGCGCATCGCCTGGTGGTGGCCGGGGACGGTGGTGCCGCAGCGAGTGGCGAGCGCCAGCAGGGTGAGTACCGCGCCGACGCCGTGCGCCATGCCGTGGTTGGCGTGCCCGCCGGGGAAGCGGTCGTCCGGACGGCCGGAGGGCCCGGTCGGTACCCACCAGCCCGGCAGGCGTTCGCCGCTGTCGATGACCGGGTCGGTCAGGCGCACGCAGTAGTCGAGAACGGCCCGGGTCACCGGGCCCGCCGGGTCGCGGCGCAGCAGGTGGGCGCCGTACCCGGTCAGGCCCCGGATGGCGTCGAACTCGGCGAGTGCCGGAAGCTGCCCGGCCTCGATCCGGCGGTGCGCGGCGTCAACGCGCCGCCGGGCGTCTGCCGCCACCTGCCGGTCCAGCACATCGAGGCCACGCCGGTAGGAGTCCGGAAGCTGGTCGGCTGCGCACGCCACGGCATGGGCGAGCGCCGGGGCGCCGTAGAAGGGGTGGCTGTCAGGGCCGCTGGTGAAGGGTTCGCGGGCCGCGGCGGACAGCCAGTCGTGGGCGCGCTGCCAGGGGGCGAGCCCGGCCGCGGCGCGCTCGATGTGCAGCAGAGCGATGCCGGTCGGGCCGTAGGCGAGGTGCTGCCGGTTGGCGTCGTCAGTGGCCGCCTTCGGCGCCTGGTCGGGGTGGGCGAGCCGGTCGGCGATGGCAGCGGCCACCGCGGCTGCGGTGTGGGTCACGGTCGCCTCCCGGCGCGGGCGGTGAAGGCCAGGGCGGCGGCGCGGGCCAGATACAGGCAGACCTCTTCCTCGGAGAAGTCCACCGCGACGTGTCGCACGAAGTGGACGTGCAGCAGGGAGGTCAGCACGCCGTCCACGGCGATGCCGTCGGCGTGCGGGCCGGACAGATGCGGCCCGTACGCGGCGAGCGCAGCGGTGCGCTCGGCCCAGGCGTCCACGATCGCGGCGCCGCCGGGCGCTGACCGCAGGGCCGCCCAGTCACCGCGCGGATCCGCCAGCCGCACGGCGTCGGTGAACTGCGAGCGGGGTACCGGGTTTGGCGCGGTCGGCTCGATGTGGTCGATCAGCCAGCGCGCGCCGGCGTCAGGGCTGCCGAGGAAGGCGGAGGCGATGGCGAAGAAGTGCGCGGCCACGAGCGTGCGCTGCGCGGGCCGGACAGGCTGGGCGAGCTGCGCCACCATGGCCAGTGAGTCCGCGCGGAACACGGCCTCGGCCGCGTCCCACGCCGGTCCGGAGCCCCACCGGCCCGTCTCGCGGTAGGAGGTGGGGTAGCGCAGGTCCGCCAGCAGCCCGGCAGTCCGCAACTCGTCGGCCCAGGCGCTGACCGCGCGGGTGGTGTCGGCGAAGTCGCCCGGGTCGGGCAGCGCGATCCGCAGGCGAAGGTGCTGCCGGGGGTCGCGGAATCGGACGTACCACCAGCGAGGAGAGCCGAGGCGCCGCATCAGGTCGGGCACGTGCCGGGCCAGCAGAGCGTCTTGACGCCGCGGGTCGCCGTACAGGGCCACGAGGAGCATTGGGGAGGTGGCCGGGGTCTGGATCTGGGCCGGGGACAGCGTGCGGGCGGTGGTCGGCGTGGGAAGGACAGGCCAGGCCGGAGGCCGGACCGCTTTGAGGGGCACCGCGATCTCGTGGGCCCGGCCCCCGGTCCAGCCGTCCGCCCCGGGAGGAGCGGCTTCCGTCAGCAGCGCCGTACCGGCGCGGTCGAGGTGCTGGCGCAGCAGGCTCCGGTGGCCGGGCTCATCGAGGTCGAGCGGCAGGCGCCGGTCGTCCTGGACGAGGTACACGTGCTGCGGAAGGCGGCGGCGCTCCCGCCAGCCGGACAACGCCGCGTCCCAGTCCGCGCCGGGGCGGTGACGGTCGGGGAGGTCGCCGGCCTCCAGCCGCCAGCGGGCCGCGACCAGCACGATGCGGCCGTACCGCAGGCGGGGCAAGAACGGCATCGACGCGGCTGCGCCCCAGTCGAACCGGGTGACCTGAGCGTTCTGCGCCCGGGACACCTCGGTGATCAACCGCGCCAGGGGCGGGGTGTGCTCGGCGAGATTCAGCGCGTTCATGCCGACGGCTTCGACCCGCACGCCGCGGCTCGGAGCGGCCAGGTACATCCGGCGGCCGTCGCACGCCAGCGCCAGGTCCGCCGGCGTGAGCACTGCGGCGTCGGGCGCGCGGTGCTCTTGCAGGCTGATCACCAGCGGCAGCACGCGCGGGGTTCGGGTGACGTGTGCGGTGTCGGGCAGCAGCGCGGGGAAGGAGAGCTGCGCCGCCACCGTGCCGTCGTCGGCCGTGGGAAGGTCAGCCAACTCCTCGTGCAGGCGCTTGCGTTGTGTGTGAGAGAGGACGCCGAGGAAGCGTCCGACGGTAACCCCGGATCCGCGTGACACGCTGGTCAACTCCACGGTGAACCACCCACGGCGGGCTTCGGCGAGGCTGGCCGCGTGCAGGCGCACACTCACCTCCAGGTGGGACGGTGTCCGCGGCTCCTGCGGGCCTCGGTCCAGGGCGGCCACGGTCTCGTCGGTCAGCACGACTTCGTCGCGGCCGTCGAGCGCGGCGGCTTGGGCGAGACGGAGCAGCACGTCGTCCCGCGGGGACAGGCGCCGCCGGCCTTCGTCGGTCGGCCTGCCCGGGTATCCGTCCGGGTAGCCGACGCCGCTGTCTGCGACGACTTCCATGAGCGGCACCATGGTGCCGACGCCGAACCGCTCGTAGAACCGCTGGTGGTACTCGTTCCACGGCTCGGTTCCGTACGGGCGGGCGCAGAGACGGGTGAGGATCGTGGCGGCGCGCTCGACCTCGCGGGCGACCAGATCGGGGAGCACCACGGTGGCGTCCAGGCACAGGTCCAGGGCGAGCGGGTGACGGCGGAGGCCCGGCACCAGATCGCGCATCCGGGTCGCTACGGCGTCCCGGCCCCCTGTGGTGCCGCACTGCTCCATCCCGGCGTGGACGGCGCGCAGCTCCCGGACGACGGGCGCCAGGAGACGAATGTCCTCGGCACGGACCGCGTCGAGTTGGGTGACGAGGTGACCGAGCGCGTCGGTCTCGGTCGCCGGCGCGTGGAGGTTGGTGATCAGCACGCGCCGCCGCACCAGGCCCGCGAGGAGCCGCTTGACGCGCTCCGGTGCCACGGCCGGGAACTCGGCCATCAGCTTCTCGGCGAGCTCCCCGATCCGGATCGGCGCGTCAGCCGCGCGGAGGATGAGCCGGACCGGCGCCGACAGCTCGACGGACGCCTCGACCGCTCGCCGCTGACCAGTCGGCCCGTCGTCCTGGTAGGGGACGACGAGACTGCCGTCGCGCTCGAAGGTGGTGTTGTTGACGACGACCGACAGGAGCGGCAGCAGCTCTCCGCTCCTTTCTAACTGCTCGATCAGCCGCCCTACCCACTCCGCACCGGCGCGGGCCACGACCGCGTGGTTCTGGCCCCAGCGGGAGCGGGGCTCGGCGTCGAAGGTGGCCGTGGTGACTCCGGCGAACAGTCCGAACGGTGTGGGCCGGTGCAGCGCGCGCAGGAGGTAGCGCGCCACCGACACTCCAACGCGGCGGACTTCGCGGGTAGACGGGGAGTTAGCACTCTCCAGGACCTCGACTTCGGCGGCGAGAACCGGGCTGGCGTGGCGGAGGGCCTGTGCGATGCCCGGGTCGTGCCAGATGCCGCGAATCCAGGCGAGGCGTCCGGTGGTGACCTCCTCCAACTCCTCGGCTCGGAAGGACCGGTCGTCGAAGTCCGGTAGGGGAAGCTGGGTCACCGACGGTCGAGCGGCTGCGCGCACCAGGGCGGTCGTGCCCGCCTTGAACGCTGGAGGTATGGCCACGTGACGTGTCCTTTCGTGCGCCTTGAGGAGCGGTCGGTGTCCTCGCGCCGGTAACGCGACGGCACCGACCGCGGTTCATGACCTGATGACCGGGTTCAGACGGTCAGGGTCAGTCGGTGAAGGTGACGCAGGCGCCGCAGGAGCTGCCGCAGTTGTCGTCGTTCAGGACGGTCAGCCCGGCCGCATCGGACACCTCCAGGAGGGAGACGTTCAGGTCGAACCCGTCCGGCTGGCCGCCGGCCGCGGGCTCCTGAACCTGAGTGGTGCTCTTGGCGATGGTTCGCGTCATGACAACTCCAGTCGTCTCGTCGGATGTTGCGAACAGGTGGTGCTTGCCAGCGCACTGACGACCGGAGCGCAGCCACGGGGCTTCGCCACAGGATCAGGTTCTGGCCGTCCCGGTTCGATGGTCGAGCCGAGAAGCTCTGGGATGCCGCTCGACGGTCCGGTCCTTCGCCCAGAACCGCCGAGCGGCCGTTCTAGGCGCCCGGCACGAGATCGTCCACGTTGACGACCTTGTACTCGCGCAGTTCGCGTACGAGTTGGGAGGCGAGGAACCAGTTGATCTGGGGGTGGCTGTAGGGCAGGGGAGCGTCCGAGCCGGCGAGGGGCTGAATGCCGTCGCCGGTGTACTGGTAGGGGGTGCCGATGACGCCGTAGAGCGGGAACCGCGTGGCCAGCAGGGCGACGTGTCCCTTGCTCCTGAGCCGGGGGCACCGCCGGGCCGCCATCCGGGCGTGCTCCAGACACACCGGCGGCTGCGCGGTCTTCACCGGCCCGGTGTAGTCATCGCCGTCGTCGGCCGTCTCTACGAAGAGGATGCCGTCGCTACGCTTCAGCGGGACCGTGCACACCTGGCAGCGCAGGAGCGCCATCGTGATGCGCTGGCGGAGCGGGTGCACCAGCCGCCACCTCGGGTTCCCGGTGGGCTGTCCCGCGAAGCCGAGTGACATGGAGTACCGGGCCCACAGCACGCCGCGGAGATCTCGGTCGGGCCCTGCCTCGTCCGTGTACCCGAGCCGCGGGCGCCGGTCAGGACCGATGCGTACGTTCAGGTTGAGGAGGGAGTCCGCCTCTTCGCCTTCGCGGGCGGTGATGTACGGAACGACCAGGTCGGCCGCGGTGATTGTCATGACGCGCTTCCGACCGTGAGCGCGAGCGGCCGGTGGGGGGTGACGATGCGGCCGTCGGGGAGGAGTTCTCCGGTGTCCTCGAAGACGAGCACTCCGTTGCACAGAAGGCTCCAGCCCTGCTCAGGGCGGTGCGCGACAGGTCGCGCGGCCTCTCTGTCGGGAGCCTTGGCCGTGGGGCACGGCGGGTTGTGCGCACGCATGGTGCTCGTCCTCTCGGGTGGGAAGTTGGGCCCTCTTCGCGCAGCTACGGTGCGGTGAGGAGACACGGTTCGGGCATGGCCGAAGAGGGGGACTTGTGGCATCGCCCCCCGAAGCACACACACGACGCCGGATAGCCCCCGACGCGCCCCGTGCCCCCGTCGGGAACTACGGGGAACGACACGCGCGTCGTGCGCATGGCGACGCTCTTGTCCAGGAGCCAGTTGTCGGAGATCCGCTTCTCGTAGTAATCAGAGTCGTACGCGTCTTGCGGGAGGACCATCGCCTCGGCGGTCACGGCCGAGCGCCGAGCGGAGTCAAGGTGGTGCGTCACTCCGCCTCCTTGATGTAGTGGGCTTCGATGAGCTCTTCGACCAGGTCAGAGGTGACGAAGGCCAGGCGACGAGCGAGGCCGACGGCCTGCTGGTAGTCGGCCGGCACGCACTCCTCCCGCAGGGGGACCCCGCGTACAACGAGTCGGAGCATCTCCGCAGTGGGCGGGTACTGCTCGTCCGCGACAGCGATGTCGCTGAGCTGCTTCAGATGGTTCCGAAGGCGGTCGACCAGGGGGTCGGTCACCGCGGCGGGCGGCGTCTGGTCGCCGATCGCCGTGTCGAGGTCGTCGAAGACCTCCTCCACGTCCAGCGGCTTCCAGTTCTTGATCCGTTCCAGGACGGACCACAACCCCTCTGCGTCGAGTGGAGGGCTCCACTGCGGTGTGCGGGGCACGTCGGCCGGCGGAAGAACCACGTCATTCTCCGGAACCAGAACGGTGAGGGACATCGGGACTCCTGGGAAGGGCCAAGTACCGGCCGCGGAGGGCTACAAGTGCTCAGTCAGTTCCGGGATCGCCATGAAGACCCACACCTCCTTGCCCGCTGGAGTCATGGACACGGACGTGTCGTCGGCCAGAGCACCCAGCAGCATCAGCCCACGCCCCTCCTCGGCCAGGAGGGCCGGCGACGAGTACACCGGCGGACGGCGGTCGTGGTCGCGAACGACGGCGGTGACGCCGTCCGGCACCTTCTGGAGGAGCAGGCCGGCCATCCGGCACCCGTCAGCATCCGCGGGAGTGTGCTGCAAGACGTTGGTGAACAGTTCGTTGACCACGGTCAGCATGCGGAACGCGGTGCCATCGTCGACGCGCCACCAGCGCAGGTGCGCTGCGACGATATCCCGCACGGTTCCCAGGTTTTCGGCCCGGACGTTGAAACTCATGTCGAGCTGACCGTCCACGCTCCTGGACGTGGCTCGAACAGAAGCATCCCGCTCTCGGGTGTCGACGAGTAGTTCCATCGCTGCTTCCTCCGTTCTGCCGGAACCCCTTCAGCAGGGGTGGGTTGCGGTGTGTACTGGACTGGAACCGATCAGCAACCATTTAGGCAGAGCGCACCGAGAACGTGCAGAGCCTGATGCCGAGAGGTGAAGAGTTCGGCATCAACGACTTCGGGGGCAGAACATGCCGCAGCCAATGAAGCAGCTCGATCCCGGGGCATCGCCCCAGGAGTGGTTCGGGAACGAGCTGCGCCGACTGCGCCTCGGGCAAGGACTGTCGGCCAAGGAACTCGGGCGGTTAGTGCAGGTCAGCGACGACATGATCCTGTCTATTGAGAAGGGTAAGTACCCGAGCTGTCGCCGCGATGTGGCGCAGCGGCTTGATGACGTCCTCGGCACGGGAGGACTCCTCGACCGGGCGTGGCCGATGGTCTTCGGCAACCGTGATGCCGACAAAAGGCAGGCTGATGCCGATAAGGCCTCCCCGTGCCGGGGCGAGCGACCTACACAGGTGCCGACAGGCCGCATCCTGGGCAGAGACGAACCAACTCTTCGCCCTGGGAGCCATGAGCCCGTGATTCGACGCTCGTTCCTCCAGATCGGCGGCCTCGCCGCCATAGCCCCTCTCAACTTCACCGAAGTCTTCGCCCCCGCCGAGCTGTCCCTCCCGACGCATGTGAGCCCCGGCCACGTCGACCAGGTCCTGGCCGTGGCCACCGCCATCAGCGGCATGGACAACGAGCTGGGCGGCGGGGGCGTGGTGCGAGACGTAGCCGCCCGAGCGATGCAGTGGTCAGCCGGCCTGCTGCAAGCCCAGTCCCCCGAACACATGCGAACCGACCTGTTCGCCGCCGTATCGCGACTCGGCATCGTGGTCGGCGCCTCCGCCTTCGACGCCTACCACCACGACGAGGCCACCAAGACCTTCCGGTTCGCGGCGGACTGCGCCGAGGAGGCCGGCGACTGGCATCTGCGGGCCAAGACCTACTCGTTCCTCGCACGACAAGCCGTATGGATCGGGGCACCCGATGACGGCCTCACGTACGCCGAGAAGGGGCTTGTGCGCTCCGACCGCCTGACGGCGACCGAGCAGGCGATGCTTCACACGGCAAGGGCCAGGGCCTTCGGGAAGATGGGCAACGTACGGGACACGATGGCGGCCGTCGGCGCCGCAGACGAGGCGTTCGCTCGGGCCCGGCCCACCGAGGAATCGCCGTGGATGGCCTACTACGACGAGGCGCAGCACAACGGGGACACGGCTCACGCCCTCTTCGATCTGGCGATTCTCGCCGGACAGGACCCGGGTCGGGCAGCGCGCCGATTCAACACGGCGGTGAACGGACACGCAGACGCCTACAAACGGTCTCGTGCGATCTCACGGACGAAGCTGGCCTCCCTGCTCATGGCCAAGGGTGACCCTCGCCAGGCGGCGGCGCTCGGGCACGCCGCCTTGAATGAGGTAGGCCGACTCACCTCCCGGCGTGCTGCCGACGATCTGCGGCAGCTCGGCCGATTCGCCTCCAAGCATCGGACTGTCCGAGAGGCTTCAGCACTGCGAGATCGGATCGCCGCTACGGTTTCCGCATGACTCCTTCGGCATCCGAACCTGCACGTCACGTCCTGAAGCAGGCTTGTTCGGCGGTCGGATTGGACTCCGACGGAGCCGAGCCTCTCCGCCTGGCCGAGAACCAGATATGGCGACTGCCTCGTCAGCGGGTGATCGTACGGATAGCCCGGGAGGGACAGAGCGCTGCGGCGGCCCGCGAGGTGCGCGTCGCACGTTGGCTCGCCCGGGAGAACGTGCCGGCCGTTCGCCTGGTCGACGTGGAGCAGCCAGTAGAGGCGGACGGCAGGCCCGTGACCTTCTGGGCGGAACTGCCGCCGCAGCAGCACGGCTCGGTCGAGGATGTCGCTGAACTCCTCGCGAGGCTCCACTCCCTGACCACGCCGGCGATCGAGCTGGGGTATCTCGATCCCTGGTCGGCGAACGGCTGCACGCGGCCACCACGATCCGCGACGACGACAAGCAGTGGCTGAACGCCCTTCACAGCGACCTCCTAGCGGCCTGGGCGGAGCGGCCGGCCGGTCTCCCCGATCGGGCCGTGCACGGTGACGCCTGGCCCGGCAACATCGTCCGCACGGCCGGTGGGGTCCTGATGATGGACCTGGAACGCTTTTCCGTCGGGCCCCCGGAGTGGGATCTCGTGTCCACCGCCGTGCGAGCGAAGACCACGGGCGTCGTCAGCGCACGCGAGTACGACCGCTTCTGTGCGGTGTACGGGTACGACGTGACGGCGTGGGAGGGCTACCCCGTCCTTGCGCACGCCCGTGAGCTGCGCATGGTGACGTACGCGGCGCAGCACGCAGCACGCAACGGGGAGTGGAGAAGCCAGGCGCAGTACCGGATCGACTGTCTCCGCGGTCGATCCGGCCCGCGACCGTGGTCGTGGAAGGGAATCCTTTGAAGTCAGACTGTCCGCTGTCTCATCTGGTCGGACGATTGTCACGCTTGGAGCAGAGGAAGCTATACGCCCTTCCCTCAAGTCTGCGAGGCTCGCGCTATGCGGCCAAGTCGAATAGCGCTGCGGTGTCTCCCCAAGAGAGGCGTTGCCCTACTGGTTGAGCAAGAGCCACCTCAACGCCTGACCGCGTGCGGATGTCCGCTCGACGAAGCTGAACCTGTGCCTCCACCACCCCATCCCGCCAAGCACCGCTGCGAACAAGATCTCGAAGCCAAAGACTCAGCGCCCAGGATGTCGACCGCATGAAAACAGGTCCGATCTCCGGCACGGCCTGAAGACTGAACAGGAATGCCGCCCGCGGAGCCTCTCCTCGACTGATCCGCATGATCGACTCACGGCATACACCGCCGAAGTGGCAGCCGCAGACGCATCCGTACCGCTCGCTCGATCCAGCGAATCCGCCACCTCGACAAGGACACGGCTCTCCCACTCCCTCCTCGATTCCCGCTCGGCCGATAAGCACGGCATCCGCGTCTGTGATTCGCACCATTACCTCGTCGACCAAGAGAGTCCGTCCCAACTCGCCCGATTCGACAGCACCGAGACATCGTTCCGACGGCAATGCCTCTGCGATCGCTCGGTCAATCTGCCGATCGCAGGACTTGATCAACCACTGCACACCGGAGGTGGTCTTCTCGACCTGCAGTTCTGCCACTGCCTTGTCACGCATCCACCGCTCCCCCGTTTGAGTCACATCACTCACCTCGTCGCTGTACATCACGCCCAGAGAATCCCGGAGAAGGTCGGCTTGCACCGGCCGACATCAGCCTGTAGGGATGCATGCCACTGCTCGACCGCCGACAGCCGACAGCCGACAGCCGACAGCCGACAGCCGACGATGACGCCCCCGGACAGCGCGCTCAGCGCCACCCAGGGGCGCCTTCCCTAAAGCAGGGCCATCGGGTCCTGTTCGGGACCGTGAAGGAAACCGGGCACCCAGCGAACGGGAGCACTGGCCGGGAAGAGCGTCACCCGTACGCCGAAGTCGATCAGGATTTCCTTTCGCGCCTGTACATCCGCAGCACGGAACCAACGGTCGGCGACCGTCTCGCCGGTCGGCCGCCGGACCATGCCAGGCGCCCGCCGAGGCTCAGCCTCCAGAGCGGCGAGCTCCCGCCCCAGCGCGGCATATCGGTCCCGGAACCACGCGGCGTCGTCCGGGGCGTCGTACAGCCCGGCTTCACGGTCGGCTCGCAGCCGTTCACGGCTGGCTCGGGTCTCGGCCACGCGCTCCGCGATGCCGTTGCCCGGGTCGTACACCGTCTCGTAGATCACGCCGTCACCCAGCTCTCGGAGGAACCACTCCTCGACGTAGGCGTCAAGAAGATGAGCGTTGATGAGCGGTGCGGGGCGGCAGTGCTGCGCCTGAAGCCAGCCCTTGTTCCGCGCCGTACACGTGTAGCGCGGTGGGGCGTCTTTCGACGTCTGGGTGTAGAGACGCGTATGGCACTGCCCGCACAGGGCGACCGTGGTCAACAGGTATTCGCGGTTGGATCGGCGGGTCCAGGGAGCCTTTCGGGACAGGATGGCGCTCCTGAGCGCCTCGTGTGTGGCCCGGTCCCACAGCCCCTCGCAGAGCCGTACGGGGCGCCCGTCCTCCCTCCCGAGGACGGGCTTGTTGCGGTGCATCAGATACCCGAGGGTGGCTTCTGACAGAAGGATGTTCTTCAGGCTCTGCGGGAGCCACGGTCGGCCGCCTGACGGCTTGCCATACATCACAGCCAGGTGATCCGCGGGTGACAGTTCCCCGGCACGATTGAGACGCGCGGCCTCACTACTGCAGGTGACGTTGTCCGGATCGGCCAGGATGCGGTGGGCGACGTTCCGCAGTACTTCCGAGGCATGCGGATGCAGTTCGACCTGATCGATCTTCCCTCCCATCACCTTCCGGACGTATTGGAAGCCGTACGACGGCTTGCCTTTCGGCCGGCCTGCGGCGCGGGTCTTGACGGTGGCGTCACGGTTCCTGCGCTGGATCGCGCGCAGTTCCATCTGCGCGCCCCAGGCTTCCATGGTGAAACGGTTCTCGTCGGCGGAGTCGTCGAGGTTCCAGGCACCGTCGTGCCCGTACGTGACGAGCATCTTCTTCTCGTCCCGCATCTTGTAGCCGGTGTTCAGGCAGTCGACGACGTTGCGGCCGAGCCGGTCCACCGCTGCCGCGACCAGGCCGTCGTACGGGCCCTTCTCGTCACGGAGCCACGGGCCCAGATTGGGGCGGGTCACGGGATCCGTGGCGCCGGAGACCTCCCAGTCGTCCGCCCAGCCGATGATGTGGGCCCCGACGGAGGCGGCGGCAGCGAGCACGTTCTCTCGCTGGCGCTCAGGCGACGACGTCGCCAGCTTCACGCGCGACAGTCGCCGCACTCCGAGCAGGCACTTGCCGCATCCGTCGTAGGGTCGTTCGATCGTGTTGAGGTCCGTACCGCGCATTTCTTCTCTCCGTTCGAGCGCGCATCGTACGGAGAATCGGCGGCCACGCCCCGCTGAACGATCTTGGTCAGCTGAGGAAGCTCAGACGAACCTGACGGTTGTCTTTAGAAACGTTCGTGTCCACCAGGCAGACCGACTGCCAGGTGCCCAGCTCCAGCCTGCCGCCGATCACCGGCAGCGTGGCCTGGGGCGGGACCAGGGCCGGGAGCACGTGGTCGCGGCCGTGGCCGGGGCTGCCGTGGCGGTGTTGCCAGCGGTCGTCGGCGGGGAGCAGGTGGTGGAGGGCGGCCAGCAGGTCGTCGTCGCTGCCCGCGCCGGTCTCCAGTACGGCGATGCCGGCCGTGGCGTGCGGCACGAAGATGTTGAGCAGGCCGTCGCGGCCGGGCGCGGTGCGGGTGAGGAACTCCTCGCAGGCGCGTGTCAGGTCCGTGACGCTCTCGGACGTGCCCGTGGTGATGTTCAGGACCGTGGTGGCGAAGGAATCGGACATGCCTCCATCTTCGCCCACAGGCGTGAGATGACGCGTCCACGCTCCGAGACGCGATGCGTCGTGTCCCATCGGATGACTCCGTCCAGGGACACCACGGGGCTCCGGGGCCCGTCCCTACGGGAAGATCCCGGAGCCCCGAAGAGTTAGTAGAAGCGTGAACATTTCTGGGGTGCGTGAGCTGGACGTGGTCGTGATCGGCGCGGGGCAGGCGGGGTTGTCCGCCGCCCACCACCTGCGCCGCGTCGGCCTGGAGCCGGACGTCGGCTTCGTCGTGCTGGACCACGCGCCCCGGCCGGGCGGCGCGTGGCAGTTCCGCTGGCCCTCGCTGACGTACGGCAAGGTCCACGGGATGCACGCGCTGCCGGGCATGGAACTGACCGGAGCCGACCCCGACCGGCCCTCGTCGGAGGTGATCGGCGCGTATTTCGCCGCGTACGAGGAGCGCTTCGGCCTGCGGGTCCACCGCCCGGTGGAGGTGAGCGCCGTACGGGAGGGGAGCGGCGGGCGGCTACTGGTGGAGACGTCCGAGGGGATGTACGCCCCGAGGGCCCTGATCAATGCGACGGGCACCTGGGACCGGCCGTTCTGGCCCCGTTACCCGGGCCAGGAGACGTTCCGGGGGCGGCAGTTGCACACGGCGAACTACCCGGGGCCCGAGGAGTTCGCGGGGCAGCGCGTCATCGTCGTCGGGGGCGGTGCCTCCGGTACGCAACATCTGATGGAGATCGCCGAGTTCGCGGCCGACACCTTCTGGGTGACCCGGAGCGAACCGGTCTTCCGTGAGGGACCGTTCACCGAGGAGTGGGGGCGGGCGGCGGTGGCGATGGTGGAGGAGCGGGTGCGCGAGGGGCTGCCGCCGCGGAGCGTGGTCAGCGTCACCGGGCTGCCGATGACCGATGCGGTGCGGCGGGCCAGGGAGCAGGGGGTGCTGGACCGGCTGCCGATGTTCGACCGGATCACGCCGAGCGGCGTGGCCTGGGACGACGGCCGTGTCGTCGAGGCCGATGTGATCCTCTGGGCCACAGGGTTCCGGCCCGCTGTGGAGCATCTGGCGCCGCTGAAGCTGCGCGAGCCGGGTGGTGGCATCCGGGCCGAGGACACCCGGGCCGTACGCGACGGTCGCGTCCATCTCGTCGGGTACGGTCCGTCCGCCAGCACCATCGGCGCCAACCGCGCGGGCCGCGCGGCGGTCCGGTCGGTGATGCGGCTGCTGAAGGAGACCGGCGGAGAGAGGGTGGACGGGGCCGCCGGGGCCGCCGTCGGCGTCCCGGCCTCCGGGGCGTGAAGTCCTGGGGGCCTGAGGCCCCGGCGGGTGCGTGAAGTCCTCGTCGGCAGACCGGTCAGCTCGTGGTGGCGGAAGCGCGGTTGCGGTTGAACTCCTGGACGTTCTTCTGCTGCTCGTCGTAGCTGTCGGTGAACCGGGTGTCGCCGGGGCCGACCGTGACGAAGTACAGCCAGGGTCCGGGCGTGGGGCTGACGGCCGCGCGCAGTGCCTCCTCCCCCGGGTTGCCGATGGGCGTCGGCGGCAGCCCTTTGATCCGGTAGCTGTTGTACGGGCTGTCCAGCTGGGTTTCCGCGGTCGTCGTGTCCAGGGTGGAGCGCTTGAGGGCGTAGTTGATGGTGGAGTCCATCTGCAGCGGCATGTCCTTGAGCAGCCTGTTGTAGACGACCCGGGCCACCTTGCCCATGTCGGACGCGGTGTCGGCCTCGGCCTGGACGATGCTGGCGATCGTGATCGTGTCGTAGACGGAGACGTTGTTGCGCTGGGCCCCCGCCGTGACGTGGTCCGCGCCGAAGTGCTTGCGGGCGGTGTCCGCCATGTACCGCAGCAGGCCGGCGGGTTCGGTCGCGGCGTCGATCGGATACGTGGCCGGGAAGAGGTATCCCTCGGGGTTGCCATCGGCCTGGGCGGGCAGAGCCAGGTCCGCCGTCGTCGCGGCCTTGCGCGTGCTGCCGGGCTTCAGGTCGAGCGCCCGGTCGACGGCCTCGTACACCTGCGAGGCGCGACGGCCCTCGGCGATCATCAGAGTGCTGTGCGGGCTTTCCTTCTCGTGCCCGCCCTCGTCCGATCCGGTCAGGGACAGCGGGATCAGGACGGCGGCCGACACGACGAGCAGAGCGCCGACGGCCACGACGACCTTTCCACGGCGGGTCGGGCGGAGTCTGCGACGGGGCCGGGCGTCCGGGGACTCGTTCACCATGCGGGCACGTTAACCCGGGGCACGAGCCACGGCCGGTAGCCCGACCACGGCGTCGACTCCGGCGACTCGAACGCCGTACCGGGCGACCGGAACACACAGCCCCGAACGCACACGTATGGAACGCACGAGCACGAAACACACGAACAAGGGATCGGGTGTTCGCTGGAACGTGTGAGCGTCAGGGGATTCGTTGGTGTTCACCCGTCCGGGGCGTGATGATTGCAGAGCGCAGTCAACGGGCTGCAGACCGCTACTGCGCAGTCCCACAGATGCACCACGTACAAGGAGAAAGACCAGATGAACTTCCTGACCAACCTGCTTGCCGGCGTCGTCCACTTCGTGGGTTGGCTCGTCTGACCATCGCTCCGCCCGGCGCCGTCGCTCCCCGTCCCACGGGAGCGGCGGCGCCGCCGTGTGTACGCGAGCCGGCCGGCTCAGCCGGTCGCCGCCGCCTGGGCCTTCGCCACGGTGCCGCACCCGGCGCGCGGCACGGTGAAGCCGTCGAGGGACGCCCGCCCGCCGGAGGCAGTCCCGCCGGGGCGGTGTCAGGGGGCCGGGACCGGGGCCGGGTGGGAGTCACGGCGGATCAGGGAGGCGTAGCGGCCGTCGCGTTCGAGAAGTTCCTCGTGTGTACCGCGCTCGGCTGCCCGGCCGTCCTCCAGGACGACGATCTGGTCCGCGTCGCGGACGGTGGAGAGGCGGTGCGCGATGGTGAGCGTGGTCCGTCCGGCGGACAGGGCGTCGATCGCTTGCTGCACGGCCTGTTCCGTACGGGTGTCGAGCGCGCTGGTCGCCTCGTCGAGGATCAGCACCGGTGGGTCGCGCAAGATGGTGCGGGCGATGGCGAGGCGCTGCTTCTCGCCGCCCGAGAAGCGGTAGCCGCGCTCACCGACCAGGGTGTCGTAGCCGTCGGGCAGGGAGGCGATGTGGTCGTGGATCTGCGCCGCACGGGCCGCGGCCTCGATCTCCTCGTCGGTGGCGTCCGGCTTGGCGAAGCGCAGGTTGTCGGCGACCGAGGCGTGGAAGAGGTAGGTCTCCTGGGAGACGACGCCGACCGCTCGGGCGAGGGTGTCGAAGTCCAGATCGCGGACGTCGACCCCGTCGAGCGTGACCCGGCCGCCGGTGACGTCGTACAGCCGGGGCACGAGGTAGCTCAGGGTGGACTTGCCGGAACCGGTGGATCCGACGACCGCCAGGCTGCCGCCCGCGGGAACGGTCACGTCGATGCCGGTCAGCGTCGGGCCGTTCTTCTCGTCGTAGCTGAAGTCGACGTCCTCGAAGGCGATCTCGCCACGGATCTTCTCCAGGCGGACCGGGTGTTCCGGTTCGGTGATGTCCACCGTGAGGTCGATGTATTCGAAGATGCGCTGGAAGAGGGCGAGGGAGGTCTGCATCTGCACACCGGTGGAGAGCAGGCTGACCGCCGGGCGGAACAGCCCCTGCTGAAGCGTGACGAAGGCGACCAGGGTGCCGATGGAGACGGCGGCGGCTCCGGACGCGAAGGTGAGACCGGCCGCCCAGTAGATGACGGCGGGCATGGCGGCCATCACGATGCCGATCGTGGACATCCGCCAGCGGCCGGCCATGTTGGAGCGCACTTCGAGGTCCACCAGGCGCTCGGACTCCTCGGCGAAGCCCTGGGTGAGGGAGTCGGAGCGGCCCATGGTGCGGCCGAGGAGGATGCCGCTGACCGAGAGGGACTCGGTGACCGTGGCGGCCATCGCGGCCATCTGCTTCTGGCGCTGGGTGGTGATCCTCTTGCGCTCCCGTCCGACGCGGCGGCTGATCGCGACGAAGACCGGCAGCAGGAGCAGCGAGACGACGGTGAGCCGCCAGTCGAGGGCGAGCATGGCGACGACGGTCGCGATGACGGCCGTGAGGTTGGAGACGAGCGAGGTCGCGGTGGAGGTGACCGTCGCCTGCATGCCACCGATGTCGTTGGCGATGCGGGACTGGACCTCGCCCGTGCGGGTTCGGGTGAAGAAGGCGAGCGGCATCCGCTGGAGCTGGGTGTAGACGGCGGTGCGCAGGTCATGCATGACCCGCTGTCCGACGGTGGTCGAGATCAGGGTCTGGAGCACGCCGAAGACGCCGGTCATCACGGCGGTGAGGATCATGCCGAGCGCGAGCAGGGTCAGCAGGCCCGTGCGCCCCTGGGGGATCGCGGTGTCCAGGATCTCGCGCAGCAGGAACGGGGAGGCGACCGACACCAGGGAGGAAGCGCCGACCAGCAGGCCGACGACGGCCAGGCGGCCGCGGTAGGGGTGGAAGAGGCGGAGGATGCGGCGCACCTCGGCGGGTGGCCGGTCGGCGGCGGCGCGGGCATCGGGTGGGGGCGTCCACGTGGGCTCGTCGGGTTTCATGGGCTCCTTCGTCGGGCGTGAGGCGTGGCCGGGCGGAACGGCCCTCGCACATGAAGAGCCTAGCTCATTGTTACCTATACTCACAATGAACGAGGTCCTGATATTGTTCCCGTATGGACGCCCCAGATTCCCCCGGTTCGCTCGGCTCCCCCGGCTCCACCGGCTCGCCCGACACCGACGGCATGCTCGCCGAGCAGTTGCTGCGGCTGACCCGCCGACTGCACCGCATCCAGAGCCGCCAGCTGGAGCCGATCGACATCACCCCGGCCCAGTTCCGGCTGCTGCGGACGGTCGCGAGTTACGACGCCGCCCCCCGGATGGCGGATCTCGCCCGGCGCCTGGACGTCGTTCCCCGCGCCGTGACGACGCTGGTCGACGCGCTGGAGGCGAGCGGCCGGGTGCGCCGCGCCCCGGATCCCGACAGCCGCCGGGTGGTCCGCGTCGAGATCACGGACGAGGGACGCGCCACGCTGCGGTCCCTGCGCAGCGCGCGCCGGGCCGCCGCGGAGGAGATCCTGGCCCCATTGACCGCCGATCAGCGCGAGGTCCTCGGCGGGCTGCTGTCCGCCCTGGTCGACGGCATGCCGGAACGCCACTGCTGACCACCGCGCCGAGCCGCCGAGGAGATGACCGACATGCCGCTGCTGGAGCCCGACCCGGAAGCCCTGCGCCCCGGAACGACACGGGAACCCGCCCCCGACCGGGTCACCGACCGCAGCGCGGGCGGCACCCCGGAGCCGCTGCGGAGCGAGCTGACGGCCCTGCTCGGTGCGGACAAGGTGCTCTGGAAGATCTCCGACCTCGTGCGGTACGCCTCCGACGCCAGCCCCTACCGCTTCCTCCCCCGGGTCGTGCTGGTCCCCGAGGACCTCGACGACGTCTCCGCGATCCTGTCGTACGCCCACGGCAAGGGCCGTGACGTGGTCTTCCGGGCCGCGGGCACCAGCCTCAACGGCCAGGCGCAGGGCGAGGACATCCTCGTCGACGTACGCCGCCACTGGACCGGCGTCGAGGTGCTGGACGACGGGGCACGGGCCCGGATCGGGCCGGGGACGACGGTGCTGCGGGCCAACATCGCCCTCGCCCGCCACGGCAGGCTGCTGGGCCCCGACCCGGCCAGTGCCATCGCCTGCACCCTCGGCGGGGTCGTCGCCAACAACGCCTCCGGCATGACCGCGGGCACCACCCGCAACTCCTACCGGACGCTCGCCTCGCTCACCTTCGTCCTGCCGAGCGGCACCGTCGTCGACACCGCCGACCCGGCCGCCGACGAGGAGCTGGCCCGCGCCGAACCGGAGCTGTGCGCGGGGCTGATGGAGTTGAAGGCGGAGATCGAGGCGGACGAGGAGCTGACCTCCAGGATCCGCGCCAAGTACACGATCAAGAACACCAACGGCTACCGCCTGGACGCCTTCCTCGACGGGGCGACGCCGGTGGAGATCCTGCGCGGGCTGATGGTCGGCTCCGAGGGCACGTTCGGCTTCATCTCCGAGGTCGTCTTCGACACCCTGCCGCTGGACCGGCGGATCTCCAGCGCCCTGCTGTTCTTCCCCTCCCTCACCGCCGCCGCGTCCGCCGTGCCCCGGTTCAACGAGGCGGGGGCCATCGCCGTGGAGCTGATGGACGGCAACACGCTGCGCGCCTCCGTCAGCGTGCCGGGCGTTCCGGCGGACTGGGCGGTGCTGCCCCGGACCACGACCGCGCTGCTGGTGGAGTTCCGGGCGGCCGACGAGGCGGGCCAGGAGGCGTTCGAGCGGGCGGCCGAAGCCGTCGTCGCCGGCCTGGACCTGGTCGTCCCGGCCGCGTCGGTGACCAACGCCTTCACCCGGGACGCCGGGACGATCGCCGGGTACTGGAAGGCCCGCAAGGCGTTCGTCACGGCGGTCGGGGGGTCCCGACCCTCGGGCACCACCCTGATCACGGAGGACTTCGCGGTGCCGCCCGCACGGCTGGCCGACGCCTGCGAGGCGCTGCTGGAGCTCCAGTCGCGCCACGGTTTCGACGCCGCCGTGGCCGGTCATGCCGCGCACGGCAATCTGCACTTCCTGCTCGCGTTCGACGCGGCGAAACCTGCCGACGTCGAGCGGTACGACGCGTTCATGCAGGAGTTCTGCGCGCTGGTGGTGGACCGCTTCGACGGGTCGCTCAAGGCGGAGCACGCCACCGGACGCAATATCGCGCCGTTCCTGGAGCGGGAGTGGGGGCCGCGCGCCACCGAGCTGATGTGGCGGACGAAGCAGGTCATCGATCCTGCCGGGGTGCTCGCTCCGCGCATCGTCCTGGACCGGGATCCGCGGGCCCACCTGCGGGGCCTGAAGACCATTCCGAAGGTGGAGGCGGTCGCCGACCCGTGCATCGAGTGCGGCTTCTGCGAACCGACCTGCCCCAGCGAGGATCTGACGACCACTCCGCGCCAGCGGATCGTGCTGCGCCGGGAGATGATGCGGCAGGCGGACGGTTCGCCGGTCGAGGCCGGTCTCCTGGACGCCTACGGGTACGACGCCGTGGACACCTGCGCCGGGGACTCCACCTGCAAGCTCGCCTGTCCGGTCGGCATCGACACCGGGGCGATGATGAAGGGCTTCCGGCACCGCAGGCACACTCCGCGCGAGGAGCGGATCGCCGCGCTCACCGCGAAGAACTTCCGGGTGGTGGAGGCCTCGGCGCGGCTGGCCGTGGCGGTGGCCGACGCGGTCGGCGACCGGGTGGGCGACGGTCCGCTCGGGACCGTGACGCGGCTCGCCCGCAAGGCCGTCCGCCCCGATCTCGTACCGGAGTGGCTGCCCCAGATCCCCGGGGCGGCGGCCCGACGGCTGCCGCGTACGGACCGCGTCGGGGCGAGCGCCGTCTACTACCCGGCCTGCGTCAACCGCATCTTCGCCGGTCCCGACGGCCGCCCCGGCCTTTCCCTGGCCGAGGCGGTGGTCGCCGTGTCCGGGCGGGCCGGGAAGCCGGTGTGGATCCCCGAGGACGTCGCGGGGACGTGCTGCGCGACGATCTGGCACTCCAAGGGGTACGACGCGGGCAACAGGATCATGGCGAACCGCATCGTGGAGGCCGCCTGGGGCTGGACGGCGGGCGGGGCGCTGCCGCTGGTCGTGGACGCGTCCTCGTGCACGCTCGGCATCGCCGAGGAGGTGGTGCCCTACCTCACCGAGGGCAACCGGGCGCTGCACCGTGAGCTGACCGTCGTGGACTCGCTGGTGTGGGCGGCCGACGAACTGCTGCCGGAGCTGACGGTGTTCCGCACCACCGGGTCGGCCGTCGTGCATCCGACCTGTTCGATGGAACACCTGGGTGACGTGGGGCAGTTGCGGGCGCTGGCCGAGGCGTGCGCGGACGAGGTCGTGGTGCCGGACGACACGGGGTGCTGCGCGTTCGCGGGCGACCGGGGCATGCTGCACAAGGAGCTGACCGACTCGGCCACGGCCAAGGAGGCGGCCGAGGTCGGCCGTCGGGCCTACGACGCCTATCTGTCGGCGAACCGGATGTGCGAGATCGGCATGGAACGGGCCACCGGGCAGCCCTACCGCTCGGCGCTGATCGAGCTGGAGCACGCCACCCGGCCGACCGTCCGCTAGGGCGCGGAGCGCCCCGTACGGTCTGCACAACTGAGCGTTTCGAGGCCCCGATTGGTTGCACCAGTCGGGGCTTCGGCGTGCCGTGAAGAAAGTCCATGGTTTGAGGACGAGAGTCCAAATACTTCCCTTGCGCACCAGCAGCCTCACCCTCCAGGGTCCTTACCGAGACCCGGCCCCCGCGCTCGCCATCCGCACGGTGACCGGACGTGCTCGCGCACCGTCTGAACCCCCAACTCACCTGGAGGCTCGATGAACGACGACGCCCGGCCCGCACCGGAACCGCAGGGCATACCCCCGCACAGCGGCACTGCCGACGAGGCGGCACGGCAGGATCCCAGCCGCCGTTCGGTGCTGTGGACCACGGCGGGCGTGGCCGGCGCCGGACTCGGCCTCGGCGCGCTGGGCGGGGGGACCGCGTCGGCGGCCGAGGCGACCGCCCCGCAAGTCCTCTCCACCGCGGAAGCGGCCGCCGCCGCTCCCGCCCG
>NZ_NTGZ01000060.1 GCF_002551245.1 Streptomyces sp. rh34
GTCGCGGGCTCCGGCCGGCACGGGGGCCGCGGGCGCACGGCCCCCGTCGCCGTCCCCGATGCCACCGCCGTACCCGTCGCGTGCCGCGTCCCGGGCCGTGGCACGCGGGTCCGATGGGGGAGCCGCCTGCCGCAGCGTCGCCCGGATCGCGTCCAGTTCGCCCGCCAGCTCCGCGGCCGGCGGGAAGGCGTCGTCGCGCTCCAGCAGCACGCCCGGCGGGTCGACCCGGGAGCGCAGCTCGGCCAGTACCTCCAGGACCGGAGCGGTCACCGGGTGGGCGTGCGTGTCGTGCCAGACGCCGTTCCTCTCGACCCCGCCCGCCACATGGACGTACGCGATCGCCTCCACCGGCAGCTCGTCCAGCGCCTTCGCCGGGTCCTGGCCGAGGTTGACGTGATTGGTGTGCAGGTTGGCCACGTCGATCAGCAGCCGTACCCCGGTCCGCTCGACCAGCTCCGCCAGGAACCGCCCCTCGGTCAGCTCCTCGCCCGGCCAGGTGATCAGCGCCGCGATGTTCTCCAGGGCGAGCGGCACCGGCAGCGAGTCCTGCGCGATCCGGACGTTCTCGCACAGCACGTCCAGCGCGTCCCGGGTGCGCGGCACCGGCAGCAGATGCCCCGCCTCCAGCCTCGGCGACGCGGTCAGCGGCCCCCCGGCCCGTACGAACGCGATGTGCTCGGTCACCAGCGGCGCCCCCAGCAGCTCGGCGCGCGCCGCGAGGGAGGCGAGGCGCACGGGGTCCGGGCGGTCGGCGCCGCCCAGACCGAGCGCCACCCCGTGCGGCACGACCCGCACACCGCGCTCCCGGAGCCGTACGAGGGAGTCCGGGAGATGGTCGTCGCAGAGGTTCTCCGCGACGGCCTCGACCCAGTCGATCCCCGCCAGCGCCTCCACCTCGTCCGCGATCTCCGGCCGCCAGCCGATGCCGATGCCCAGTTCCATGGTGTCCCCCCGCTCACCTCGTCCTGTCCGGAGGTCATGGCCCCGTCACGCGGCGATGAACCCGACCAGAGGGACGTTCAGAGCTGGATCTGAGGTTCCCGGACCCGCCGCCCCCGTCAGGGCATCGGCCTCATGTGTTCCGGGCGCGGCGGCGCAGCGCCGGGTGGTCGGCGACCACCGTGCAGGATCCCGGGGCGATCTCGGTGAATCCCGCGTCGCGCACCACCGGCAGCCCGCTCACCGTCAGCTCCCGCCAGCGCTCCGCCCCCGGGGTGGCGACGGCGAGCGGGAACCCGGCCTCCCGCCACGCCTTGCGCTCGGTGTCGGACAGCTCCCACCAGGCGAGCTGCGCCCCGTGTCCCGCCTGCGCCATCGTCTTGCCCGCCGACATGTCCAGATCCGGGTTGAGCCACAGCACCGGACCGGAGAGATCGGGTGCGGCGGGCGGCTCGGGGTCCTCCAGTTCGGTGCCCGACACCTGGAGCTTGGCCAGCTCCTTGGGCCAGCCGTCCAGCGGGATCGGCGGGAACACCCGTACCTCCGCCCCGTCCTCGCCCGTCACCGTGATGCCGTCCAGCGCCGCGGCCTTGCGCCACTCCGCGCCGCGCGCCCGGCGCACGACCTTGCGGATCCGGGCGTCCTGCCAGTCCCGCACCGCCGCCGCCCACTCGCCGTCCTCCAGGGACCGCTCGTCGGAGAGGAGCGTCAGCACCGCACGGGCGGCGGCGCGCAGCGCGTCGGTGCGGGCGGGCGGGTCCGTCTTCTCCAGGTGGAGCACCAGCGGCAGCACGAACTGCCGCGCCTGGTCGCGGTCGGCCGGACCGTCGTGGAACGGGCTCTCGGGGGCGGGGGCGTCGTGGCTGGTCACCGTCCCAGTCTGCCAGGCCGGAAGGGTCACCTGCTTGGCGGAACGACCGGGTCCGGGTGAGGATGCTCCGCATGAAGAGCGATCTCTTTTCCAGCGACCACATGGCCCAGCCGGCCACCGCCCCCGGCATGACCCTGCAGAACACCAAATCGATCAAGTACGCCGTCAACGGGGAGATGCACGCCCGGCAGGGCTCGATGATCGCCTTCCGCGGCAACCTCCAGTTCGAGCGCAAGGGCCAGGGCATCGGCGGCATGCTCAAGCGCGCGGTCACCGGCGAGGGCCTGGCGCTCATGGCGGTCAGGGGCCAGGGCGAGGCG
Organism: Streptomyces sp. rh34; assembly: GCF_002551245.1. Taxonomy (GTDB): domain Bacteria; phylum Actinomycetota; class Actinomycetes; order Streptomycetales; family Streptomycetaceae; genus Streptomyces. The sequence continues at coordinate 2,131 of NZ_NTGZ01000060.1, forward strand.
TGGTTCGCGCACGAGGCGGCGAACTGCTTCATCGTCGAGCTGGACCAGGGGGACTCCATCACCATCAACGGTCGCAACGTCCTCTGCTTCGACCCCACGCTCTCCTACGAGATCAAGACCGTGAAGGGCGCCGGAATGGTCGGCGGCGGCCTCTTCAACAGCGTCTTCACGGGCTACGGCAAGCTCGGCCTGATGTGCGAGGGCACCCCGATCGTGATCCCCGTGACCGCCGCTCAGCCGGTGTACGTGGACACGGACGCGGTCGTCGGCTGGAGCCAGCAGCTCACGACCGCCCTGCACCGCTCGCAGAGCGTCGGCTCGATGGTGCGCGGCGGATCCGGCGAGGCCGTCCAGTTGATGCTCCAGGGCGAGGGCTTCGTCATCGTGCGGCCCAGCGAGGCCAGGCCCGAGAAGACCTCCAACTGAGGCGGGAACCACCGGGCGTGGGTCACCGGCCGCCCGGCCCGTACGGCGTACGTCTCCGGGCGCTTCCCGGGCGCTGCCCCTGACCGCCACCGGCTGCCCGGGCGACGGCCCGACGCCGACGGGCCCAGTCACCGGCCCCCGCGTCCTGATCGGGGCCGGGGGCCGGATCGCCGCCCGGCGCGGGTGAGTAGGCTCGTGGCGTGGACACCGACGACCCGTACTGCGAGACCCCGGGGCCGATCGCACCGACCCCGCGGGCCGGGGCGGCCGAAGGCCCTCCGTACGCCGAGTGCGTGCTGTGCCGCGAGCCGACCGAGTACCCGGAGTCGATGAAAGGCGCCACGCTCTGCCCGGTCTGCGCCTGGCAGGAGGCGGGTCGCACGGCCTGCTCCGGCTAGGAGACCGAGCCGGAGCAGGGCCGGTCCGGGGAGGGGCGAGCCGCGAAGAACCTGTGCACGGGGCCGCCGCTCAGCGCACCCGGAAGACCGGTCCGCGCGGGGTGAACGGCAGCCCCGCGCCCTCCGGGATCAGGTAGGCGTGCTCGCGTCGGACCCGCAGCACGTCGCACCAGCCGTCGGTGATCACCAGAACCGGAGCCGTCGGCGGGAAGTCGTCGGCCCGCTGCAGCAGGTCGACGCCGGGTTGCAGGACCGTGCCGCCGCGCCCCCTGACCCGTACCCGCCCGGCGATCTCCGTCGGCGCCAGGTACCCGGCGTCGTAGGCGGCGGCGTCGCAGAACACCACGCGGGCGGCCGGCACGTCGCGGGCCTCGGCGTAGGAGGCGATCGCGCCCAGTGCCTTGGCGAGCAGCGGGCCGGACATCGAGCCCGAGGTGTCCAGAACGACGCCGAAGGTGCAGCGGGCGACCTCCTCGGGCGGGAAGTAGCGGCCCGCGCGCGGGATGTCGGGGGTCGAGGCCTGGCGCCGGGCGGGCCGGGAGTAGCTGCGCACCGGCTCGGGACGGGGCACGAACTCGTCGAACCAGCGGGCCAGCCGGGCATCCCACGGGACGGGCGGGTGGGCGAGCGCGCGGATCTCCTGGACCAGTCCGGCCGGCAGCAGACCGCGCTGTCGGTCGGTGTGCAGCTGATGGCCCTGGACGAGGGCGCGCCGGTAGAACGCGTCGAGGTCGACGGGGTCGGCGGTCCGGCCGGGCAGGGGTTCGCCCAGGATGTCCCCGGCGCCCTTCCCGCGCAGGGTCGCGAGGCGACGGCCGCGCCGCAGCCCGGTGGCGATCCGGTCGTACACCTCCTCGGTCGACAGGCCCTTCAACTCGGCGTCGTACAGCAGCCCTTCGGGCATCGCGCCGACGCTCATCTCCACCAGCCAGCCGTTGATGACGTAGTCGGCGGCGACGTTGAAGAGATAGGGATCGCGGGCGCCGCGCCGCCCGCCGTGGCGCAGGGCGGCGTGCAGCATCTCGTGGGCGAGGATGAACCGCCACTCCTCGTCGGTGAACCGCTTGAGCGGGTTGATGTAGATCTCGCCGGCGGCGGCGTCCACGGCGGCCACGGAGATGGCGTGCGCGCGGGCGAGTTCGGCGTCGGCGACGACGGTCAGTCCGGCCGCGAGGCCGCCGAGCAACGGGTAGGAGGAGACGAACCAGTTGAGGGCGCGGTCCCAGGGTCCCTGGGCGACGCGCTCACCGGTGAGCCGGTCCCGGCGGCCGCCCGCGACGTCCATCGCGGCGGAGACCGTACGGGTCAGGGCGTACGCGAAGGCGAGTTGCCGGTCGGGCAGGGTGGTTTCGTGGTGCGGCCACTGGACCAGGAGCTGGTCGGGTTCGCCGTCAGCGGTGCCGCACCGTTCGTAGGCGGCCGGGACGCCGGTCTTGCGCCAGCGGGCGGCGAGCTGTTCCTCGTCGCCGTCGGGGTAGCTCTCGGGGAGGTGGTCGGGGGCGGTGCCGATGGGGAAGGTGGCGAGGAAGCGGTTGACGACGGTGCAGCGGGCGGCGAGGGCGAAGCGGTCGGGCTGTTCGCGGGGCTCCTTGGCGGCGGGGAGGTGGCCGAAGCCCAGGTGGAGGAGGGCATGGGCGAGCGCCCAGGCCCACTCGCCGGGTTCGGCCCGGCGGGTGGGGTGGACGTGCACCCGCCCGTTGGAGTCCGCCCGGACGAGGCCCTGGCCGGGGGCGTCGGCGTTGGCCTTGGCGCGGACGAAGTCGGCGTCGACGGCGGAGAGGGCGGGGTTGCGGCGCACCAGGGCGGCTCCGGCGGCGAAGGCCTCGGCGGCCGGGTCGGGGCGGTCCTCGCTCTGCTTGCGGGACCGGCTCAACGCCGGGCCTCGACCAGGCGCGGCATGTCGCGGGCGGCCTCCACCAGGAACCAGGCGGGCAGCACCGGGTTGCCGTCGGCGTCCTCGGCGATGACGGTCTGGGCGACCTCGACGGATATCTCGGCGAGCTGGACGAGCAGCGACTTGGCGCGGTAGGAGGTCTCGCGCACGGCGGCCGAGGCGTGCTCGCGCCGGGCCGGGAGCTCCTTGACGAGCCGGCCCCGGAACGCCTCGGCGAGGTAGTAGAGCAGGTCGCGGTCCTCGACGCGGCGGGGCCAGGAGGCGTCTCCCTTGATGATCGCCTCGATGCCGTAGGTGTGTCGCACGATCTTGGCGTACCCGCAGAAGGACACGGCGTGGGCGGGGGTCAGCGTCCCGTGGGCCACGATCTTCAGTGTCTCCTCCTCCAGCGCCGGTCCGAAGGAGTGCAGCGCGTCGGAGAGCATGTGCCAGGAGCGGGGGGTGGAGAACGGCTCCTCGGTCTTGGGCGGCTGCGACCACAGGTGGTCGGGCCGGTCGGCGAGGTAGTCCACCACCCAGGGGTGGATGCCGTTCTCGCCCGCCCACACCAGCCAGTCGGTGGCGGAGGCACGCAGGTGGACGTGGGTGAGGCGGTTGACGAGTGCGGAGGCGATGGGGCGTGCCAGGGCGTTGTCGGTGGCGCGGTTGCCGGCGCCGATCACGATCGAGCCCGCCGGGAGCTCGTAGCTGCCGATCCGGCGGTCGAGGATGAGCGAGTAGAACGCCTTCTGCACGTCCGGGGTCGCCGCGTTCAGCTCGTCCAGGAAGAGGCAGTACGGCTCGTCGCGGGCGATGGCCTCGGGCGGGCAGAACACGGAGCGTCCGTCGCGGATCTGCGGCACGCCGATCAGGTCCTCGGGGGCGAGCTGCGTGCCCAGCAGGCTGACGCACTCCAGGCCCAGGGATTCGGCGAACTTCCTCACCAGGGAGGACTTCCCGATGCCGGGGGCGCCCCAGAGGAACACCGGGCGGACGGTGGCGAGGCCCAGAAGAAGGTCCGGGATCTGGGTGGGGGTGACGGTTACCGCGGCCTGCAAGGGGTCGGCTCCTCCGAGGGGGATGTGCTGTTCGCCGAGGGTATGGGCCTGCTGGGCGCGGTCGCACCTGGATTTCCCGAGAGCACCGCCCGAACCGCCCGAGCCGCTGGAACCGCTGGAACCACCCGAGCCGTCCGAGTCGATACCGCGCTCAGGGCCTGTCGTCCTCCATCAGCTCCGACACCTTCACGAAGCGGTAGCCGCGCTCGCGCAGTTCCGGCACGATCCGGCGTACGGCCGCCTCGGTGGCCGGGGCCGCGCTGCGGGTGCAGTGCATCACCACGAGGGAGCCCGGCCGTACTCCGTCCAGCACCTGCTCGGCCACCGCGTCCGCGTCCGTGGCGAAGGCGTCGCCGCTGACCACGTCCCACTGCACGGCCGTCACGTTCGCCGGGGCCAGCGCGCGCAGCGCCGTGTCGTCGTAACACCCGCCGGGGAAACGGAAGTACGGCACCACGTTCCGTGCCCCCGCCTCCCGGAACGCCGTGAAGGCCCGCTCCACCTCGCGGGCCATCGCGGCCTTCCCGACCACCGGCAGGCCGTAGCAGGGGGAGCTGAAGGCGTAGTGGCTGTAGGAGTGGTTGGCGATCTCGAACAACGGGTCCGTGCCGATGGCCTTCGCCTGAGACGGGTACTCCTCGGCCCAGCGCCCGGTCATGAAGACGGTGGAGGGCACCTTCAGCCGGCGTAGCAGCGCGACCAGTTCCGGGTTGTCGAAACGCTCGCCGGAGGCCGCCCGGGGGCCCTGATCGGCCGTCATGTCCGCGTCGAACGTCAGCGCCACCACCTTCGCCGCCGAGCGGCCGGCCGCGCCCCCGCCCGTAGGCCTCCGCTCGAAGACCGGGGTGCGGCCCGCCGGCCCGGGGGCCATCGTGGGCGGCTTCTCCGGCGGCGCGGAAGCGGCGGCCGTGGGGGTGGGCGGGGGAGCGGGTGCGGGGGCGGGGCCGCCGCTCCCGCACCCGGTCAGGACGGCACTCGTCAGCACCCCCGCGACCGTCAGAGCCGTCGTCGTCCGCCTGGCCCGCGTCGTCCGCGTCGTCCGTGCAGTAGTGATCACTCACGGAAAATATCGGACAATATGGCCATATCGTTCGACGGCGCTCCGATGCCTGGCGGAGTGCCGGAGCTACTGCCGACGCCGCCTCAGCACCACGGCCCCGTCACCGCGAACGTCGTCCCCGGCGTGTAGCAGTTCACGTACATCGTCGAGCCGTCCGGGGAGAAGACGACCCCCGCGAACTCGCCCCACTCCGGCTCCTCGGGCGTCCCGATGTTCTGCCGCCCGCGCGCCATGGTGTACACCTCGCCGCGCCGGGTCACCCCGAGCACGTGCTGCGCGCCGCCGCCGTCCTCGCAGACCATCAGCCCGCCGTCGGCCGCCAGGCAGATGTTGTCGGGGGACTCGCCCGGCAGCTGGATGTCGGTGTCCGGGCCGAAGATCACGACCAGGGTGAGCCGCCGTTTCCTCGGCTCGTAGCGCCAGACCTGGCCGTAGTGGTCGGCCGCCGAGCCCTCGTCGCTCCGGGCGAAGCTGGAGACGAAGTAGACCGACGAGCCGCCCCAGTAGCAGCCCTCCAGCTTCTGGGCGTGCGTGACGCCCTTCGGGCCGAAGTCCTGGAAACGGATCGCGGTCTCCGCGGCCAGCGGATCCGGTACGGGGACCCACTCGATCCGGTCGAAGCTCGTACCGGTCTCCTCGACGGCGGAGAGGTCGGGCACGCCCGGCACCCGCATCGCCTCCAGCGCCCCGCCCGCCCGGAGCGAACCGGTGCCGCCGAGCGGCTTCTCGGGAAGGAAGCGGTAGAAGAGCCCGAACGGCTTGTCGAACGCGTCCTCCGTCTCGTACACGATCCCGGACTTCGGATCGACGGCGACCGCCTCGTGCTGGAAGCGGCCCATCGCGGTCAGCGGGACGGCCCCGGTGCGGCGCGGATCGGCGCCGTCCACCTCGAAGATGAAGCCGTGGTCCTTGGTGTACCCGTTGGTCCCGGCCTTGTCCTCGTTCTCCTCGCAGGTCAGCCAGGTGCGCCAGGGGGTGGGCCCGCCCGCGCAGTTGACCGCCGTACCGGCGATGGCGACGCGCTCGCCGAGCACCTTGTTGCGGCCGTCCAGCTCCAGGGACGTACAGCCGCCCTTGGCCGCCGGGTCGTAGGTCAGGCCCTCGACGGTCGGCACGCCGGTCTTGGCGGTGTGCCGGTTCTCGTGGTTGCGGACGAGGTGGACCCGCCCGTTGCGGCCGGGCAGGGCGGCCATCCCGTCGTGGTTGCCGGGCACCGGCCCCTCGCCGGAGCGCAGCGGTTCGCCCTCCCGGGACAGCACCCGGTAGCGGAATCCTTTCGGCAGGTCCAGCAGGCCGTCGGGGTCGCGGACGAGAGGGCCGTAGCCGCCGTGGCCGCGCGCGGCGGCCGTGCCCGCGAAGAGTTCGGAGAAGGCTCCCGTGAAGGCGATCGCGGCGGCTGCGCCGCTGCCTGCCAGGACCTGGCGTCGTGTCGCGGTGGAGCGGGATGCGGATGACATGAGGTGACTCCCTGTTGGCGGACAGGTGAAGTGACCCGCACGTGTGTAGCACGCACAGAGGCGCGGGGGAACCATGCGTGCCCCCGCGCCCCGTGTTCCCGCTGTGGCGGCCCCGACGGGAGCAGCCTTACGCGGAAGGTCAGGCGAGCGAGGCCGTCAGGGTGATCGTCGTGCCCGTGAGCGCCTGACTGACCGGGCAGTTCGCCTTGGCGTCCTCGGCGGCCTTCAGGAAGGCGTCCTCGTCGAGACCGGGGACCTCTCCCACGACGGTGAGGTGGATGCCGGTGATGCCCGTACCGGGCTGGAAGGTCACCTCGGCCTTGGTCTCCAGCCGGGTCGACGGGGTGCCGGCCCCGGCGAGGCCGTGGGAGAGGGCCATCGAGAAGCAGCTGGAGTGGGCGGCGGCGATGAGCTCCTCGGGGCTCGTCTTCCCGTTCGCCTGCTCCGAGCGGGCGGGCCAGGAGACGGGGTAGTCGCCGATGCCGGAGGAGTCGAAGGTGACGACCCCCTTGCCCTCGATCAGGTTGCCTTCCCAGTTCGTGTGCGCCTGACGCGTGGTAGCCATGCTGGATCCCTTCGAACGGTGTGCGCGGTTGACGGTGTGCGCGGTTGTACGGGACAGATATCAGGGACGCGCCGCGTTCGCCGCGCCCCGTCGTGTTACGCCCCCGAACCTACTGCGCCACCAGCCCCTTCGCGTCACGCGCCAGCGCCGTCAGCCGGGAGATCGCCCGGAAGTACTTCTTCCGGTACCCGCCGTTCAGCATCTCGTCGCTGAACAACTGGTCGAACGGCAGCCCCGAGGCGAGCACCGGGACCTCCCGGTCGTACAGCCGGTCGGCCAGCACCACCAGGCGCAGCGCTGTCGACTGGTCGGGCACCGCGCTCACCCCGGTCAGGCAGACCGCGCGGATGTCGTCGGTCAGCGCGCCGTACCGGCTCGGGTGGACCCGGGCCAGGTGGTCCAGCAGTCCGGGGAAGTCGTCGAGGGACGCGCCCGCGGTGGCGTACGCGGCCCGGGTGACCTGCTCGTCGTCGTACGGCGGCGGGGCCTCGGGCAGACCGCGGTGCCGGTAGTCCTCGCCGTCGATGCGCAGCGGGCGGAAGTGCGCGGACAGGCCCTGGATCTCGCGCAGGAAGTCGGCGGCGGCGAACCGGCCCTCGCCGAGCTTGCCCGGCAGCGTGTTCGAGGTCGCGGCGAGCGCCACCCCGGCCTCCACCAGCCTGCTGAGCAGCGAGGACACGAGGACGGTGTCGCCCGGGTCGTCCAGCTCGAACTCGTCGATGCACAGCAGCCGGTGCCCGCTGAGGGTCCGCACGGTCTGCTGGAAGCCCAGCGCGCCGACCAGGTTCGTCAGCTCCACGAACGTGCCGAACGCCTTCAGCGACGGCTCGGCGGGCGTGGCGTGCCAGAGGGAGGCCAGCAGGTGGGTCTTGCCGACGCCGTAGCCGCCGTCGAGATACACGCCGCGCGGCCCGGCCGGAGCGGCCGGCTTCTTGCTGAACCACTTGCGCCGCCCGGTCCCCGTCGCGTGCGCGCCGCCGAGCCCGGCGGCGAAGCCCGCCAGGACCGTGACCGCCTCGCTCTGGCTGGGCTGGTTCGGGTCGGGGACGTACGTGTCGAAGCGCACCGAGTCGAAGCGCGGCGGAGGCACCATCTCGGCGACCAGACGGTCTGCGGGAACGTGCGGCTCGCGGGCGCACAGGGACAGCGGGGCGGTTTCGGCAAGGGGGCTCTGCCCCGGAAACGCGGTGGATGACGACACAACCGTCCACCCTAAGGCTCATGCCAGACTGCACCCCATGCGAAGCCTGTTCCCTGTGACGGACCTGACAGAGAGCGCCCCGGGAGCGGAGGACCCGTCCGGGCCGCTCACCGACCGCGAGTGGAGCCTCGACGAGCTGGCGGACGCCTACGCCTACCCCTCGGACCTCCCCGCCGAAGAGGCCAGGACCCCCTGGCTGCGCGCCAACATGGTCTCCACCCTCGACGGGGCCGCCCAGCACGACGGCCGCTCGCAGCCCATCTCCTGCGCGGCGGACATGCGGATCTTCGGCACCCTGCGGGGCCTGGCCGACGTGGTGATCGCCGGCGCCGAGACCGTACGCCTGGAGGGGTACCGTCCGGCCCGCGCCCGGGAGGCGTTCGCCGCGCGGCGGGCGGCCGCCGGACAGGGCCCCGCTCCCGCCGTCGCGGTGGTGACCGGCTCGATGGACCTGGACTTCTCGCTGCCGCTGTTCACCGAGCCGCTCGTCCCGACCCTCGTGGTGACCGGGGCAGGGGCCCCCTCCGACCGGATCGCGGCGGCCCGGAAGGCGGGCGCCGACGTGGTGATCGCGGGCGAAGGCGCCCGGGTGGACCCGGCCCGTGTCGTGCGCGAGCTGGCCGACCGGGGGCTGACCCGGCAGCTCACTGAGGGCGGGCCCCGGCTGCTCGGCCAGTTCGTGGCGGCCGGCGTGCTGGACGAGCTGTGCCTGACGGTGTCCCCGATGCTGACCGCCGGTGACGCCCAGCGAATCGCGGGGGGCCCCGGGGTCGCCGTGCCGGAACGTTTTTTCCTGGCATCACTGCTGGAAGAGGCCGGGTTCCTCTTCACTCGGTACCGTCGGACCGACAGATAGCGGAATTTACCGTTCCGCTTAGCTCCGGCTGGGCACACTTACCCCTGCAGTCCCGTGGAAGCACGGGGAAAAATGGTTTCAGCAAACGACCGTCGACCGCCGAGCCGGCCGTCGACGAGACGAAGAAGCGGAAGGGCGCCTGTCGTGTTCACAAGCGTTTTGATGATCGAGAAACCGCTCACTCCCGAGGACGTGGAGTTCGTCACCACCCTCCACGGCGAGGAGCGGATCTCGTTCGTCGTTCTGTTGCAGCCGCGCGGTGACCAGGCCGATGTCCTGCTGCGCGCGATCGACGACGTGGCGATGGGGGAGCTGAAGGAAGCGGTTCGCGAGGGGGAGGAGCCGGAGGGCGACGAGGCCCGCGAGACCGCGCAGATCGGCCTGGAGTACTCCCTGCGGGCCCTGCGCGAGGCAGGATCCGAAGCGGTCGGACAGGTGATCGAGAACCACCCCCTGGACAAACTGACGACCGTCGTCGGGGAGGCGGGCGCCGACGAGGTCATCGTTCTGACCGCCCCGCACTACGTGGAGGAGTTCTTCCACCGCGACTGGGCCTCCCGCGCCCGGCACAAGGTCGGCGTCCCGGTGCTCAAGCTCTTCGCGCACAGCGAATAGGCTGGGCGCGCGGTCCGGGTCGGCCCCCGGCCGCGACTCGAAACCGCACCCGAACCGCAGGAGCACAGATGGCACCCGGCATTCCCGCCGCCATGGAACGACCCCACTTCATCGGCATCGGCGGCGCCGGAATGTCGGGCATCGCGAAGATCCTCGCCCAGCGCGGAGCGAAGGTGGCGGGCAGCGACGCGAAGGAGTCCGCCACCGCCGAGTCCTTGCGGGCGCTGGGGGCGACCGTGCACATCGGGCACGCGGCGGGCCACCTGGCCGACGACGCGTCCTGCGTGGTCGTCTCCAGCGCCATCCGCGCCGACAACCCGGAGCTGCTCCGGGCGAACGAGCTGTCGATCCCCGTGGTGCACCGCTCGGACGCGCTGGCCTCCCTGATGAACGGCCTGCGCGCCATCGCGGTCGCCGGCACCCACGGCAAGACGACCACGACGTCGATGCTGGCCGTAGCCCTCTCCGCGCTGAGCCTGGCCCCCTCGTACGCCATCGGCGGTGACCTGGAGGGCCCCGGCACCAACGCCACGCACGGCGAAGGAGCCATCTTCGTCGCGGAGGCGGACGAGAGCGACCGCAGCTTCCAGAAGTACGACCCCGAGGTCGCGATCGTTCTCAACGTCGAGCTGGACCACCACGCGAACTACGCCTCGATGGACGAGATCTACGACTCCTTCGAGACGTTCGTCGGCAAGGTCGTCCCCGGCGGCACCCTGGTCATCTCCGCCGACCAGCCCGGCGCCATCGAGCTGACCCGCCGGGTCCGCGACCTCTCCGACCTCAAGGTCGTCACCTACGGCTCCGCCGAGAACGCCGACGTACGCGTCCACAAGGTCACCCCGCGCGGCCTGACCAGCGAGGTGACGGTCCTGCTCAACGGCAAGTTCCTGACCTTCACCGTCTCGGTCCCCGGCAGCCACTACGCCCACAACGCGGTCGCCGCCCTCGCCGCCGGGGTCGCCCTCGGCATCCCCGCGCACAACCTGGCCTCGGCGCTCGGCTCGTACACCGGGGTCAAGCGCCGCCTCCAGCTCAAGGGCGAGGCGGCGGGCGTGCAGGTCATCGACTCGTACGCGCACCACCCCACCGAGATGACCGCCGACCTGGAGGCCATGCGCGGCGCGGCCGCCGACGCCCGCATCCTGGTCGTCTTCCAGCCGCACCTGTTCTCCCGTACGCAGGAGCTGGGCACCGAGATGGGCCAGGCCCTCGCCCTGGCCGACGCCTCCCTGGTCCTGGACATCTACCCGGCCCGCGAGGACCCGATCCCGGGCATCACCAGCGCCCTGATCATCGACGCGGCGAAGGGGGCGGGCGCCGAGGTGACCGCCGTCCACGACCAGGCCGACGTCCCCGCCGCCGTCGCGGGAATGGCGAAGCCCGGCGATCTCGTTCTCACCATGGGAGCGGGCGATGTCACCGACCTCGGCCCGCGCATCCTGGACCACCTGTCCAGCGATCACCTGTCGAGCTGAGGAGCGGGGCATGTCGTACGACGTCGAGAAGCCGGACGAGCAGTGGCGGGCCGAGCTGAGCCCCGCCGAGTACGCGGTGCTGCGCCAGGCCGGCACCGAGCCCGCGTTCAGGGGTGAGTACACCGACACCAAGACGGCGGGCGTCTACTCCTGCCGGGCCTGCGGGTCGGAGCTGTTCCGCTCCGACACCAAGTTCGAGTCGCACTGCGGCTGGCCGTCCTTCTACGACCCGAAGGACACCGACGCGGTCGAGCTGGTCGAGGACCGCGCCCACGGCATGGTCCGCACCGAGGTGCGCTGCTCCCGCTGCGGCTCGCACCTGGGCCACGTCTTCGAGGGCGAGGGCTACCCGACCCCCACGGACCAGCGTTACTGCATCAACTCGATCTCGCTGACCCTGGCGCCGGACGAGAGCTGAGCCCGGCCGGCTCAGGTGTGCCCCCGGCCACTTCCCGCGCATGACGGGAGGGACCGGGGGCACACCTGCGTCCCGGGGGTGCGACCCCGACGATCACTCGTCGTCGCCGTCGCTCCCGCCCGCTTCCGACCGCAGCAGCGGGTGGATCACGCCGGGGAAGACCCGGGCCCGTACGACCTCCTCGGCCGACCCGCCCTGGACGACGGTCTCGGCGACGCCCCAGGGCCGCCCGGCCAGGTGGATGGTCAGGGTGTACGAGGAGGAGCAGCCGGTGCACTCGTAGCGGTCGGCCCAGGTCTCGACCTCGGTGGTGGAGCCGGGGTAACGCTTCACGTGCCGGTGGCGGGCGTGGCAGCGGTCGCAGGTCTCGCCCGGCTCGCAGGTCCCGCCGCACGGACACGGCACGTCAAAGCTGTCGGCGGGCTTCCAGCGCTGCACGAGGACGGCCTCGCGGGTCGCGCCCATGTCCTTCATGGCCTTGAGGTTGCGGGCGGCGACGTTGTACGACTCGCCGGTGGCGGCCATCCGGTCACGGATGACGTCCTTGCGTCCACGGTTGGTCGTCATGTTGCTCCTCCTGGGTTCACGCAGCCCGCCAGGAGGCCCATGAGTCAATCAGTCAGTACCTCTTTACGTTACCCGCCCGGCACCGGCGCGCGGACCGGGCGGGCTTCCCTCGGTCGGCGAGACCTGCGGAGAGCGTCGAGGTCCACGGCGGAGGCGATGGCGTGGAACCCGGCTCCGTCGGGGTGCACGCCGTCCGGGAAGACGTAGCCGGGGCCCGGCAGGGCGGGACAGGCGGGGTTCGCGATGGCTCGGCCGCCGACGGGATCGCCCGTCGAGAGTCAGACCGTTCGGAGCTGCTGTGCCGGGGCGGCAGACCTTCCAGCTCGTTGAACAGGTCCTCACACAGACGGTCACGGCTGGGAAGGGCTCGCCGAGTCACTGGTCCCCTCCCGCCTGCCGGCCCGCTGGGTGCAGGTCTCGTCGGTGGCGGGCAGCTTGCCGGTGGCCAGGTACCGGTTGACCCGGTTGTCGACGCAGACGTTCTCGTAAAGGCCGTAGACCGCGTGCCGGTTGGCGTTCTTGAGGGTGAGCAGCTTGGAGCCGGGCAGCAGGCCGTGCAGCGCGACGGCCCCCGTGTGCGTGGTGCGCGGGTCTCCGGTGGCGGACACGATCAGCACCTTGGCGTCGCGCTTCACCTCGGTGGGCTCCTCGCGGGGCCGGTCCCAGAAGGCGCACGGACTTATGTTGTTCACCAGCGGCCCGAGGCGCGGGTGCGTGGCACGGCTCCCCTCGATGTCGCGCCAGTAGACCTCGGGGTCGCGCGGGGCGGCTACGTCCCCGCAGATGACCGCGGACTGCACGCTGCCGTGGTGCGACTGCTCGCCGGTCGTCACGAGGCGGAGGATTCCCGCGAACTGCGGCGACAGTCGGGTTGGCTGCCCTGCCGCCGCCCGGTTCAGTGCGGACACCTGCTCACCGAGGGCCGCCCGGGACGCGTCGGTGTCGCTGTCGATCCCGGCGACGAGGACGAACGGGACCAGGGTGTCGTCGAGGTGGAAGGTGTTCGGGCCCGTGCCAACGGTGATCGGGCGGCGCGCGGATCGCTCGATGAGGCGGTCGATCGTGGCGAGGACCTGGTCGCGGGTGCGGCCGAGGTCATAGGTGTCATCGCGGACGGCGGCCCACTCGGCCCAGTCGGCGAGCGCCTGCTCGTTCTCGCCGGCGGCCTCCCGCAGCAACCGGGGGCCGAACCTGCGCGGATCGATGGCGCCGTCCAGGACCATGCGGTCGGTGCGGCCCGGGAACATCTGGGTGTAGACGGTGCCCAGATAGGTGCCGTACGAATAGCCGAAGTAGGAGATCTTCCGCTCGCCGAGCGCCCCGCGGATGACGTCCATGTCGCGGGCCGTGTTGCGGGTGCTGACGTGCGGCAGCACGGTGGCGTCGGTGGCACGGCACTTGGCGGCCAGGTCCTTCTGGAGGACGACCTGGCGCTCGAAGGCCGCCCGGTCGAGGCCGGCCGAGGAAAGCGTGGTGCCGACGGGCCAGCCGCAGTCCAGTGGGGTGCTGCGGCCGACGAAGCGAGGGTCGAAACCGACGATGTCGTATCGCGGTCCCGTCTCCTTCATCCAGGCGTGGAACTCCGGCGGGGATGCGAAAGCGGTGCCGCCGGGGCCGCCGTTGTTGAGCAGGATCGAACCGACGCGGTGGCGGGTGTCGGTGGCTTTGAGCCGGGATACAGCGACGGTGACCGTACGTCCCCGGGGGGCGGTGTAGTCGAGCGGCACGGTGACGTCCGTGCACTGCACGCCGGCCGCGTCCAGCCCACGGCCCACGGTGTCGTCCGGGCCATCGGCGCAGCTGCCCCAGCTCAGTCGCTGGTTGTAGTAACGGTCGAGGCCGGAGGCGTGCTTCGGCTTGCTGGGGACCGCCGTGGCCGTGGCGGGGGCGGCCCCGAGGCAGACGGCGAGGGCGAGGCCCACCGCCGAAGCGCGGCACAGGGCCGATGCGGCGGTCATCACGAGGTCTCCTCGGGGCGCTGGGCGTGGGGCGTTGCGGTCGGGGGTGCCGGTCGAATGTCTCTCACCTGTCAGACGCTAGGCGGAACGGCCGGTCTCCTCACTACAGTTGGCCCCCCAGTTCCGAGGGGGTAACCCCCACCCGGTGCGGCTCCGGGAAGTTGGGCAGTGCGAGCCGTTCGGGCGGCCGGAAGGCAGGCTCTCGCCGGCTCTCCCGCCAGGGCGGCGCGCAGGGCCGCTCGGATGCCCGCGCACCCGGCACCTGCCCGCTCGCCGAGAGCCCGCCCGTGGCCGGGGCCCGGTGGACACGAGCCCGTCCGGGCGCCCTTCGCACGTCGACCGGCGCGTGGCCGGTGTGCCAGGGCATGGTGAGGGCTGCAGACCGAGACGGATATCGTCTCGGCATGACACATGAGTTCGATCTTGCCGCCTTCCTCGGTGACGGCGTCAGGAAGCGCGGCGGCGCTTGGAACTTCATCCGAGGCTTCGCTGGGCATTGGGCCAGCCCTCTGGAGAACGCCGATGGGTGGTCAGCGGCCGAGCTGGCCGCAGCCGAGGAGAGGCTCGGAGTGCGGCTGCCGGCTGTGTTGCGTGAGGCATATCTGCTGTTCGGGCGCCGCCGGGATCTGACCAGCAACTACGACGTTCTCCTCGGCCCTGCCGAGCTCTATGTGGATGACGCCGGGGAAGCTCTGGTCTTCCGGCATGAGAATCAAGGCGCGGCATCCTGGGGCATCCTCCTCGACGGACTCCAGGATGACGACCCTGCGGTGTTCAGCCGGACTGATCTGGTGGACAAGAGCGCTGAGCGATGGGAAGGCTGGATGGAGCGCCTTTCCCTGTGCTTCGTCGAGATCGTCCTGGCCGAATCCCTGCATGCCGATGAAGAACTCTGCGACTTCCTCGACGCGGATGAGTCCGACGTCGCGTTGCTGGAAGAGAACTTCGTCCGGCTGCCGTTCCCGGTGTATCCCATGGGTGATGAGGAAAACGGGAGCCGGTGGTTCCTGGGCCAGGACGCCCTGCTGCGCGACGACGCGGGCGCAGCCATTTCTACCCGTGGCAGGACGGCAGAAGACCTCGACCGCGTTCGTGGCCTGATCCCGGGGGACTGGCTCAACGACTGTCACTGACCACAAGGGAGCCACAGCGGCCAGGCTGTGGAGGCTGTAGTCGGCCCGGAGAGCGCTGTTCGACCCGAGCGCGGGTGGTGGCGAGTCGGTAGGCACCGGACAGGTCGGGGCCCCGCCCCTCGCGACGGGTCGATCAGTCCCGCACCACGTTCGCCGCGGTCACATTCTCGATCACGTGGCCGAGTTTGGTCTGGGCCCGGGTCAGGTCCTGGATGCGTGCGGCGATGCGGTCGCGTTCGATGATGAGCCGGTCGAGCATGGCGGGGGTCGCGACACCGGTGCTCACGCACGGCAGGAGGTCGACGACGGTACGGCTGGAGAGGCCGGCCGCGAAGAGGTCCTGGATGAGCTGGACCCGCTCCAGGGCTTCGTCGGGATAGTCACGCTGCCCACCGGGCGTCCGCGCCGATTCCAGGAGCCGCTGTTCCTCGTAGTACCGCAGGGCCCGCACGCTGACCCCTGACCGCCTGGCGAGCTGTCCGATGCGCATGACGCAGGTCACTCCCTCCCCGCTCATACCTCACATTGACGTCAGGTTCAGGCTAGCAATACCAGCCCCCGGGGCCGGCCCCGGGGGCCGATCGAACCTCACCGCTCTCGCTCCGCACGGCGTCGACATCGCGCTCGACACGGCGGCCTCCGGCTCGCTGGACCATCTCGTCGCGATCACGGGCGACCCGAAGCGCGTCGCGACGGTCGCCGACCACGCGGGCGGGCAGCGCCTGGGCACGCACGTGGTCAACGCCGAGAACGACTCCGCTCTCCTGTCCGCAGCCGCGGAACTGGGCCGGCAAGGCCGCTACACACCCCGCATCGAAGAGGCCTACCCCCTGGAGCGGATCGCCGACGCCCACGCGCACGCCGAGCGCGGACGCACCCGAGGCAAGATCGTGATCTCCATTTGAACAGGCCGATCTGTATCCGAACAGGCCGGCGAGGTAGGTACCCCGCAACGTAACGACCCTGCGTGGTGAGCGGTCCGCCCGCACGAAGCAGGCCGCCTGACTGGGCCCCGGGCGCTCGCTCAGCCTTGGGCTGCGTACGCGAGGAAGTGGGTCCAGGCGGTCGGGGCGAGGGCGAGCTGCGGGCTCTCCTCGATCTTGGAGTCGCGGACGTGGACGGTGGAGGGGCAGGCGGCGACCTCGACGCATGAGTCCCCGGAGCCGCTGCTGTGGCTCGACTTGTGCCACTCCATCGCGACCTCGACGCACGAGTCTCCCGAGCTGCCGCTGTAGCTGCTCTTGAACCAGGCCAGGGGTGTGGTGCTCATCTCGCTCCTCGCATCCGCCGCATCAGGCTCTTGGAGTCGTCCAACGAGAGAGCCTGTGAACGCATACTGGCACACCGCATCTGGATGACGCTGACCACTTTGGGGTCGGAGACGAACTGCCCGTGCTCCTGCCCTTCCAGGTAGCCCAACCACTGGTGTTCCGGAGTCTCCAGCAACTGCATGGGTCCGTCGATGGCCGCGTGGTGATGCCGTACCAACGGCATGATCTGGATCTCCACATTGCGCAGCTCGGACAGGTCGAGGATGTGGTCGATCAGCTCCCTGGTGACCTCCTCGCCGCCCAATTCCCGTAGGAACAAGTGCTCTTCCAGAATGAAACTGAACGCGATGTTGGGCCGGTTCCGCAGGAGTTGCTGGCGCTCCAGCCGAGCCGCGAGCCGCGCCTCGATCTGCTCGTCGTCGAGTGGCGGCAGCCGGTCCGCGAACAGCGTCCGCGCGTAGGCCGGCGTCTGCAACAGCCCCGGAATCAACCGGCACTCGTACGTGTACAGGCTCAGCGCCCCCAGTTCCAGCTGCGCCCACTGCCGGAACCAGCTCGCCAGCCCTTTCCGCCGCGTCAGGTGCTTTGCCGCGGCCAGAATCACGCCGAACGCGTCGAGCAGGCTGTCCGCGCGCTCCGCGAAGTCCGGAGGCGGGAGCCGCCGGCCCTGCTCGATGGAGGCAACGGTCTCCAGTGAGTATCCGACGAGCGGGGCGAACTGCTCCTGTGTCAGCCGCGCCCGCTTGCGGAAGGTCTTGACCACCTCTCCGAACATCTTGAGGATGTACTGCGGTTCGGGTTCGGCGCTGCGGCCGCCGCCGTTGCCGAAAGTCCCGTACGTGGTGCTGTCGATGCCGTCCGTGCCGTGCGTCATGTACGGCTACCTCCCCGTGCGCCTGTCCTGGTCCGCGACCCGTCCATGCTCACGGAACGTGACCCGTACCGTCTACCTTTCGCGCCCGTACGCTCACGCAGCGTACGAGTTGCTGACCTGGTGAGGAGGGGGCGAGGCCCGAAATCTGGGGCCATGGAAGCACTCACGAAGGCCCAACCAGAGGTAACCGTACGTGTGTTCAAGCGTCAATTCGACGCGGATCCACACGGTGCCCGGCTCGCCCGCCGCGTCGGGCTGCACAAGCTGCACACCTGGGGCATCCCGTACCTCAGTGACGCCTCGGAGTCGGCGGCCCTGATCATCGGCGAGCTGACAGCCAACGCTGCGACCCACGGCCGCGTCCCCGACCGCGACTTCGAACTGCGTCTGTCGCACCTGCCCGGCGACCCGGAAACGCCCGGCCTCCTGCGGATCGAGGTGTCCGACACCCGCGGTGAGTGCCGCCCGCCCGGCCCCGGCGAGATCACCGCGCCCGAGGACAGCTCCGACAGCGGGCGCGGGCTGCTGATCGTGGACGCCCTGGCCGACCGCTGGACGGTCCTGGACCGTAACCCGGGCAAGACGGTCCGGGCGGAGCTGGACCTGCTGTACTGAGGGGTTCGACGCTTCCGGCGCTGGGTGACTCGGTGACCGACGAGGTCGGCGAAAATGAAGGTGTAGCCGAAAAAGCTGATCAAGAAGTGGCGGGAAACCTGCGAAGCTCCTGGCGGCGGACTTGGATGCGCATCCGCTTGCCAGGAGCTTCGTCGTTTTCTGTGCCGCACTTACTTGCCGACGCCGTGGTGCTGCCGTCGGGTCGTAAGGGGCTCAGGTCGCTTCAGTCGGTGGTGGTGAATGGAGTGCATGATATTGCCCGTACATGCTGGCCAGCGCCATCACGTCATCCCGCACCGTCAGAAACTCGTGCAGCAGAGAGAGGAGTAGCTGTACAGCTTCTTTCTCTTGCTGCGAATCCATGTTGCTCAGCTTGTTCCGACCCCACCCTTCGGCATGGGGGAGTGCCTCGTCAAGGACGAGTGCCTGCCATCCGAAGCTGGTGCATTCGCCCCTGCGCACGACCAGCCACTCGGTGAATCCGCGCAACAGTCCACCCGAGCGGGCCTCATTGAATCCGATGAGAAACATGACCGCATCTCCGTAAGAGCCCCCGAGGCCGTAGATCCCGGGCCGGGCTCTGACACTTTCGATGAAATCTCTGTCACTCACGAGTGCCCCTAGAAGCCGAAATCGATGATGTCACCGTACTGCCATCGGGACTTGTACTCCGGAATCGACTCCCCAGCCTTCGGAGTGAAAGCGTCATAGACTCGCCCGTTCAGCACCACGACGACATGGTAGCTGTTGTTCCAGAAGTCGGTGTCCTGTTCGCGGTACTTGCCAAAGTACGGTCCCGCCGGGCCAAACCAGACGATCTTGCCGTCGCCGAGATTGTCACGGATCCTCTCCGCGCATGCCTGACAGTCACCCGGACCGGAGGTGATCTTTGATTTATCTCGGGGAAGCCCGGGAATGTTGTGCGTTCCGCAGGGGAGATCCGCGGACGAGGCGGAAGCAGTGCGCAGGGCGGACCTGCTAGCAATCTTGCAGCCGCGCTTCAGGAGCTTGAGTGCGTCGTACGACTTCTTCAGCGCTTTGACCTTGGCTCCGACGAGGACTTCTCCTACGAGAGTGGCGCAGCTGGAGAAGTCCTTGTTCTGGAGGCACGCTTCGAGCTCGCCGAGGCCGATGAACTCCTTGGTGACATCCATCGACTTGTCCAGCGCGTCACCGATTTCTCGGCCGTGTTCGAGGATTTGGCGATTGACCGGGGACTGCCTGCACCAGCGGACGTACTCGTACGGATCGCAGGGGATGATGCCCTGCCCGCACCGGTACAACTGTCTGGCCCGCAGGCCGTCCTCGTTCCTCTCCTTCTCCTCGACAGCGGCCTTGCGCCGGGCCTCTTCCTCCTGCCGCTTCTTCGTGACCGCGATGACGAACGCCTCGGTGGACGCCGTGATCGCTGCCGCCGCGTCCTTGCCCGCGGCGATCGCCGACTTCCGGGCCTCGTCGGCGGAGTACCAGGCGCCGGCCGCGTGAACCTGGGCCATCTCCGAGGACAGCGTGGCGTCGGCTGCCGAACTCGCGGCATCGGTCGCGGCGATGTCCGCACTCTTCGCGGCGTTGGTGGCGGTCTTGGCGGACGCGGCTGCGCTGGCCGCGGAGGCTTCGGCGTCCTTGGCGTGCTGTGCCGCCTCGTCGGCGTAACCCTTCGCCTTGGTCGCGGAGGCGTTGGCCTTCTCCGCCCATTCATTGGCCTCGGCGGCTGCCTTGCGGGCAGTGGCGGCAACCTTCTGGGCGGTCTGCGCGTTCTTCTGCGCGGTGGCGGCGATCTACGCCGCGTCGGCGATCAGCTAGGAACGCGGCAACGTCACCGTCCTGACCGGCAGCGGCCAACTCACCCAGGGCGACTACTTCACCACCGCCGACAGTGACCCCCGCAACCCCAGCAAGGCACGCCTGGGGACAGCCGTCGCGATGGGCGACATCACCGGCGACGGCCTGGATGACGTCGTCGGCGTCGGCCTCGGCTCCGCCGGGTCGGGCGGCTGGCTGGTCTGGCGCGACAGCGCCACCAACAAGGCGACCACCCTGCGCCTCACCTTCGAAGACCTCAACCATGTCGATGTCGCGGCAGGGGACTTCAACGGCGACGGATTCGACGACGTCGCCGTCACCACCGTCGACCGCTACGGCCAGGCACGCGCCTACGAATACCCCAGCGCCGGCCCGGCCGGGCTCACCCACGCCATGGCGATCCAGATGGGCGCCGGCCGCACCATCGACGCCGGAGACATCAACCAGGACGGCCGCGACGACATCGTCATCGGCCAACCCGCCCCCGCCGAAGCAGCTCCTGCCTACGGTGGCACCACCGGCGGGCAGGTCACCGTCAAACTCGGCCAGGACTACGGCCTCTACTACCGCGGCCACACCACCACCATCAGCCAGTCCACCCCCGACGTGCCCGGAGAGTCCGAGGAAGGCGACGCCATGGGCACCTCGGTCGCCCTGCATGACCTCGACGGCGACAACACCCTCGACATCGTCACAGGTCTCCCCGGCCAGGACTCCACCGTGTCCACCGTCACCAGTGCCGACGCCGGAAGCGCCCTCCTGTTGAACCTCGCGACCACTCCGGACGGCATCGCGCTCAAGAGCGCCACCGGCCTCAGCCAGGGCACCGGCGGCATCGGAGGCGGCGGCGAGACCGGCGACCATCTCGGCACCGCGGTCACGGCAGGCGACTTCCCCGGAAACGGCACCACCGGCCTTGTCCTCGGAGCCGCGGGCGAGAACAACGGAGACGGCACCACCATCCACCGCACAGCTACCGGCACCGCCTCGTTCCTCGGTAAAGGCATCGTGGGAGCCCCTACCGGGAGCCGACTCGGCAGCGTCCTCACATCCTGAGAACGGGTCCTCCACCACAACATCCGCAGCCGTAGGAGCTGCCCTGCGATCCGGCGGCCCAGCCGCCCCAGGACGCTCGACCGGTTCCAGTCGCGGAAGGCGTCCGCCCGGCCACTGCTGCCTATGCGGCCCGCGTGCGGGTGGGCGGGCACCTCACGTAGGCGGGCGGGCGCTCCGGGGTGCTCCTTCGCGGCTCAGCGGGATGAGCGGGTGGTGTGGGCGGCGTCGAGGAGGTGGCGCAGGCGCAGGCCGTCGGGGGCGATGGCCGTGACGAGTGCGGCGGGGCCCGCGAGGGGGGTGAGGATGGCCAGTCCGTCCTCCGGGGTGTCGGTGAGGGCCTGGGCGGTGGGTGGTTCCGCGTCGAGGGCGGGGTCGACGATGAGGATCTGGCCGGCCGCCCGGTGGCGGGCGAGGACGGCCGGGCTGTCCCAGCCGGCGGCTCCCGGCCCGTAGTCCCCTTCCTGGTCGAGGAGCACGTGTCCGCCGCGTCGGACGGTGAGCCGGGTGGTCACGCGGCCGGGTGGTTCGCCCATGCGCCCGAGCACCAGCTCCTCGCGCAGGACGAGCCGTGCGGTGGGGGCGAGGTCGATCGTCCAGGTCTGCCGCAGATTGCTGCCCGCGGCGCTGATCAGGGGTTTGGGAAGCCAGCGGAGTTCCGCGTGGTCCGCCACGGTCAGGTGCACGTCGTAGGTGGCGTGTGCGGTGGTGGGGCCTCTCAGGGCGAGGGTCGCGGCTGCGGACGTGACGTGGAGGGCGGCGCCCTGCCGGGCTGTGGCCTCGATGCGCAGCCGGTCGCCGCCGAGGGGAGCGCTCATGGCCCCGACGACGCACACCCGCGCCTCGGCGCCCCGTGAGCGCAGTCGCCGGAATTCGAAGGGGCCGTCGCCGTCGAGAACGGGCAGGACGGTGCCGCCGCCCCGGGCGGCGGCCGTGATACGGGCCGTGGCTCGTACGCCGACGGCGGCTGTGCCGCGGCCCGTCGGCGCGGCGGGTGCGGTGGTGGAGGTCATGCGGAGCCTGCGGCCCAGTCGGTGAGCTGCTCGCGGACCCAGTCGGCGACGGGCTTGACGCCGCCTTCTTCCTTGAGGGAGGTGAAGGCGACCGGGAGGTCGCCGCGCTGGGCCTTGGCGTCGCGCGCCATGGCTTCCACGTCGGAGCCGACGTAGGGGGCGAGGTCGGTCTTGTTGACGACGAGGAGGTCGGCGGTGGTGACGCCGGGGCCGCCCTTGCGGGGGATGTCGTCGCCGCCCGCCACGTCGATGATGAAGATCTGGGCGTCGACCAGCCCCTTGGAGAAGGTGGCGGTGAGGTTGTCCCCGCCGGACTCCACCAGGATCAGGTCGAGGGGGCCGGTCGTCTCCTCCAGCTCCTCGACGGCTTCGAGGTTGGCGGAGATGTCGTCGCGGATCGCGGTGTGCGGGCAGGCGCCGGTCTCGACGGCTCGGATCCGCTCGGGCGGCAGGACCGCCTGCCGGAGCAGGAAGTCGGCGTCCTCGCGGGTGTAGATGTCGTTGGTGACCACGGCGATGGACACTTCGGTGCGCAGCGCCCTGCACAGGGCGGCGACGGTGGCCGTCTTGCCGGAGCCCACGGGGCCGCCGAGCCCGATGCGCAGCGCGCGGCGAGTGCCGTCGGGGCGCTCGGTGGGGCGGGCACTGTAGGTGTGGCGGTGCGGGTACTTCTCGTCAAGGTCATGGTCGAGGTGCATGCGGTTTCCTTGTGTTGGGTCCTGTGTTGTGACTGACTGACTCGTCGCGGAGGTCAGGAGGCGAAGAGGCGTGCGGGCCGGGTGGCGTGCTGCTGGGCGCTGATGTCCAGCAGCGGCGCGGAGGCCGCCGGCAGGGCGTCGACTCCTTCTCCGGGGACGCGCTGTGCCGCGGCGGTGGCAGCCGCGGCGACGCGATCGAGCTCCGGTGCCAGGCGGGCGAGTACGGCGGTGGCGTCGAACGGGTCCAGGCTCAGCAGCCGGACCGTCGCGGTGGCCGGCCCGCTGACGGCCTCGTACACCGCCGCGTAGGCGGCGTCCAACGGTTCGAGCCCGGCCGACCGGGCGGCCACGCCCAGCACCACCGGCTGGTGTGCGCCGCGCGGCCGGGCCGCCGCGAGCGCGTCGAGCTCCGCCGACGGCCACGTGGCGCGGGCCGCCCGCATCATCTGCCGGCCCAGTTTGCGGGCGGTGTGCCGCAGAGCGGCCACGGGCGTACGGGCATCGGCGGCCTGGTCCAGGACCAGCGGATCGTGCCCGGTGGCGGCCGCGGCGGCCAGCGCCGCCGCGACCAGCCCGGCCGTGTGCAGCCGCCCCCGGCAGAACTCCTCCAGCGTGCCGGCGTCCGTGATCCGGCCGGCCGCGACCGCCGGTTCGGCTCCGCCCGAGTGGGCGTGGCCCCCGGCGGGGAACCGCCCGTCGGCCAGGACGAGCAGTGCGGCACGGTTCATTCTTCAATCCTCTGCTCGACGGCTCGGGTCCCTGCGCTCCGGAGAGGCTCAGAAGAGGAAATAGCGCTGGGCCATGGGGAGTTCGGATACGTAGGCGCGGTCGACGATGTGGCCGTCGACGTAGGTCGTCACGTCGGTCACCTTCGCTCCGCCGATGATGACGTCGTAGGTGTCGGGATCGATACGGACGTGCGGGGTGGCGTGGTTCTCCTTCATGTCCGCCTTCTTGACGCCGCGCGTGTCGGTGATCGCCCTGAACCGTTTGTTCAGCTTCGAGCCCTTGGCCAGGCCGTTCCCGATGGCCCGTTCGGTGACGAAGTTGTACGAGAGCGAGCCGGGCGCCAGGCCGGTGGCTCCCCACATGGGGCGGGGCAGCACGGGCTGGGGGGTGGGGATGGACGCGTTGGCGTCGCCGACCTGCGCGTAGGCGATCTGGCCGCCCTTGATGACCATGTGGGGCTTGACGCCGAAGAACTTCGGTTCCCACAGGACCAGGTCGGCCAGCTTTCCGGTCTCCACGGAGCCGACGACGGCGTCGATGCCCTGGGCGAGAGCCGGGTTGATGGTGTATTTCGCGACGTACCGACGAGCGCGCCGATTGTCCGCCAACGGCGGCTCGGCCCCGGGGGTCGTGTCCGCCGCCGTCGCGTCCCGGGCTGTCCCGGCCTTCGGACCGGTCTCCGGCTCGTCCCGGGGCCGGTCCTCCTCCAGGAAGCCGCGGCGGACCTTCATGACGTGCGCGGTCTGCCAGGTACGCATGATCATTTCGCCGATGCGGCCCATGGCCTGGGCGTCCGAGGACATGATCGAGATCGCGCCGAGGTCATGGAGGATGTCCTCGGCGGCCATCGTGGAGGGCCGGATCCGGGAGTCCGCGAAGGCGAGGTCCTCTTCCACCTTCGGGTTGAGGTGATGGCAGACCATCACCATGTCGAAGTGCTCCTTGACCGTGTTGACGGTCAGCGGGCGGGTGGGGTTGGTGGAGGCGGGCAGCACGTTCGGCTCGCTCACCATCTTGATCATGTCGGGAGCGTGGCCGCCTCCGGCGCCCTCGACGTGGAAGACGTGGATGGAGCGTCCGCCGATGGCATCGATGGTGTCCTGGACGAACCCGGCCTCGTTCAGCGAGTCTGCGTGGAGGGCGAGTTGTACCCCGGTCTCCTCGCACACCTCCAGGCACCGCTCGATGACCGCGGGTGTGGCGCCCCAGTCCTCGTGGATCTTCAGACCGAGGACACCGGCGTCGACCTGGGCGAGCATCGACTCCTTCGACATCGTGGCGCCCTTGCCGAGCAGCCCGATGTTCACCGGCGCGCTGTCCAGCGCCTCGAACATGCTGTTGACGTGCCAGGCGCCGGGCGTGACCGTGGTCGCCGTGCTTCCTTCCGCCGGGCCCGTACCACCACCGATGAGCGTGGTGACACCCGCCGCCAGTGCCTCGCGGACCTGGTCGGGGCAGATGAAATGGACGTGCGTGTCGATCCCGCCGGCGGTCAGGATGCGGCCCTTGCCCGAGATGACCTCGGTGTCCGGGCCGATGACGAAGTCGGTGGGCCGGGGGCCGATCCCGTTGTGAGGCTCCGCGCCGTCGTGGAGGGTGTTCATGGTCTCGGGGTTGTACGCCTTGCCCAGTGCGACGATGTTCCCGTCGCGGAGGGCGACATCCGCCTTGACGATGCCCCAGTGGTCCAGAACGACGACACCCGTGATGACCGTGTCCGGGGGGCCCGCTGTCGCGGGGTCGGCCGACGTCCCGGACCCGGCCTTCGCCGGGTCGCGCTCCACGACGGACTGACCCATCGACTCGCGGATCACCTTGCCGCCGCCGAAGACCATCTCGTTCCCGCTGCGGCCGGGGCCTCCCGACCAGTCGTCCTCGATCTTGACGCTCAGCGCCGTGTCTGCGAGGCGGATACGGTCACGGGTCGTCGGCCCGAACCGGTCGGCGTAGGCCGGTCGCGTCAACGGGTCGAACGCCGTCGGCTCTTCCGGGCAGCAGGTGCAGTCGGGGCACTGAACGGTGGCACTCACGCCTGCTCCTTGTCGAACGAACCCTTGACCTTGTCGAGCGAGCCGTTGACCTTCTCGGGCAGGCCCTCGATCCTGCCGCGCAGACCGTGGACCACTCGGGCCCCCTCGATGGGCACGAGCTGGACCTTCTCGGTGATGCCGGGCTCGAACCGCACCGAACTGCCGGCGGGGACGTTCAGACGCCTGCCCCACGCCTCCTTGCGGACGAACTCCAGCCCGTCGTTGGCCTCGGCGAAGTGGTAGTGGGAGCCGACCTGGACGGGCCGGTCGGTAGGATTGGCGACCATCAGTTCCGTCACCTGGCCGAGCTGCCTGTTGCGCTCGTTGAAGATCACCACCTCGTCCTCCTTCACGGGGGAGAAGTCGACCTTCCCCGGACAGGTGACCGGCTCCTCGTCCCGGCCCGCCTCCGGGAACGGGCCGTGAATGGTGACCAGCTTCGTCCCGTCGGGGAACGTGGCCTCCACCTGCACGTTCTCGATCATCTCGGGGATGCCCTCCATGACCTCCTCCCGCGACAACACCTTGCGGCCGGACGACATCAGCTCGGCCACGGTCCTGCCGTCCCGGGCCCCTTCGAGAACATGCACGATCAACAGCGCCATGGCTTCCGGGTAGTTCAGCAGCACGCCGCGGGCCCGGCGCTTCTCCGCCACGTCGGCGGCCACGTGCATCATCAGGCGTTCTTGCTCGTGTGGGGTGAGGTGCACAGACATTTCCCTGCATCGGCTTCCGCCCAGGACTCCTGTCCTGGGCCGCCGGCAGGAGACGAGGCCCCACGCGCATCCACGGTCCGGGAGGCTCCACGGCCTTGCTTCCGGTGCTTGTGCCGCAGCGCGGCGCGGATGTCGTCCGTGGCGCGTTCGGCCCCCGACTCGACGTGGATCCATCATGATCACGCTGACGGGGCGCGAAGCCGCGTACGGGGCATGGTGCACCCGAACGAGTGATCACCGGGCCGGAGGAACTGACAGCGCGAGGTCGAAAGTCCGGCCGCCGTCCACGCGGCCCGGGGCCGAGCGGCCGACGGCCCGGGTCGGGGCGCGGCACACCGTGGCCGTGGTGTCGATCCCCCGTGAGCGGCACAGCGTTCTGGCCAACCGGCTTCCCGGGGATCGGCTCACCGGCCCGGCTGCTCGGAGGCACCGTCCAACCAAACATCGCTTTTCAGATGATCTGGGCTACTGATCAGGATATTGAGCCGTTTGGAACCGACTCCCGCTCGCCAAAAACCCCGATGCAACATCCGGCAAGAGAACGGGTTCGACATGGCTGAGTGGAAGCAGATCTCCGGGTCGCTGAAGGCGATCGACACCGGGTCCCGGACCAGCGTGTGGGGCGTCAACTCCGGCGACGGGATCTACAGCTACACCAACAACGACAGCAAGCCGTGGGTCTCCGTCCCCGGCGCTCTGAGCGATATCGGGGCCGGGATCGACGGCACCGTGTGGGGTGTCAACGCCGGCGGGAACATCTACCGCTACACCGGCGATCAGAGTTCCACGCACTGGAAGCTGATCGGCGGCTCGCTGTCCCGCATCGCCGTCGGCTCCAGGACCAACGTGTGGGGCGTGAACTCCGGCGGTGGGATCTACCGTTACACCAACAACGACGCCAGCCCGTGGGTGAACATCCCCGGGTCCCTCAGCGACATCGGCGTCGCGGCGGACGGCACCGTGTGGGGCGTGAACTCCGGCGGGAACATCTACCGCTACACCGGCGACGAGAGCTCCACGAACTGGAAGCAGATCAGCGGCTCGCTGTCCCGGATCTCCGTCGGCTCCCGGACCGCCGTGTGGGGTGTGAACTCCGGCGGCGGGATCTACCGCTACACCAACAACGACGCCGATCCGTGGGAGAACGTCGCCGGATCCCTCAGCGACATCGGCGCGGCCGCCGACGGCACGGTATGGGGCGTCAATTCCGGCGGGAACATCTACCGCTACACCGGCGATCAGCCCAGCTGACCCCGCCTTCTCACGCGGCGGAGCCCGGCAGCACCCTTGCCGAGGTTCCGCCGCGCTGCCGGACCCCGCGGGCGAGCGCCGTACGCTCCCGGTCGGGTGCCCGCGCGTCTCGACGGTGGTGAACGTCTGTGTCCACCTTCAGTGCTGTCACGCCATCGGCGGCAACTCGGAAGACGCTCGGTGTGGGGTGATGGCGGCAGCGAATGTCCAGTGCAGCGCGTGGGGCGCCGCCCGGTCATGCGCACTTGAGCTCCTTCTTGGTGAAGGCAGTGAACTGCTCGAGGAGCCCGGGGAGGGTCTTGCGTTGGTTCTGAACTCGAGCTCCGCTGACGTAGATCTTGAGCTCGAGGTACTTCGCGATCGGTGGTTCGGAGTTGGCTGTTGCCTTGCAGGGGAAATATGTAATTGCTCCGGTGTCCCAGACGATTGCCTTCTTGCCGATATCCACCGAATCGGGTTTCAGTTCGTCGAACGAACTCCATTCGATGAGTTCTTCGTTGTCCTCGAAGTCTGCGTGCGCATCGAATGCATTGTTTCCATTGATGTAAATGAGGCAACTTGCAGATCGATTGCGATCTGTGAAATGGAAATCATCGGCATCTTGCTTCAGGCGTTCACCCGTGGGCAGGATAGGCTGTACGTCGTTGCGTTCGAATGCATTCCAGCAAAATTCTTGTGGCAGTTTCGGGACGCTTTCTGTCTTTTCTTCGGCGCAGCCGACAGTGGCTGCGGTGAGAGCCAACGAAAGGGAGGTGAACGCTACGATTCTTCCGGTGTGCCGCACGATTGGCTGCTCCCTCAGGGGCGGTTTTTCCCGGACATGTTATGGCCGATGGAGTAGGCGTCCGCGGTCGCTGTAGAGGCGGACCCCTGGTAGACGCTGTACTCCTCGGGTGTCAGGCCGGCTGCTTTGCCGCCCGTGGCGACGGCAGCCGCTGCGGCCCCCTTCGACGCTTCCTCGGCTTTTGCGTAGGCTCTTCCCGATTCGAGTACAGCCTCGTCCAGGCCTTCCTTCCTCGATTTTTCCACCACTGATTCAGTGACGTCCTCCTGGATCCAGGTCACAGCGTCCCCGCCTACCGGGAGCAGTTCGAGGTACTTGGTCCCTACCAGGTCGATGATTCGATTCGTCCACTTCGCGTTGTTCTCGACGCTCTCGTTGTATTCGCCGTTCTCGTGCGTCTTCAGCTCGACGACCGCGTGTGCCCTCGCTTCAGCCATCATCCCCGCGATCTCGCCGCCCGGATGAACGGCGTTACGAATCGCCTCGCCCATGTCCGCATGGCGCTCGGGATGGCGGAACGCGTCGCCCACGAGCGCCGTCGTGTAGGCCTGCTGCGCGTGGGTGATCGCACCGTAGGCGTCCGGGTCCTGGCCGACCGAGCCGAGGAACCTCGTCATCAAGTGCTTCTCGAACTCCGCCGGGTCGCCGAACGGCTTGATCTGGCCCGCCGCGTTCTCGGCGGTCGCCTGGAGGTCCGGCATGTATTCCGCCGCCATGTCGCCGAACTGCGGGGCCAGGGCGCTCAGCGGGCCGGGAGGGTCGCCGGCCTTGGCCGATACGAGCTCCGGGTTCGTGCCGATCTTCTCGACGACCTTCTCCATGACACCGCTCATGTCCTCGGTGTGACGTACCGGCGGCGCGTCGTCGTCGCCGGGGACGCGGCCGGTGACCGCTGCCTCCAGGGCGTTGCCCATGGCCGTCTGGCCGAGCGTGCTGCCGCTTTCGGCCGTGGTGTCGTACCAGTCGTCCGCGGGCTTCTTGTCGAGCATGTAGTCGACCACGCTCTGCGCGTCCTTGCTGCTGGTCTCCGCGTCGAGCAGCGTGACGATCCCGTCGTTGTTGGTGTCCGACCGCAGGTTCTCGTTGAAGAACTCCGCCGCCGCCGCGGGATGCCTGCTCATCGCCTCCATGAGGCCGGTGACCGGGTTGAAGCCCTTTCCGCCGTCCGCGTCGAGATTGATCGCCATGCCCTGGTTGTACGGGAGGTTCCGGGACCAGATCTCGGGGTCCTTCTTGTCCATGGCGATCATGTCCCGGCCAACCGACGTCAGGAACTGCTGGTCGTAGGTGCCCTCCCGCAGCAGCGAGCCCAGCGCCTGGTACCCGTACACCTTGGTGCCGACGCCCGCGAACCCGGAGACGTCGATCTCCTGACGGCCCGCCGTGAGCAACTGGTTGGTCCAGGCGGCGTCCAGGTGATTCGGTACCGACGGAGCGGTGGCCAGGCCGAGCATCGCCCCCATGTCGCTCTGGATGTTGCGGACCATGCCCACGCGGTCCGCTCCCGCCGGACCGAGGGACGTGGAGTCAAGGGACATGCGCGTGTATGCCTCCAGCGTTCCCTCCGCGCCCAGTCCGCGATAGAAGGCGGTGGCGAACTCGGGGTCTCCGCGGTTGTCGTCGATGATCTCTTCAAGCTTGCGCAGCGCCCCGGCATTACGAGCCGTGCCGCCCTCTCCGATGACCGTCTTCAGGAGCTCGGCCGCGCGTCCCGCCTGTTCCGCGTCGAGGGTCTTGTAAACGGGCTTGCTGAAGTCGTGCTTGCTCTTCATGTTCGCTTCGAGGGCGCGTTTCAAGGAATCGTCGGCGTCGGAACAGTCCTCGACGATCCGATCGATCTTCCGCTGCCAGGATGTGACAGCCGCCTGCTGCTTGCGCAGCGCCTCGGGGTAGTCCGGATCACGACGTGCGGCGTGGTCGTCCTCCAGATCGTGCCGGGCCGACGCCTTCCCCCGTGCGCTGATCACCACGCCTGCCGCGGGGGCCTCTTCGTCCCGCATGCTGATCAGAGTCTTCTTGGCGTACGCGAAGGACGTGTGGGCATCCGTCAACAGGGACTTGATGCCCCGGGCCTGGGACACGGCGTCATCGAACTCCGCCGCCGTCTTCCCGATGAACTCCTTGGTGACACCGGCGTTGACGCCTTCCCACCGCGCCTTGCCCGCCTTCGCCTTCATTCCGGTCCGGGCGTCGTCCGCGAGTCTCTCCAGCCTGGTCACCATCGCTGCCCAGTCGTCGGCCGCTGTCTTCAGCTTGCCGACGGGTGCGTTCACCACATCGTCGAAGGTCAGCACGGTTCCCCCATGAACTGCTGGTCGGAGCGAGGCGAGGCGGAGCCGCCCCCCGGGGCGCCAACCTAGCGAATGTGTGCGGGAGCGACGTATGCATATGCGATTTCGAGCCACCCGAGTGCTTGGCGTTCCGCTCTCGTGTGCCCCCGCCGCACCCGCCCCCGCTCACCCTGTCTCTTATACACATC
>NZ_NTGZ01000599.1 GCF_002551245.1 Streptomyces sp. rh34
TCAGAGATGTGTATAAGAGACAGGGGCGACGGCTTCGGGGCCGCCGGCGGCGTGGCCGGGCACCGCGGCGAAGACGGAGCCGGGGGTGACCCGGTCCGCGTCGAACGTCGCTCCGGCGGTGACGTCCGTGCGGGCGGGGATTCCCCGCAGCACGTGGTGGTCCTGCCCGGCCATGAGGTCGCTCAGCTTCACGATGATCCCTTCGAGTGCGGCGCAGGCCGGCTGGTGCGGCCGTCGCCGGGAGGCGGCACGGGCGGGTGCGCCGTGGGCCGCGTGGTGCTGTGGAGCCGATCGTGACTCTCGCGTCCGGCGAGCGCCGGAGGCGACGGTGAGATCCGGCGCTCAGCGGGCCGGAGTGGTGGTGTGGGTGAGGGGACGGCGGGCCGGGGGCGGTGACGCCGGGGGCCGGCGACGCCGGATGCCGCTGTCGGGAACCGCCGCTTGGACCGCTAGCCGTGGCCGTGCAGAGCGGTACGGCCCGTTCCGGGCGCCGCGTCCGCGGGCGCCGGGGG
>NZ_NTGZ01000600.1 GCF_002551245.1 Streptomyces sp. rh34
CGGTGGCGTCGAGCGCCCGCTCGACGCGCCCCGCCGCCCGCCGGTTGGTGACGAGCGTCGCGGCCAGGAAGCCGGCGACCGCGCCGAGGACGGTGTCCAGGACCCGGTCGCCGATCAGCTCCCCGGCCGGATGGGCGCCGCCGAACTCCAGGACCAGCAGGGCCATCGGGGTCACCGCGACGGAGCCGAGCCAGTAGTTGCGGGTGATCAGCGCCTCGGCGGCGAAGCTGAAGAAGAGGCAGCAGCAGACGAGGGCGAGCGGGCTGATCCTGGAGACCGGCAGGACGGCGGCGAAGACGAGCACGCCCAGGAGGTTGCCGAGGGTGCGCTGGAGCGCCCGGTTCCACGACAGGGTGAGGTTGGCCTGGCAGAGAGAGGCGGCGGTGACGATCGCCCAGTAGGGGCGGCCGACGCCGAGCGCGGCGCAGAGGTGACCGGCGAGCGCGCAGCCCGCCAGGGTGCGGACGGCGACCGGCAGCAGCGGCGATCCGGGGCCGATCCGGCGCAACAG
>NZ_NTGZ01000601.1 GCF_002551245.1 Streptomyces sp. rh34
GCTGAGCCCTCTCCGCCCCGGGCGGGCGGCGGACCGTCCGTGGCGTACGCGGCCGGTCCGCCGCGCGCGACCCGCGGGGCTGCCTGTACGACGCGGTGGTGCGGCGTCCGGTGACCGTGGACCGAGCCGACCGAGCCCCGTCACACCGTCGTGCGGGCTCCCGCCAGTACGGCGGTGTGCACGGCACGGGCGATCCGCGCGCCCCAGGGGGAACGGGGTCCGGCAAAGGGCTCGCCGCCGTCCGGCCCCGGTTCGGGGGCGGCTACGCACACGGCGTCCGTGGGGGTGCCCGAGCAGTCGAGTCCGGCGTCCAGGAGGGCCTGGACCTTGGCCTCCGTGGCGGTGGCGACGGCATTGACGAGGGCCGCGTCGGAGAGCGCGACGGGCAGCGTGAGGACGATGTTGACCGTGCCCGGCCGGAACGGGGGCTCCGGCACTTCGGCGGAGCCCGGCCGGTGCGGCGCCACCCGGGTGACGGTGTCGGGGGCCGCCGCCCAGCCCCGTAC
>NZ_NTGZ01000602.1 GCF_002551245.1 Streptomyces sp. rh34
GCACGGCGTTCCGCCTCGCCCTGCGGACCGAGGACGACGCCGGGGACCCGCGCCGGGCGTTGCGGGCGGCCGACCGACTGGGAGCCGACCCCGACGTCATCGCCGCGGTCGGGCCGACCGGCGCCGTGCTGGCCGAGGACGTCGTCCAGCGGTACGGCGAGGCGCGGCTCGCCCTGGTCGTCGTCGCGGCAGGCTCCACCACGGCATCCGAAACGGCCGCCCACCTCTGCGTGACCCGCCCGTACGACCGCATGCTCGCCCCGGGACTCGTCGGCTACGTCGTCCGCACCCGCCCCGCCGAGCGCGTCCTCCTCGTCCAGGACAGCGACGGCACCGGCCTCGGCGGGCAACTGGGCAGCGCGGTCCGCGACACCCCGCCGGCCGACGCCACTCTCATCGAACACGCCCTCCCGCGGGGCGCCGCCGGCTTCGGCGCGGCCGCCCGCAAGGCCATGACCGGCAGGGCGGACGCCGTGGTGC
>NZ_NTGZ01000603.1 GCF_002551245.1 Streptomyces sp. rh34
AGATGTGTATAAGAGACAGGCCCGTGCCCGCGCCGCCCGTCCGGCGACGCGTCCGCCGCCGGCCCCTCCGCGGCCCCCGGGACCTCCTCGCCCTGCACGCCATCTCCCGGCGCGGGCCACCGCTCTCCCTCCGCATCCTCTGACCTCCATCCGCCCTTCGGCCTCGACGCGCCGGAGGCGGTACGGGTGTGCGCCGCGCGCACACCCGTGACAGGCATGCCGGTGCTCCGGGTCGCCCTCAAGGGGGCCCGGGACCGGTCACCGGAGCCGGGCGACCGCTGCCGCGGCTCCGCAAGGACGCGAAGGACTGCCGTGACACTTCCTGCTCCCGCGCGACCCACCGCCGCGCTATCCACTGCCGCACGACGCACCGCCGCGCTATCCACCGCCGCCCGCCCGGCCGCCCCGCCGCCCGTCCGGGTG
>NZ_NTGZ01000604.1 GCF_002551245.1 Streptomyces sp. rh34
ACGCCGCCCCCGCCCTCGCCGCCCGCAGCGCCGCCGCCACCGACCTCGTCCGCGCCCTGCACAAGGCCGCCGAGGAGGGCGAGCGCGTCGCCAACGAGGAGGAGGAGCGCTCCGACACCCTCCAGGCCACCGGCGAACGCGCCCACCGCGACGCGACCGTCGCCGCCACCGAGGCCCAGCGCGCCCGCAGCGAGGCCGGACACCTGCGCCAGCGCCTCGCCGAAGTGGGCCAGGAGACCGCCGAAGCCGTCAAGGCGGGCTGGCTCGACGACACCGCGCCCGACGCCGACCCCGCCCGCGCGGCCCTCGCCGCCAGCGACGCCGAACAGTCCGCCGTCGCCGCCTGGGACACCGCCCGCGAAGCAGCGCGCGCCGCCGCCGACACCGCCCGCGAGGCGGCCGCCGCCGAGAGCCGCGCCGACCTGGCCCTGTCTCTTATACACATCTCTGAGCGGGCT
>NZ_NTGZ01000605.1 GCF_002551245.1 Streptomyces sp. rh34
CGTCCGCGTCTCGCCCCGCCGCCCCGGTCCGCCGCCCCTCCCCCGCCACCAGTCCGCCGTCCCAGTCCGACATCCGCGCATTTCCGCCGCTGGAGGGGAAAGATGCCTCGCACGACCAGCCCCACCGCCACCGCCGGCACCGCCACCGATACCGATGCCGCCACTGCCGCCACCACTCGCGCCTCCGTCGACTCCCTCCCCTGGGAGGAGCTGGTCACCTCGGCGCTCCTGGGCACCGACCGCCGTCCTCCGACGCCACGCGGCGGCCCCGTACCGGCCGATGCTCCCGCGGCCCTGCTGGACGCCGCCGCGCTGCACACCGTGCGGCAGCGGGCCGGGCTGCTGCCGGCCGTGCCGGAGGCACGGCCCGAGCCCGCCGCCCCGGATCCCCGGCCGGCACTCCCCGAGGCCGCCCGGCGCAGGCTCTGTCTCTTATACACATCTCTGATGGCGCGAGG
>NZ_NTGZ01000606.1 GCF_002551245.1 Streptomyces sp. rh34
GAGCTGGGCCTGGCTCGGGCCACGCCGGCCTCGCTGATGGCCCGCTGGGCGTCCACGGCGGAGGCCCAGCCCGGCGCCTCGGCGCCCCGGGCCGGGGCGGCCGCCCCGGCCCGCTCGGAGCTGGACAGCGCCAACTCCGGGCGCACCCTCAGCGCGGGCCCGCGCGTCGGCCCGCAGCGCACCGCGTCCTCCTCCCCCCACCGGGACTCCGGGCGCACGCCGTACCCGGCCGCGGGCGCCCCCGACCCGGACCGCACCCCGTATCCACCGCCGGACGCCCGCGACTCCGGGCGCACGCCGTACCGGGGCCACCGCTCCGACCCCGACCGGCCGCCCTATCCACCTCTGGACACGCATGACTCCGGGCGGACGCCGTATCCGGGCTCCCCGCGTTCCGGCCCGGGGCAGGGGCCCGGGTCCGGGGAGCGCGGCGACGCCGCCGCGCCGGCGTCCGTC
>NZ_NTGZ01000607.1 GCF_002551245.1 Streptomyces sp. rh34
ACAGCCCCGCAGGAGGCCTCGGCCGCACCGGCCCGCCCGCCGGCCTCGGCCCCGCAGGGAGCGGCCCCGGCCCCGGCATCGCCCCCGGCCCAGCAGCCACCTCCGCCCCGCCCGGCTGCACCGGCCCCGCTGGACCCGCAAGCCCCGCCGGCCCGCTTCACTCTGGCGGCCAGTGCCGTCCCACCGGCCCGTCCGGCCGCACCGGCGGCTTCCGCCCCGAAGGCCGTACCGGGCGATCCGGCCGCACCGGCGGCTTCCACCCGTCCGGCCGTACCGGCACCGCAGGCAGCACCGGCCCCTCCCGCCAGCGTGGCCCCGCAGGCCCCGCAGGCAGCACCTGTCCCGCAGGCCCCACGGGGCCAGCGGCCCGTGCCCGCAGTGACGCCCGCGCCCCTGTCTCTTATACACATCT
>NZ_NTGZ01000608.1 GCF_002551245.1 Streptomyces sp. rh34
TCCTTCATCGGTTCCTGGTGCCAAGGCATCCACCGTGCGCCCTTAAAAACTTGGCCACAGATGCTCGCGTCCACTGTGCAGTTCTCAAGCAACGACCAGCCACCCATCACCCCACCCTTACGGATGAGTTCACTGGGGCCGGCGTCGAAGGCAGCCTTATCGGCCGTACCTTCAGACACCCAACAGCGCGCCCAGTACCCGGAATTCATTCGGTTCGCTTTCCACGCTCCGAAGAGCAGTACTCGCGTCCCGGCTGAACCACCAGGTACTGAATAGTCAACGTTCCACCCATGAGCTGACCACCGTCGAACATTTGTCGACGTAGTGGCTCTGGATTCCTTGCGGAATCTAGATGCTCCTTAGAAAGGAGGTGATCCAGCCGCACCTTCCGGTACGGCTACCTTGTTACGACTTCGTCCCAATCGCCAGTCCCACCTTCGACAGCTCCCTCC
>NZ_NTGZ01000061.1 GCF_002551245.1 Streptomyces sp. rh34
CGCCATCAGAGATGTGTATAAGAGACAGGCGGCGGGTGGGGTGGGCCATGGGGACTCCCTGAGCGGCGGACGGGCGGGGTGGACGGTCGCGTCGAGTATGGAGTCGCACCCCTACCGTTGGGCAGGTACCTGCCAAGAGTTGGCCGGACCGTCGCCGGCCGGTCGGCCGGGCCGCATCCGTTGTTCGCCGTTCCTCGTGTGCGCGAGGCGCCCGGCCGTGGGCGTCAACCGCTCGGCCGTACGCGTGCGCTGCTCAGCCGACCGCCACGCGCTCGCTTGCGGCGGTCCGCTCGCCCCAGCGGACCGTACGGTCGCACCAGCGCTCCAGCAGCACCCGGTCATGGCCGACCGCGAGCAGGGCCGCCCCGGACTCGGAGCGATAGCGCTCGACCACGGCGACCAGGGCGGCCGTCGTGGAGGCGTCGAGCATCGCGGTCATCTCGTCGCAGATCAGCAGCCGGGGCTCCAGCACCAGGGCCCGTGCCAGACAGGCCCGCTGGAGCTGGCCGTCGCTCACCGCGTGCGGGCGGCGCTCCAGCAGCTCCTCGGAGAGACCGACGAGCGGGGCCAGTTCCGCCACCCGCTCGGGGACGTCCCGGCGGCGCCCGGTGGACCGCAGCGGCTGGGCGATCAGTTCGCGCAGACTGAGCCGGGGGTCGGCGGAGAGCCGGGGCTGCTGGAAGACGACGCCGACGGCCGTGCGCTGCTCGCGCGGGGCCCGGTGCCGCCAGCCGCGTATCACCGTGCCGTCGAGGGTCATGGTTCCGGAGTCCGGGCGGTGCAGGAGGGCGGCGACCTTGGCCAGGGTGGACTTGCCGCAGCCGCTGGGACCCAGCAGCCCGACCGCCTCGCCCGCCGCGACGTGCAGGGACACCTCGCGGACGACGGGGTCGCGGCGGTCGTATCCGGCGGTGATCCGGGTCAGCTCAAGCATCGGCGGCCTCCTTGAGGGGGTGCGTCCGGCCGGTGGGCGCGTGGTGGCAGGCCAGGTCCGACGCGAAGGCCGGGCGTTCCCCGGTGCAGCGGGCGTCGGCGTACGCGCAGCGGGCGGCGAACGCGCAGCCCTCGGGCAGCGCCCCGAGCTCCGGCGGCATCCCGGGGATCGGAGCGAAGTCCCGCTCGGGCAGGGCGTCCAGCAGGCCTCTGGCGTACGGGTGGCGGGGGCCGGGTGCGCCGAAGAACGGGGCCGCGTCGGCGATCTCGACGATGCGGCCCGCGTACATCACGGCGACCCGGTCCGCGATCCGTTCGGCGGCGGCCAGGTCGTGGGTGATGATCAGCAGCGCCCGGCCCTTGTCGGTGTGGCGGCGCAGTTCGTCGACGGTCCGCTCGACGAGGTCCCGGTCGAGCCCGGTGGTCGGTTCGTCGGCGAGCAGCAGCGGGGCGTCGCCGATCAGGGCGAGGGCGGTCGCGGCGCGCTGGGCGAGGCCGCCGGAGAGTTCGTGCGGGTAGCGGTCGAGGTGGCCCTCGGGGAACGAGGCGCGGTCGGCGGCCGCCACGGCTGCCTTCGGCAGCTCGCTCCCCCGCGCCCCGGTCAGCTCGCGCAGGCTCTCCTCCAGCTGGGCCCGGACGGTGCGCACGGGGGTGAGGTGGGCGGCGGGGCTCTGCGGTACGAGGCCGATGCGCCGTCCCCGTACGGTGCGGGCGAGGGTGCGCTCGTCGGCGGTCAGCAGGTCCGTGTCCCCGCCGAGCACCGCGCTGCCGGTGGTCGCCGCGTTGGCGGGCAGCAGTCCGAGCAGGGCGGAGGCCAGGACCGACTTGCCGCAGCCGCTCTCGCCGACCAGGGCCAGGCACTCCCCCGGAGCGACGGAGAAGCGGGCGTCGGTGACGGCCGCGATGTCCCGGCCGCCGCGCATCCGGAAGCGGACGGAGAGGTTCTGCACGTCGAGGACGGGCACACCGGTGTTCTCACGGTCGTCGGTCACAGCATCAGCTCCGATTTCCGGCGCGGGTTGATCCGGTCGCGCCAGGCTCCGGCGAGTCCCGCGAGCGCGAGGGTCGGGATGATCAGGAAGAGGCCGGGGAAGAGGCTGGGCCACCAGTCGCCCGCGAGCAGCGAACCGCGCGCGGACTGGACGAGGTTGCCGAGGCTCGCCTGATGGGCCGGGAGCCCCAGCCCGAGGAAGGACAGCGCGGACTCGTGCCACATCGCGTGCGGCACCATCAGCACCGCCGCCAGCCCGGCCTGCGGGAGCACGCCGGGCAGCAGGTGGCGCACGATGACCCGGGTGCGGGAGGCGCCGCCGGAGACGGCCGCGTCGATGAAGGGGCGCGAGCGCAGCGAGAGCACCTCGGAGCGGACGATCCGGGCGGTGGACAGCCAGTGCGTCAGGGCGACCGAGATGATCACCGGCCAGACACCGGGCCGGAACATCGCGACGATGAAGATGCCGAGCAGCAGATGCGGCACGGAGGACAGGGCGTCGACGATCCGCATCACGACCCGGTCCGTCCAGCCGCCGAACGCCCCGGCGAGCGCGCCGATCGCGGTGCCGATGACGGTGGCGGTGAGGGCCGCGACCAGGCCGACGAGCAGGGATACCCGCAGGCCGTAGACGCAGCGCAGCAGGAGGTCGCGGCCGACGTCGTCGGTGCCGAACGGGTGGGCCCAGGACGGCGGGTCGAGCTTGTTGGCCAGGTCGACGGCCTGCTGGTCGAGCTGGGCCAGCGGCGGGACGACGAGGACGGCGAGCAGGACGGCGACGACGATCGTGGCCGAGGTGACGATCCGGACGCGGCGTGTGGTGCGGCCGGGGAGGGCGAGCGTGGTCTCAGCCATCGAAGGCCACCCGGGGGTCGGCGAGTCCGTAGAGGAGGTCGGAGAGCAGGTTGCCGAGCAGTACGGCGGCGGTGGCGAGCACCGTGAGCGCGGCGAGCAGGGAGAAGTCCACCGAGGTGGCGGCCTCCACCGTGGCGGCGGCGATGCCGGGCCAGCTGAACACCGTCTCCACGAGCAGCGCGCCGGTGATGAGTTCGGGGACGCGGGAGCCGATCAGGGTGAGCATCGGCAGCATCCCGGAGCGCAGTGCGTGACCGAGGAGCACGGTGCGCTCGCTCAGGCCCCTGGCGCGGGCGCCGCGTACCGGATCCTCGGCGAGGGCGTCGGCGACGCCCTGGCGTACGTACAGGAAGAACCACGGCAGCTGGGAGACGCCGAGGACGGCCGCGGGCAGCACCAGGTGGGAGGCGACCTGGCCGAAGGTGACGACGTCGCTGGCGGCGTCGGTGAGTCCGCCGGCCGGGAGGACGTCCAGCTTGAGGGCGAAGAACCAGATGGCGAGCAGCCCGAGCCAGAAGGCGGGCGCTGCCTCCAGGGTGTACGCGGCGGAGCTGACGCACCGGTCGAGCCAGCCGCCGGGTTTGCGGGCGGCGAGGACGCCGAGGCCGGTGCCGAGCAGGATCGCGACGAGGAAGGCGGTGGCGGCGAGCAGGACGGACCAGCCCATGCGCTCCGCGATGACGTCGGCGACCGGCTGGCGCATGACGCTGGAGTCCCCGAGGTCGCCCTGGAGCGCCGAGGTCAGCCAGTCCCACCAGCGGGCGACGAGCGGCTGGTCGACGCCGAGGTTGGCCCGCAGCTGGTCGAGGTTCTCCTGTGATGCGGTGAGTCCGGCGGTGCCCGCGTAGGCCTTGACCGGGTCGAAGGGGGAGGCGGCGGCGACGGCGAAGACGCCGAAGGTGACGACGCCGAGGACGGGAACGGCGAACAGGACCCGCCGTCCCGCCATCCGCGCCATCGGCCCCCAGGGGAGGCGTCGGCTCACTTCTTCGAGCCTCCGGAACCCTCGGTGGACCACTTCTCGACGTTCCACCAGGGGCCGGAGGCCAGCCCGTGGTCGTGCGGCTCGACCTGGGTGGTGAGGGGGCCGAAGCGGTCGTCGACGACGTAGAGGTGGTCGATGTGGGTGAGGAAGGTGTAGCCCGGGTTCTTCACCAGCTCGCGCTGGACGGTGTCGTAGGCCTTCTTGCGCTCGGTCTTGTCACCGCTCCGGCGGCCCGCCTCGATCGCGGCGTCGACGGCCTTGTTGTCGTACCAGGCCATGTTGTTGAAGCCGTCGCCCGCGAGGGAGGACTTCAGCAGGGTGTACTGGTCGAAGTCGGGGTCGGCGGGTGAGCCGCCGCCCGCGAGCACGGCGTCGTGTTTCATCCGGGGCTCGATGACCTCCCAGCTGCCGGCCTCGGCGGTGATGGCGATGCCGGCCTTCTTGGCGTCGGAGGCGTAGGCGAGGGCGTGCTCCTGGCGGAGCTTGTCACCGGTGAGGTACCAGAGCGGGAAGGCGGCGCGGACGCCGTCCTTGACCCGGACGCCGTCCTTGCCGGGCTTCCATCCGGCCTCGTCCAGGATCTTCTTGGCGGCGGCGAGGTCGTGGGGGCGCTCGGTGCCCTGGGTGAACCACTCGCTGTCGGTGGGGACGGGCCCGTAGGCG
This sequence comes from Streptomyces sp. rh34, assembly GCF_002551245.1. Lineage (GTDB taxonomy): Bacteria > Actinomycetota > Actinomycetes > Streptomycetales > Streptomycetaceae > Streptomyces. Next base: position 4,428 of record NZ_NTGZ01000061.1, read on the forward strand.
GGCTTGCCGTCACCGTTGAGGATGGCGTCGACCATGGTCTCGCGGTCGACGGCGATGTCGAGGGCGCGGCGCACGGCGGTGTCGCCGGCGACCTTGTTGTGGGTCGGCAGGGTCACCGTGCGGTAGTCGTAGGTGGTGGCGGTGACCGTCTTCTTGCTCGTGTCGTCCGCGAAGCCCTTGGCGAGGTTGGGCGGCAGGATCGCGCCGTCGAGGTCGCCGGAGCGCAGCCGGGTGGCGCGCACGTCGTCGTCCTTGATGATCGCCATGGTGAACTTCTTCACCTCGGGCTCGCCGCCCCAGTAGTGGGGGTTGGCGGTGAAGCTGAGCTTCTCGCCCTTGGACCACTTGGTGAGGACGTAGGGCCCGGTGCCGATGGGGCGGGTGGTGAAGGCTCCGGTGTTGACGTCCTGCTCGCCCGCGACGTGCTGGGGGGCGATGGGCAGGACGGTCCGTTGGGCGAACGGCGCGTAGGGGTACTTGAGCGTGAAGACGACCGTGTCCTCACCCTTCGCCGTGACGTCCTTGACGGCGTCCAGCTCGGTGCGGGAGGCGTTGTTGGTCTTCTCGTCGAGGATGGTGCGGTAGGTGAAGACAACGTCCTTGGCGCCGAACGGCTTCCCGTCGCTGAACTTCACGCCCTGGCGCAGCTTGTACGTGTACGTCAGGCCGTCGGCGCTGATTTCGGGGAGTTCGGCGGCGAGGGCGGGGCGGAGCTTCATGTCCGCGTCCAGGGCGAGCAGTCCGTCGAAGATCTTGGAGTTGCCGTCCTTGCCGTAGCCGAGCAGCGGGCTCAGGCTGTCGGGCTCGTAGGCGATGCCGACGACGGCCGAGGTGGACGCCGATCCGGATCCGCTCCCGGCGCTGTCCGGGTTCGAGCAGGCCGCGGCGGTCAGGGACAGGGTGGTCACCAGCGCGGTGGCGACCGCCACCCGTATCGATCGGGCCGTCATAGTCTGCACATCCCTGTTCAAGATCGGCTGTTATTGCGAACAGTGTGCAATTAAACAGCACGTAAAAGACCCTGGTACAGCCCGCCTCGACTGACGAGACGGGTGTACCAGGGCCGATGCCTCCGAGGACGCCCCCTACGGAGCCGGAAGCTCCGCCAGCTCCGCGACGGTCCGACGATGACGGCCCGCCGTGCCGTACGCGATCGAGTCGGCCTTGGCGCGCTTCAGGTACAGGTGCGCGGGGTGTTCCCAGGTCATGCCGATCCCGCCGTGCAGCTGGACGCACTCCTCGGCGGCGTGGACCGCGACGCCGGAGCAGTACGCCTGGGCCACCGCGACCGCGAGCGGGGCGTCGGGGCTCCCGGTGGCGAGGGCGTCGGCGGCGTTGCGGGCGGCGGCGCGGGCCGAGACGACCTCCAGCCAGAGCTGCGCCATCCGGTGCTTGAGCGACTGGAACGAACCCACGGGCCGGTTGAACTGGTGGCGTTCCCGGGTGTACCGGACGGTCTCGGTCAGACACCACTCCGCGAGGCCGAGCTGTTCGGAGGCGAGCAGTCCGGCTCCGGCGAGCAGTCCGCGCCGTACGGCGGTGGCGCTCGCGTCCCCGTCGGCCAGCAGGGTCCCGGCGGCCCCGGTCAGGGTGACCGCGGCCAGGGGCCGGGTCAGGTCGAGCGGGACGAGCGGCTGTACGGCGACGCCGGGGTCGGCCGCCCCGACGGCGTACAGGCCCTCGGAGGTCGGCACCAGCAGCACATCGGCCACCGCCGCGTCGGCGACGCCGCGTACCGTCCCGTCCAGCGCGGCGAGCACCGCTCCCGCCGCGGCGGGCGGGGTCGCGAAGGGCACGGCGAGCACGGCCGTCCGGGCGCCGGAGGACAGCTCGCCCAGGAGCGCGGCGGCCGGACCGTCCCCGGCGCCCAGCGCGAGCAGGGTCTCGGTGGCCACGACGGAGCTGGTCAGATACGGGGCGGGGGCCACGGCCCGGCCGAGCTCCTCCAGGACCACGGCGGCCTCGCGGTGGGACGCGCCCTGGCCGCCGAGCCTCTCGGGCACGAGGAGGCCTGCCGCGCCGATGCCGGTGGCCAGCGAGGACCACAGCCGCGGGTCGTACGGCGTGTCGGACTCGGTCGCCGCGATCACCTTCGGCGCGTCGGCCCGGTCGGCGAGGAGGGCGCGCACGGCGGAACGCAGGTCCTCCTCGTCCTGCGAGTAGAGCAGGTCGGGGGTGGCGGGGGGCTGGGCGGGCGCGGTCATCGGCTCAGGTCCTTCCAGGCGACGTCCTTGTCGTTGCGGGGTTCTGCGGGCAGGCCGAGGACGCGCTCGGCCACGATGTTCAGCAGGACCTCGCTGGTGCCGCCCTCGATGGAGTTGCCCTTGGAGCGCAGATAGCGGTAGCCGGCGTCCCGTCCGGTGAAGTCGACCAGCTCCGGGCGGCTCATGGTCCAGTCGCCGTACAACAGGCCCTCGTCGCCGAGCAGTTCGACTTCCAGGCCGCTGATCTCCTGGTTGAGCCGGGCGAAGGCGAGCTTCATGCCCGAGCCCTCGGGTCCGGGCTGTCCGGCGACGAGCTGCTGGCGCAGCCGCTCACCGGTGAGCCGGGCGACCTCGGCCTCCACCCAGAGGGTCAGCAGGCGCTGGTGGGTGTCGGTGGTGCGCAGCTCGGGGCGCTCGCGCCAGGTCTTCGCGACCGGGCCGATCATTCCGCCCTCGCGCGGAATGCGGGAGCCGCCGATGGAGACGCGCTCGTTCATCAGCGTCGTCTGAGCAACCTTCCAGCCCTCGCCGACGGGGCCGAGGCGGTGACTGTCGGGGATGCGTACGCCGGTGAGGAAGACCTCGTTGAACTCGGCCTCGCCGGTGATCTGTCGCAGGGGCCGGACCTCGACGCCGGGGCCGGTCATGTCGCAGATGAAGTAGCTGATGCCGCGGTGCTTGGGCAGGTCCGGGTCGGTGCGGGCGATGAGGATCGCCCAGCGGGCCAGGTGGGCGCTGGACGTCCAGACCTTCTGCCCGTCGACGATCCAGTCGCCGGTCTCGTCCCTGGCGGCCCGGGTGGCCAGGGCCGCGAGGTCGGATCCGGCGCCGGGTTCGCTGAACAGCTGGCACCAGACCTCCTCCCCCACCCACAGCGGGCGCAGGAAGCGCCGCTTCTGCTCGTCGGTGCCGAAGCCGAGGATGGTGGGCGCGGCCATGCCCAGGCCGATGCCGATGCGGCGCGGGTCGTTGTCGGGCGCGTCGGCGGCGGCGAGTTCGGCGTCGGCGACCTGCTGGAGGGAGCGGGGCGCGTCGAGTCCGCCGAGTCCCACCGGGTAGTGGACCCAGGCGAGGCCGGCGTCGAAGCGGGCCTTCAGGAAGTCGGTGCGGTCGGTGGTGGCGGGCGGGTGCGCGGCGAGCAGCTCGCGGGTGCGGCGGCGGACCTCGGCGGCGTCGACGGCGGGGCTCATCGGGCGCCTCCGGGCAGGACGACGATGCGGCCCGTGCTCGTGCCGTCGGCGACGCGCTGGACGGCGTCGGCCGCCCCGGCCATCGCGACGCGCTCACTGACCAGGGGTTTGACGACGCCCTGCTCGGCGAGCTTGGTCAGCTCGTCGTGGCAGGCGCGGACGGCGGCCGGGTCCTTGGTGTTGTACAGGCCCCAGTGCAGTCCGACGACGGAGTAGTTCTTCACCAGGGCGTGGTTGAGGCCCGGGGCGGGGATGACGCCGCTGGCGAAGCCGACGACGAGGATGCGCCCCTCGAAGGCGACGCACTTGGCGGACTTGGCGTAGGCGTCGCCGCCGACCGGGTCGTAGACGACGTCCGCGCCGCGCCCGCCGGTGGCTTCCTTCACGGCGGCGACGATGTCCTCGCTCCGCCGGTCGATGACCAGGTCGCAGCCGAGCTCGCGGGCGACGGCCGCCTTCTCCGGGCCGCCGACGACGCCAATGACCTTCGCGCCCGCCGCCCTGCCGAGCTGGACGGCAGCGCTGCCGACACCCCCCGCCGCCGCGTGGACGAGGAGGGTCTCACCGGGCTGGAGGCGGGCGCGGCGATGCAGGCCGAACCAGCCGGTCTGGTAGCCGACGTGCAGAGCGGCCGCTTCGGCATCGTCCAGCGCGTCGGGGGCGGGCAGCAGGGCCGCCTCGTCCGCGACCACGTGGTCGGCGAAGCCGCCGTGGGGCAGGGCGGGGGTGGCGAGGACCCGCCGCCCGTCCTCGGTGGTGCCGCACACCTCGACGCCCGGGGTGAACGGCAGCGGCGGCCGCACCTGGTACTGGCCCCGGCAGAGCAGGGCGTCGGGGAAGTTGACGTTCGCCGCGCGGACCTCGACGAGCACCTGCCCGTCGCCGGGTGTGGGCCGGTCCGTCTCCTCCAGCCGCATCACCTCGCCCGGCTCGCCGTTCCGGTGCACTCGCCATGCCTGCATGAGGGGCCTCCACAACACTGTCGGCATCAACCGCTGCCGCCGTCGGCATTACCACTGCTGCGCAGCATACTAAGCGGTCGCTTGCCCATCTGGGAACACCTCGGCCCCGCCCCCCGGCTTCAGACGCGCTTCGGCTTCGCCCTCACATGCATGCGCTCACCCTGCGGCCCGAACAGGCTGAGGAACTCCACCTTCTCGTCCTCGGCCGGGCCGAACCAGTGCGGCAGCCGGGTGTCGAACTCGGCGGCCTCGCCCGGCTCCAGCACCAGATCGTGTTCTGCCAGCAGCAGCCGCAGCTTCCCGGAGAGCACGAACAGCCACTCGTACCCCTCGTGCGTGCGCTGCTCCGGCGGGCCGCCGCCGGGCTCCTGAATCAGCTTGTACGCCTGGAGGCCGCCGGGCCGGGCGGTGAGCGGCAGCATGGTCCGGCCGTGCTGCACGATCGGCTTGGCCCGCACCCGCGGATCGCCGACCGGTGCGGCGCCCACGAGGTCGTCGAGCGGCACCTCGTGGGCGCGGGCTATCGGCAGCATCAGTTCGAGGCTGGGGCGACGGCCGCCGGACTCCAGCCGGGAGAGTGTGGAGACGGATATGCCGGTGGCGGCGGAGAGGGCGGCGAGGGTGACCCCGCGGTCCTTGCGCAGTCGGCGCAGGCGGGGGCCGACGCCGGAAAGGACGGACTCCAGTTCCGGGTCGTCCCGGTCGTGTTCCTTCATGCGGCCATTGCAGAATCGGCAAGCCGGTTTGTCAACCGGCCAACTCGTCGACGACAGGACCTAGTGGGCGAAGACCTCGAAAGTGACCGCCGGCCGGCCGCCGAACCGCTCGGCCGCTTCCCTCGCCATGCCCTCCAGGAAGGTCCGGCAGTACCGCTCCGGGTCCTCCTGGGTCAGCGCCTCGATATACGTGCGGTGCTCCAGCAGCGACCGGACCGAGCGTTCGAGGCCGGCGGTCGCGTCGACCGCGTGGGTGGGCCGGTCGCTGCCCGCCACGGCGGTCCAGCGCACGCCGTCCCACGGATCGAGTCCCTGCTCGCCGAGTTCCGGGAAGATCCAGCGGTTGCCCGCGTCGGCGACGGCGTCCAGTGCGGCGCGCCCGACCGCGCGGTGGTCGGGGGTGTTCCAGGCGACCCCACCCCAGGTGTCCCGGTGGTTGAGGGTGACCACCAGCTCGGGGCGGTGACGGCGGATGGCCGCGGCGATGTCGCGGCGCAGGCCGGTGCCGTATTCGATCACGCCGTCGCGGTGGTCCAGGAACTCCACGGTCCGCACGCCGACGACGGCCGCGCTCGCCCGCTGCTCCCGTTCGCGCACCGGCGCGCACTCCTCGGGCGACAGCGTGTCGATCCCGGCCTCCCCGCGGCTGGCGAGGAGGTAGACGACCTCACGGCCGCCGTCGGTCCACTCCGCCACGGCGGCGGCCGCTCCGTACTCCAGGTCGTCGGGGTGGGCGACCACGGCCAGGGCGCGCTGCCAGTCGACGGGCATGGGTTCGAGTCGCTGCGACGTCATACCGGCAGGCTACCCACGTACCGTCGCCACGGCAGGCCTCCCGGCTCCGGCGCCGGGCGTGCGAGGCTGGAGTCCGGTGACGGTCACCGCGAACACGGCCGCCCGGCCCGTCCGGGCGGGGTGAGGGGGCGCCCCCTCACCCCGCCGCTCCGGCGAACGAAAGGAACCCGCCCGTGCCCAGCCCCGCATCCCTCTCCCCCGCCCAGGCCGCAGCCCGTCTGGAGGAGTTCACCGTCATCGACGTGCGGGCCCCCGGCGAGTACGCCGCCGGGCACGTCCCCGGCGCCCTGAACATCCCGCTCGACAAGCTGCCGGACGCGCTGCCCGCGCTCAAGTCCGCTTCCGCGCGCGGTTCGCTGCTGGTGGTGTGCGCTTCCGGGGTCCGGTCGACGCGGGCCTGCGAGATCCTCGCGGGAGCGGACATCGAGGCCGTGACGCTGACCGGCGGCACGTCGGCCTGGGAGGGCGACGGCCGCGGCCTGGACCGCCCCGAGGGTGCGCGCACCACCTGGCCCATGGAGCGTCAGGTCCGGCTCGCGGCGGGCTCGCTGGTGGTGGCGGGACTGGTGGCGGGCATCCGCTTCCCGGCGGCGCGCTGGCTGTCCGCGGGCGTCGGGACGGGCCTGGTGTACTCGGCGCTCAGCAACACGTGCGGGATGGCCGCGGTGCTCTCCAAACTGCCGCACAACCGGGCTCCGCGTGCCGCCGGTGACCTGGACGCCACACTGGAGGAACTCCAGCGCTGATCCCGCGGGGCCGGCCGGGCCCCGGGCCGGGTGCGCGGGGCCCGGCCGGTCAGGCCTCGTCGCGCGCCAGCGCCAGCAGCCGGCCCAGGACGCGGGGGCCGCTCGCGCGCACGCCGTCGTGCTCGTACTCGTCCGTCACCCAGGTCCGCAGCCCGCGGATCGCCGCGGCCGTGCGCAGCGAGTCCTCGGTGTCGACGTACATGTCGTCGTGGTAGACGGCCGCCGCGACCGGCACCTCGTTGACGGCGAGCCGCTCGGGGTCGTACAGCACGGGCCAGTCGGTGCGCCGGGCCAGCAGTTCGGCGGTCTCGCGCAGCGGGCGCAGGGCCGGGTCGACGTCGAAGTGCCAGGGGTGGACGGTCTCCCCGGTGAAGAGGACCGGTCCGCCGCCCGCCAGCGCCGTCGCCGCGTCGAACTGCGGGAACTCGGCCCGGACACGCTCGGCGGCCCAGGATGTGGGCCGCTCGCCCTGTCCGTAGATGGCCTCGTGGAGCAGGGCGTACAGCGGGTGCCCGGCAAAGGAGGCGGCCGTGCGCATGGCTTCCTGGAAGGCGTCGGAGAGTTCGGCGCCGCCCGGGGTGCGGACGAACGCGTTCTCCAGCAGGTAGTGGAGCTGGTGGCTGCCGCTGCCCGAGCCGAGCATGATGCCGAGCGACTGGAAGCCCTCGGGTGTGAGCCGGTGTCCGGCGCTCTCGGGCCGGTGCTCGGCGAGGTACGCGGCGATCGCGCGGGCGCGCTCGACGTCCTGGGGGTAGCGGGCGTAGTGGGCGGCGACCTTGCGTTCGATACGGGGGTACGCGGCCCGGTAGACGTCGTCCGCGTGCGCGTCCAGCGAGGGCAGACCGCCGGTGATCAGGACGGCGGCGAGGCCCTCGGGCGCCGAGGAAAGATAGCGGACGGCACAGAAGCCGCCGAACGACTGGCCGAGAACCGTCCAGGGTGCTCCGCCGGTGAGCTGCGGCCGGATCAGTTCGCAGTCGCGGACGATGGAGTCGGAGCGGAAGTGGGTGAGGTAGTCGGCCTGTTCGCTCGGGCCTCCGCGCAGCGGGAGGGTCTGCCGGTTGGCCGGGGTGGACAGCCCGGTGCCGCGCTGGTCGAGGAGGAGCACGCGGAACTCGCGCAGGGCGCGGCCGAGCCAGGCCTCCGTGCCGACGAACCGGCGCGCGCCGAAGCCGGGGCCGCCCTCCAGATAGACCAGCCAGGGCAGTTCCTCGCCGGCACGGGAGGCGGCGACCGCTTCCCGGCCGTAGACCTCGATCTGCTCGCCGCCGGGGTCGCTGTGGTCCAGGGGCACGGTGAAACGCCGGTCGGTGAGGACGACGCCGGGCTGCCGGTAACTGATCACGGGAACTCCTGATTCCGGGGTGCGGGCTGATCCGGGCGAAAGGGCCAGTTCAGCACATCGCCGCACCGGTCCGGCGCAGGGGCCGACGGGGGGGGGATGCCCCGGATGGTCCCGGCCCGTGTGCGCGGCGGCCTCCTGCGCACTTCCGCGTGCCCGCGCGGAAGTGCCGGACACCGCCTAGCGTTCAGACATGATCCGGTTCGAGCAGGTCGGCAAGGTCTATCCGGATGGGACGACGGCGGTCGACGGGCTGTCCTTCGAGGTGGCGGAGGGCGAGCTGGTCACCCTGGTGGGGCCGTCCGGCTGCGGGAAGACGACCACGATGATGATGGTGAACCGGCTGATCGAGCCGACCTCCGGCCGGATCCTGGTGGACGGGGAGGACATCGCCGGGACCGACCCGGTGAAGCTGCGTCGGCGGATCGGCTATGTGATCCAGCAGGTGGGCCTCTTTCCCCATCGGACCGTCCTGGACAACACGGCGACCGTTCCGGCGCTGGTGGGCTGGAAGCGCGCACGGGCCCGGGAGCGGGCGGCGGAGTTGCTGGACCTGGTGGGCCTGGATCCGAGGACGTACGGCTCGCGCTATCCGGCGCAGCTCTCCGGCGGGCAGCGCCAGCGGGTGGGTGTGGCACGGGCGCTCGCGGCGGATCCGCCGGTGCTGCTGATGGACGAGCCGTTTGGCGCGGTGGACCCGGTGGTCCGGGAGCGGCTGCAGAACGAGTTTTTGGCGCTCCAGCGGCGGGTGCGCAAGACGGTGCTCCTGGTGACGCACGACATCGAGGAAGCGGTGCGGATGGGCGACCGGATCGCGGTGTACGGGGAGGGCCGCATCGAGCAGTTCGACACCCCGGCCGCCGTGCTCGGCACCCCGGCCACCCCGTACGTGGCCCGGTTCGTGGGTTCCGACCGGGGGCTGAAGCGGCTGTCGGTCACCGCGATCGAGCCGGAGGACCTGGAGGAGCCCCCGGTGGCCCGGGTGGAGGAGCCCGCCCGGGAGGCGGCGGCCCGGCTGGGGGCGGCGGGGGCCCGGTGGGCGGTGGTGCTGAACGAGCGGGGCGAGCTGCACGGCTGGGTGTCGGCGGACGCGCTGCGGCCTGCCGGGGAGGAAGAGGCGGTGGGCGCTCTGGCCCGCCGGATGGACGCGTGGGTGCCGGTGGGCGCCCCGCTGAAGCAGGCGTTCAGCGAGATGCTCCAGCACGACGCGGGATGGGTGGCGGTGCTGGACGGGGCCCGGTTCCTCGGGGTCCTCACCCCGGCGAAGCTGCACGAGGCGCTGCGCCGCTCGGTGGACGCCGACGCGCAGGGGGTGGGCCGTGAGGAGGTGGAGTTCGATTCCGTGGCGGACGCGTAGGGGTGGGGGCGACCCGACACACCTTACCCGCGTTTACATGTAACCCGCGTGTGCAATTATTGTTGACGCCAGTAAACGTCGTGCGCCAAACGATCTCGGCGGACGACGCGCACGAGGCACACCGCTGCACCGCTCTACCGGAAGGCCGTCACATGTCCACCGTCCCCACCGTCACGCTCAACAACGGCGTGACCATCCCCCAGCTCGGCTTCGGCGTCTTCCAGGTGCCCGACGACGAGACGACCGCCGCGGTCTCCGCCGCGCTGGAGGCCGGCTACCGGTCCGTCGACACCGCGGCGGTCTACGGCAACGAGGTCGGCGTCGGCCGTGCTCTGGCCACCTCCGGGATCCCCCGCGAGGAGCTGTTCGTCACCACGAAACTGTGGAACACCGACCAGGGTTACGACGCCACACTCGCCGCCTTCGACGCGAGCCTCGCAAAGCTCGGCCTCGACCACGTCGACCTCTACCTGATCCACTGGCCGACGCCCGCCCACGACCTGTACCCGGAGAGCTGGCGCGCCCTGGAGAAACTGGCCGCCGACGGCCGGATCCGCGCGGCCGGGGTCTCCAACTTCCAGCCCGCCCACCTGCGCCGGCTGCTCGACACCAGCACGCTCGTCCCGGCCGTCAACCAGATCGAGCTGCACCCGGGCCTTCAGCAGGCCGAGCTGCGCGCCTTCCACGCCGAGCACGGCATCGCCACCGAGGCCTGGAGCCCGCTGGCCCAGGGAGCCCTGCTCAAGGAGGAGGCGCTGGTCTCCATCGCCGAGCGGCACGGCAGGTCCCCGGCCCAGGTGGTGCTGCGCTGGCACCTCCAGCTCGGCAACATCGTCATCCCCAAGTCGGTCACGCCCGAGCGGATCCGGCAGAACATCGACGTCTTCGACTTCGAACTGTCGGCCGCGGACATGGACGCCGTCGCCGCCCTGGACCGGGGCATGCGCACCGGCCCGGACCCCGACACCCTCAACTGACCCGGGTCGCCGTCAGCGTCCGCGACGGTAGCTGCTGCCGTCCCGGGGCCGGACCAGCAGCCCCGCAACGACGAGGTAGCGGCGCAGCGCGGAGCAGTCCTCGTGGACGGTGAGGAGCGCCTCGTTCACCTCGCGCTCGGTGTACGAGCGCTCCCGCTCGAACAGCGTGTCGGCGAGGTGCGCGAGCAACTGATCCCGCCGGGCCTCCTTGCGCGGGATCGCGACCAGGCGACCGTGCGAGAAGAGCGCCTCGACCCGGTGGGGGCGACGGGTCCGCGACAGCGGCGCGGGAGTCTCTGGTTCAGCGGGCATGGCCGGAAGCGTCGCAGGCGTCCGGAGGAGGGGCAACGCCTTTTCGGCGTTGCCCCTCCTCGCGTTGACAGAGCCGCACCGCCCGGGTTGTGATGTGCATGTGCAGCGTGACGTCGGCCAAAGAGATCTGGGCCGGCCGGCGGTCGAGCCAGCACCTTCTTCCCAGGGATGACGCCATGAGTCCACTCATCGCCCCCTGCCTCTGAGCAGCCGCGCTCCGAGCGCGCCTTCGCATCCGAACACCTCACCGCGGAAACCCCGCGACGCAGGGCCTTCGCCTGCCCGCTTTCCTTCCGGGAGACCCAGAACCTCCATGCCTCAGAACTTCCAGCTGTCCGTCATCGCCGAGTTCCGCGCCAACGCCGGGAAGGTCGGCGGCCCCTTCGAGGGCTCCGACCTCCTGTTGCTCACGACGACCGGGGCCCGCTCCGGCACACAGCACACGACGCCACTCGGATACGTCCGCGACGGCCGCCGGCTCCTCGTCGTCGCCTCCAACCTCGGCGCACCGCTCCACCCCGACTGGTACCGCAACCTCCTCGCCCGTCCCACCGTGCGGGTCGAGCTGGGGGACGAGGAGTTCGAGTCCCTCGCCATGCCGGCCGAAGGGGCCCGACGCGACGAACTCTTCGCCCGGGTCGTCGCCGAAGCGCCCGGGTACGCGGAGTATCAGGACGCCACCGACCGGGCGCTGCCGGTCGTGGTCCTGGAACTCCCCGACCCCGACGTGACGGCTCCCGCGATCACCTCGCTCGCCGACAAGCTGGTGGAGGTGCACACCTGGCTGCGCGGCCAGTTGCTCCACGTGGGCGCCGAGACGGAGGCGCACTTCGCCGCGCGGGCTTCCCACCCGGGCGGGGGCGAACCGCCCGCACCCGGGCTCGGGCTGCAGATCCGGCAGCGCTGCCTGGCGTTCTGCCAGGCGTTGGAGTTCCACCACACGGCCGAGGACGGCCACATGTTCCCCACGATGGAGGGCTACCACCCGCACCTGGTGGACGTCTTCGACCGGCTGCGGGAGGAGCACCGGAGCATCGGGGCCGTACAGACGGCGCTCGCCGCACTGCTGGCCGACGTCGCCATCGCGGAGCCGGACCGCTTCCGCGCCGAACTGGCCCGGATGACCCAGGAGCTGACCGCCCACCTCGACTACGAGGAGGAGCACCTCCTGCCCCTGCTGGCCGATGTTCCCTGGCCCCCGGCGCCGCCCGCGTCCTGAGCTGTCGGGCGGCTCAGTCCCTCGGGAGGAGCTTCTTCGACTTCAGGTAGGTGCGCGCCACGTCCTCGGGCAGCCTGCGCCAGCTGTCGACCCGCTCGTTCATCGACGCCAGGTCGGCGGTGGTCAGCACGGTGTTGAGCCGGCCGACGGCGTCGCGCACCCCGGTGCTCCCGGCGCGGGCGCGGTTGACGACGGGGACCACGTAGTCCGCGTTCTGGAGCTTCTTGTCGTCCTCCAGCAGCACAAGACCGAACTGGTCCAGTGTGGCGTCGGTCGTGGTGGTCAGGACCATCTGGTCCTGACCACTCTGCACCGCCTGCTTGGCCTGGGTGGTGCCGACGCCCTTCGGGTCGACGGCGACGACGTCGATGCCGTACGTCTCGCGCAGGCCGGGTGCGCAGTAGGGCCGCTGTACGCATTCATCGCCCGCCGCCAGCCGTACGGGCAGCTTCGCGGCGCCGACGTCGCTGAGGGTCTTGAGCCCGTGTCTCCTCGCGTACGCGGCGGTGACGGCGAAGGCGTTCTGGTCAACGGCCCGGCCGGGGTCGAGCACGGTCAGTCCGCGCGGGGCGGCGAGCGCGCGGAGCGCCTTCATGGTGGCGGTTCGGTCGGGCGAACCGACGGGGGGCGCGTCGGCGCCGTTGGCCTTGGCGTTCAACCAGTCGGCGAAGGTCGCCGCGTACTCCGGCACCACGTCGATCTGACCGTTCTCCAGGGCGGGTTCGTAGATCTCCCGGTTGGTCACGGAGATGATGCCGGCGGAGTACCCGGCGCGCTCCAGGAGCAGTGCGTACATCTGGGCCAGCAGCTCGCTCTCGGTGAACCCGGCGGATCCGACGGTGAGTTCCCTGCTGTCGCCGGGCGGTGCGGTGACCTCGCCCCGGTTCTCCAGCGTCGGGCCGGTGGTGCAGGCGGTGGCGGCGAGGAGGGCCAGCGCGGCCAGGGCCCGGCCGGCGCGGCTCACACGGCCTCTCTTCCGCGCCGGGGGGCGAGACGCTGCCCGGCCTCGAAGAGGCTCTCGACGAGGAGGGCGAAGGCGGCCACCAGGATCGCTCCGGCCACCACCTGCGGGGTGGAGGCGAGGTTGAAGCCCGCGGTGATGATCCGGCCCAGTCCCCCGCCGCCGGCCAGCGCCGCGAGGGTGGCGGTGGCCACCAGCTGGACGGCGGCGATCCGCACACCGGTGAGGATCAGCGGCAGGGCGAGCGGCAGTTCCACGCCCAGCAGCATCTGGCGGCCGGTCATGCCCATCCCCCGGGCGGCCCGGACGACGTCCCGGTCGACCTCGCGCATCCCGACGTAGGCGTTGGTGAGGAGCGGCGGCACGGCGAACAGGACGAGCGCGATGATCGTCGACCACTGGCCGTGGGTGCCGATGGGCGTGAGCAGCAGCAGGACCAGGACGGCGAAGGTGGGTACGGCCCGGCCGATGTTGGAGAGGTTGACGGCGAGCGCGCCGCCCTTGCCGAGGTGGCCCAGGACGAGGGCCACGGGAAGGGCGATCAGACAGCTGATGAGCAGACAGACGGCGGTGAGGAAGAGGTGTTCGCCGAGCCGGCTCCAGACGCCGTCGGGGCCGGACCAGTGGTCGGCCGTCGTGAGCCAGGACCAGGCGTCGGAGAGGGTGTTCATGCCTGCCTCCGCGCCGCGCGGGACGTCTTCACGCCTGCCTCCGGGTCCAGGGGGTCAGCAGCCGTCCCGCTCCCAGGAGCAGCAGGTCGGCGGCGACGGCGATGACGACGCACAGCACGGAGGCGGTGAGCACCTGGGCCTTGAAGTAGGTGTTCATGCCGGAGTAGATGAGGTTGCCGAGTCCGCCGTGGCCGACGATCGCCCCGACGGTGACCAGGGAGACGGCGGAGACGGTGGCGATGCGCAGCCCGGCCATCGCGGCGGGCAGCGCGAGCGGGAGCTCCACGGCGAGCAGCAGGCGCAGCGGCCCGTACCCCATGCCGCGTGCGGCCTGCCGGGTCTCCTCGGGGACGGCCCGGAGCCCGGCCAGGATGTTGCGGACGAGCAGCGTCAGCGAGTAGAGGACGAGCCCCGCGATCACCAGCGCGGCGGAGAGTCCGTAGAGCGGCAGCAGCAGCGAGAACATCGCCAGCGACGGGATCGTGTACAGGATCGTCGTCAGCCCGAGCACCGGGCCGGCCGCCCAGCGCCACCGGCGGGCGGCGAGCGCCAGGGGAACCGCGAGCAGGAGGGCGAAGGCCACCGAGGCGGCTGTCAGCTGGAGATGTTGCAGCACGGCGTCCACCAGGATCTCGCGGCGGCTGGAGAGATAGGCCCCGCAGATCCACTCGTTACGGGCGAGGCAGTCGTCCGGGGGCGCCGTCACCCGTCCATTCGAGCGTGGCAGGGCGCCCGTCGCGCGTCGGGGGCCGCCGTTCGGAGGTTTTGAGCGAGTGCTCAACTCTCTGGTAGCGTCCCGGCGCACAAGGGTTGAGCACTCGCTCAACACCCGTGGCTACCGGGGGCACGCGTGGGGCTGTACATAGAGGCGTTGATCCGTACCGATCCGGAGCGCCTGTGGGCACGGACCCAGGACCCTGGTCAGCATCAGCGGTGGGATCTGCGCTTCACCGAGATCAGCCCCCTGCCCGGACCTGCGGGTTCCGCCCAGCGGTTCCGGTACGCGACCCGGGTGCTGCCCTTCCTGACCGTCGCGGGGACCGGGACGAGCGCGGGTGAGCGGCACCGGGAGGACGGCGAGCGGGTCTCCGCGCTGCGCTTCGCCTCCTCCGAGAAGCTGTCGCCGCTGTCCGAGGGCAGCGGCTACTGGCGCTACGTCCCCACCGCCGACGGCATCCGCTTCCTGACCGGTTACGACTACCGGACCCGCTGGGGCCGCTTCGGCGCGGTCGCGGACCGGCTGGTGTTCCGGCCGCTGATGGGCTGGGCGACCGCCTGGTCCTTCGACCGGCTGCGACTGTGGTGCGAGCGTGACATCAGCCCCGCCCGGTCGCTGACACATGCTCTGGCGGAGGTCCTGGCCCGGATCCTCGTGGTGGCGGCGGCCCTGCCCTTCGGCCCGGCGGCCATACTGCCCGCCGCCCTGGCCGCGCTGCTGGCACCCCCGTCCCCGCTCACGCCCGCCGCCCGCCGCTGTCTGCGCGGAGCGCCCGGCCGCCCGGCCGCCGCCCCGTCCCTCCTCGCCCGACTGGAGCGCCCATGACCTCGATCTTCGCCCGTGCGATGGGGGAGGACTTCGAGCGGCTCCACCCGCAGCTGCGCCGACGCTTCTCGGTCGGTCTGGAAAGCGGGGAGGCGTGCGTCGGGCGCGGTTCCATGGACCGGATCTGGCACGGCCGGGCGTTCGTGAAGCCGTTCCTCGCGCTCGGCGCCACGCGCAACATCCTGGTGCCGAGGACCGGCCGCGACATCCCGTTCACCATCGAGAACGTGCCGTACACCGACGCCCACGGCCGTGAGACCGTGACCTTCGTCCGGACGTTCGCCCTGCCGGACGGTCCGCGCCGCTTCGACGCGACGATGGTGCACAGTCCCGAGCGGTCCTGCGTGCTGGACTACCTCGGCACCCACCAGCACCTGGCCTCCGACCTGCGGCTCACCGCGGAGCCCGACGGTTCCCTGCTCATCCGCTCCGGGGAACACCGTTTCCGCGAAGGGCCCCTAGACGTACGGGTTCCCCGGCTGATCGGGGGCGACGCCGAGGTCCGCGAGTCCTTCGACGACGCCACGGGCCGTTTCCGCATCCGGGTGGCGGTGACCAATCGCCGCTTCGGCCCGCTGTTCGGATACGAGGGCACGTTCCGCGCCCGCTATGTCGACGCCCTGCGCCACGGCGTTCGGGCGGGTCTGCGCCCGGTCCGCGAAGAGGCGCGGGCGTGACGGGGAGCGCGGCGGGCACGGACACCCGCACGAAGCTCCTGGAGGGCGCGCTGCGCACGCTCGCCGAACAGGGGATCGCCAGGACGTCGGCCCGCTCGGTGGCCGCCTCGGCCGGGGTCAACCAGGCGCTGGTCTTCTACCACTTCGGCTCGGTCGACGAGCTGCTGGCGGCGGCCTGCCGGTACGGCGCGGAGCAGCGGGTGGCCCGTCACCGCGACCGGCTCGCCGCCGTGACGACCCTCGCCGAGCTGCTGGAGTGCGGGCGCGCACTGCACGAGGAGGAGCGGGCCGGCGGCCATGTCGCCTTTCTCGCACAGGTGCTCGCGGGGGCCCAGACCCAGCCCCGGCTGGCGCCCGCGACCGCGGCCGGGCTCGACCTGTGGACCGCCGAGATCGAGAAGGTCCTGGTCCGGGTCCTGGCGGACTCACCGCTGGGCGAGTTCACCGACCCGGTGGGGCTGGCGCGCGCCGTGACCGGGTCGTTCGTGGGCCTGGAGCTGTACGAGGGCGTCGACCCCGCGGGGGCGAGGCGCGCCTTCGACGCGCTGGAGCAGCTCGCCGAGCTGGCCGGGGTGCTGGACGAGCTCGGCCCGGTCGCCCGGCGTGCGGTGCGCCATCGGCTGCGGCGCACGGGGAGGGCGTAGGGAGGCGACTCGCGACGGGAGCGGGGAACGACCTGGCGTTCCCGAGCAACCCTCCTCGCCCTGCTGCCGTCTTGATCAACGACAGGACGGTGCGCCGCGTGTGACCTGCGGCGCCCAACCCCCACAAGATCCGGGCCCGCACGACCGCCGGACTATACCCCCCGCGTATACATGGAGGGCATAGCCACGCCGGCGCGGGCCCGGCACCGCGCGGAAGGCCCCCATGCAGACCAAGGCACTGGCGCCCGAGTACCAGGGAGCACTCACCAAGATGTCGGTGAACGCCTCCCTCACCGACGTACTGGCCGAAGGCATACGCCACTTGAGGCAGGCCGAGCTCTCCGGATCACAGGAGGAGGTGGCGCGTTCGGGCCTCGCCGTGGCCGAGGCGCACCGCAGGCTCGGGCAGGTCGCGGAGGCCGACCGGGCCTGGAAGGCCAGCTACCGGGCCGCGCGGACGGCAGGGAACACCGGGGCGATGGCGTGGGCACTGTGGAGCGGGGGCACGCTGGCGCGCCAACGCGGGGCGCTGCGCCTCGCGTTCAGGCTGCTCGGCCTCGCCGCGGAGCTGGGGAAGCGGGGCGGCGACGTGGTCGCCCGCGGCTATTCGCTGGCCGGCCTCGCCGAGACCGGACGGATCCAGGGCGACTACGCGACCGTCGCGACGCTGCACGAACAGCTGCTGGCCGAGGCCCGCGCACGGGGCGAGGCCCGGCACACCGTCTGGGCGCTGGAGGGCATAGCGCAGATCCACCGCAACACCGGTTCGCTGGACACGGCGCTGGAGATGTTCGAGGAGGCGGCCATCCTCGCGGGCGACGCGGACGACCGGCGCGGCCGGGCCTGGGCCCTGCGTGGCATCGCCGACATCGTCTCCCTCCGGGACGGGGCGACCGGGCGCGCACTCGGTCTGCTCTCCGAGGCCGAGGTCACCTGCCGCGAGATGAACCTCTCCAGCGCCCTGGCGTACAACCACAAGATGCGGGCCAACGTGCTCTTCCGCGCCGGGCGGTACGAGGAGGCGCGCGAGGTCTACGAGCAGGCGCTCGGCGAGTTCCGCGCGATGGGCGAGCCGCGGGGTGAGGCGCTGGCATCGCTCGGCCTGGTCAAGGCGCGGGCCAGGCTCGGCCGGGACCGCGACGCCACCGCCGCCGAGCTGGACGACCTGCGCGGCAGACTGAGCCGGATCGGGCTGCTCAACGCCCAGGAGATGGTCGAGAAGGCCTACGCCGAACTCGGCGTGGAACCGGCCGCCGCGGGCGAGAGGGACGGCCGCCGATGACGCTCTCCACGACCGGCCTCGCGAGTGCGCCGCAGATACTGGACCGCTGCCGCGCACTGGTGCGCCCGGCCCTGGTGGAGTCGGTGGGACGGCTGCACCCCTGGCACGCGGAGACGGCGGCCTTCTCGCTGGGCTGGAGCGGGACAGGCGGCGAACCGACGCCCGGATCGCAGGGCAAGGGCGTCCGCCAGGCGCTCGCGGTGCTCGGCGCGGAGGCCGCGGGCGGCAGCGGGGAGGACGCGGTGCTCGGCGCGGTCGCCGTCGAGCTGATCCACACCTTCTCCCTGATCCACGACGACATCATGGACGGCGACGAGACCCGTCGCCGTCGGCCGACGTTGTGGAAGGCGTACGGCACGGGCCCGGCGGTCCTCGCGGGGGACGCGCTGTTCGCACT
This sequence comes from Streptomyces sp. rh34, assembly GCF_002551245.1. Classification (GTDB taxonomy): domain Bacteria; phylum Actinomycetota; class Actinomycetes; order Streptomycetales; family Streptomycetaceae; genus Streptomyces. The sequence goes on from NZ_NTGZ01000061.1 coordinate 22,423, forward strand.
GGCCGTCTCCACGCTGGCGGAGGCTCCGGGTCCCGCCGGCCCGGCGGCGGTCCGGCAACTGGCGGGCGCGCTGGGCGATCTGGTGAACGGTCAGGCACAGGACCTGCTGTTCGAGTCCCGGCCGTGGACCGGGCCCGGGGCGGTGCTGCCGCACGAGTACCGGTCGATGGCGACCCACAAGACGGGCGCCCTGCTCGGTTGCGCCGCCGCCCTGGGCGCGGTGCTGGCCGGCGCCCCGGCGAGCACCGTCGAGGCGCTGGACGCGGCGGGGCGGCACGTGGGGGTGGCGTTCCAGGCGGTGGACGACCTGCTCGGGATCTGGGGCGATCCGCAGGTGACCGGCAAGCCGGTCCACAGCGACCTGCGGCGGCTCAAGAAGACGTACCCGGTGCTCGCGGCCCTCTCGGCCGATCACCCGGCGGCCCGGCGTCTCGACGCGCTGCTCACCTCCGCCGGGCCGCTCGACGACCTGACGGCGCGCCGTGCGGCCGAGCTGATCGACGAGGCCGGCGGGCGGCGGGCCGCGTTGGCCGAGGCGCACGAGCACCTGGCCGCGGCCCGCGCCTGTCTGGACCGGGTGCCGCTGGCCGAGGGCGCGCGCGGCGATCTGCTCACGCTGATCCCGTACCTCGTGGACCGCACCGGCTGACCCGTGGCCGCCCACCGGAAACCGGCGGGCGGCCACGGTCCTTCCTACGGCACGATGGGCTTCGGCCCGGCCTTCTCCCGCGCACCCGCCGCTCCGACGTGAGGACTCCCCCGCATGACCGCGCTCCGCGCGCCTGTGACGGCGCTGCTCGTCGTCGACGTCCAGTCGGCGTTCGTCGCGGGTGACGCCGCCGTGCCCGACGCGACCCGGTTGCTGGACCGGGTGACGGATCTGGTCGGGCGGGCCCGGGGGGCCGGGGCCCTCGTCGTCCATCTGCAGAACGACGGCGCGGTCGGACAGCCCGACGAGCCGGGGACGCCCGGGTGGGAGCTGCACCTGCCCGTGCGCACCGGGCCGGCCGAGACGGTGATCCGCAAGAGCGAGGACGACGGTTTCGAGGAGACGTCGCTGGAGGCCGGGCTGACGGCGGCGGGCGTCCGGGCGCTCGCCGTGTGCGGGGTGATGTCGGAGATGTGCGTGCTCGCCACCGCCCGCCGGGCCCTGGAGCTGGGCTACCGGGTCGTCCTGCCTCATGACGCCCACGCCACGTACGACATTCCGGCCGCGCCGGACATCAGTGACGTGGTGCCGGCGGCGATGGCGTCACGGGTCGCGGAATGGGCTCTGGGCGACGAGGTGGAAATCGTGGCGCGCGCCGGGGACGTCTCCTTCGCCAGTCCGTTCGTCACCACGAGCACGGCCGGGCACTCCAGCTGTGGATCGTGATCTTGCTGAAGGTGAACCTGCGCGTCCGAGCCGGTCTGTGAGGTCTCGGCCGTGAGCGAGCAGCGGCGGGAGCGGGCACCGTCTCCGTCAGGTACGGGACGCGTCGGCCGGGTTGCGGCGCCGGTAGTAGCGGGCGACGCGGGTCCGGTTGCCGCAGCGGGTGGGGGAGCACCAGCGACGACGGGGGTGTGACGGCAGGAACACCATGACGCAGTCGTCGGCCTCGCACTCCTTGAGCCTGTCGATCGCGGGGGCGCCGAGCATCTCGGCGGCGGCCTCCGCCAGCAGTGCGGCGAGGCGGGTGCCGAGAGGGCCGGTGCGGCGGGAGACGACCGTGACCGCGGTGCCGTCCCAGGTGAGTTCGCGGACGGACGGCGCCGCACGCTGAGCCTCGGTGAGTCCGCGCAGGGCGGACCCTGGGGGTTCGGTTCGGTCCAACAATGCCCGGACAGCGGCTTCCGTGTGTGCGCGGACGGCGTGGACGGGGGCGAGGTCGGCCCGGGTCGGTGCGGTGTCCCGAACTTCTCCCTGGAGGCGGTCCCCCTCCAGGGCCAGCCAGTCGGACAACTGCCGCGGGGTGGCGAGCAGGTCCACGCGCCCGTGGGCGCCCATCGGGCGGGTGTTGACCAGGTCCAGGGCCAGGACCTCACCGGTCAGGGGTGCGCTGTCAGCCATGCCCTAATGCTACATCGAACACTTGACACGTTAGCCACACGGCGGTTAGGACTAATGCATCTTTTCACCAAGGAGGCATGTGACATGATGTCCGCGACACCGCCGCGCATCGCTGTTCCGGCCCGGACCGTCCACCGGTTCGTAGAGGTCGATCAGATGGAGGTCTTCTACCGGGAGTCCCTGCCCGAGCGTCCCGACGCCCCGGTGGTGCTGCTCCTGCACGGCTTTCCCTCCGCCTCGCACCAGTTCCGTCGCCTCATCGACACCCTCGGCCGCCACTACCGACTGATCGCCCCCGACTACCCGGGCTTCGGACACACCCGCGCCCCGGACGGGTTCACCTACTCCTTCGAGCGGCTCGCGGATGTCGTCGAGCGCTTCACCGAACGCCTGGGCCTGACCCGTTTCACGATGTACCTCTTCGACTTCGGCGCCCCCGTCGGCTTCCGCCTGGCACTCCGCCGCCCGGATCGGGTCGCGGGCCTGATCGTGCAGAACGGCAACGCCTACGCCGAGGGGCTGTCGGAGGCGGCCCGCGAGTTCACCGCCCTCACCCCCGACACCCCCGGCGCCGACCAGGCCGTCCTCGACCTGTTCACCCTGGACGCCACCCGCGCCCAGTACGAGGGCGGCACCGCCGACCCCGAACTGATCGCCCCCGAGGGCTGGCTGCTCGACCAGCACTTTCTCGACCAGCCCGGCCGCAAGCACGCGCAGCGAGCGCTCGCCTACGACTACAGGAGCAACATCGCCGCCTACCCCGACTGGCAGGCGTGGCTGCGCGAGCACAGACCGCCGACTCTGATCACCTGGGGCAGCCGCGACCCGTTCTTCCCCGAACCCGGCGCGCTTGCCTACCTTTCCGACCTGCCGGACGCCGAACTTCACCTGTTCGACACCGGTCACTTCGCCCTGGAGGACCGTTTGCCCGAAATCGCCCCGCTGATTGCCGACTTCCTCACCCGCACCTGGGCCTGACCGGCCCGCGGTCCAGCACGGGCCGTGCCTCCCGAGCCGGATGGCGTAGGCGTTGACCGCCCGGCTCGGATGCCGTCTCCGCCCGGAAGACGGCATCCGGCCGGCCGGGCGCCGGAACCGGCTACGCGCTCGGGGTCAATAGACCGGCGTCGATGACCTCAGCGACAAGGGTGGCGCCGCGGGCTGTTCTGGTGGATGTGGTCGGTCGTGAGCACGAGACCTCGCCGCCGCGAGATCGTGTCGAGGCTGCGGCGCAGCACTGCGTGCTGGACGAGGACGCCGACGACCGCCGCGGGCGTCGCCTCCCGGTAGGAGATCGGCGGCGCGTCCGCCCGGCGCAGTTCCTCGACCTGGCGTTCGTGGAGCGGAAGGTAGGCCACCTCGTTGGCGGCGGCGACCTCGGCGATCATCCTGCTGTACGTCTGCGATGCCTGTGCCGCTGCTCCGTCGAGCTGTTGGCCGAGTACCGGTAGCGACAGCAGACCGATCGTCGCGTCGGTCTCCGCTCGCAGCCGTGCGACGACGGCTCCCAGGCACTGTTGGAACCAGCCTGCCGACGGGCGGTCGGGGAGCTGTTTGCGCTTCATGGCCTGCTCGACGGGGTAGCCGGCAAGGCTCGCTCGGGCGTCGTTGGTCCCGATCAACACGGTGATCACATCGGGTGGGTTCGTGATGACAGCGTCGAGGCGCCGCAGGAGGTTGTGGGCGAAGTCGCCGTTGGCGCCGAACCGGGCAAGTTGCACGTCACCGGGAGGGTGGCGTCGCCCGAGAAGATCCAGGTAGTCGACGCTGAACTGCGCGCGGGTGAGGCTGTCGCCGAGGCACGCGACGCGTGTCGTCACGGCGCTCCCTCCGGGCCGGGCGTGCCGGCGGGTTCGGTCGGGCGGGTGTCGGTCCGAGGACGGTGATCGGTGCCGAGCGTCGCGGTGATGGCCAGGATGGACGTCGGCCCCTCCGTGTCGACCACGTGCCATACCCCGGCCGGGTTGATGGTGGCCTCACCCGGCCCGAGCAGAACGCGTTCGCGCAGCCCGTCCACGTCGCGGGTGACCGTCACGGAACCGGTGAGGCAAACGACCAGTTCGTCGCCTGCGGGGTGGCTCTCCCAATGGTCTCCGTGCCCGTCGCCGTCGCCGTCGCCGTCGAAGATCATCACCATCCGGCCCTCGGCGCCGTCTGCCGCGACCGCGGCGCTGTAGGCCTGGAGCACCTCCGGGTCCCAGGTGAAGCCCTCGACGGGTTTCGCTCTCGATCCCCGTCCGAGGTGCACGGGGGTGGTCCGCAGGTCCAGGGCATTGCGTTCGTGGTCGACGAGTCTCATGCCGACGATCGTCCACGACAGCGACGGGGCAGTCTTGAAGAAATGGGAAGGGAAGTCGACGCGAGGGGCGGACGGTTGGCGGCTACCCGGCTCCGAGGAGGACTTCGCCGCGACGCCAGATCGTCGGCGATCGGCCGGTGAACTCGCGCCAGTCCCGAACGAGATGGGCCTGGTCGGCGTAGCCGGAGACGGTTGCCACATCGCCCCACGGGAGCGGGTCCTGCGCCGCCGCCAGTTCGTGCGCGTGCTCGAAGCGCAGGACTCGGGCAAGGGTCTTCGGCGACAGGCCCACCTCACCGCGAAACCGCTCCGTGAGGTACCGACGGCTCCAGCCCAGTTCCGCGGCGACCGCCCCAACCCGGACGCACCCCCGCGCGGCGACGAGGCGGCGCCACGCCTCGGCCACCTCGGGGCGCTCCCAGCGCACATCGTCGCCGCAGGCGCCACGGCCGACAGCTCGGAGGAGTAATGCGTCCAGCGTGGTGAAGCGCGCCGCCCACGTCGTCGCCGATCGGAGCCGGTCGACCAGCTCGACGGCGAGCGCTCCGAGAAGCTCCTCAAGGGGGACCAGCCGGTGGGCGAGCTCGGCGGCGGGCATGCCGTAGATGGCCCGGGCCCCGAGGGGTGTCAGCGATACCTGAACACCTTGCTGGCGTCCGTCGTGGTGAATCGCGACGGACCGGCACATCAGACCGCCGGCCACGCTGCCGAATCGGGTGACCGGTGACCCGTCGTCGACGCCCGCCGCCACCTCCAATGGATCCGACAGGCTGATCACCGCAGTGAGCGCGCGGCTCGGCGGGCCGCAGTGCACCCCCGTCGGGAGCCCGCGGAGGTCGAAGCCGACATACGAGTCGACGTACTCCCGCAGGACGGGTGCCGGACGTGCACCGATCCCGGGGGCCGTGTGGTCCTCCATTCTCGTCAGTGTACGAGCGCCCAGCCCAGGACGATCGTCCTCCAGGGACTGATCAGCGTTGTTCGCCGCTGGTGCTCGGATCCGCGAGGACCGGCCCCGTCCTCGGCCTGCCCGCCTCGACCGTCCACCGGATTCCGGCCCGTCACGGGCTGAACCGTCTGGCCTGGATGGACCGGCCCACCGGCTCGGCGATCCGCCGCCACGAACGCGAGCGTCCCGGCGAGCTCGTCCACGAGCCGCTCGCGGAACTGCCGTTTCGGCGGCTTCCTGGATCTTCGGGTTGGTGTGCCGCTGCCTGTCCAGGTGGCGCGGTGGGCGGCGATGGCCTCGCGGTAGCCCCCCGGCGGCCGGCACAGGGTCGACCTGCTTGGGCTCCTCCATCGCCGCCAGGGACTGGGCGTCGGCGAGGTCCGTGGTGACGCCCATGTCGGCGACGGTGTCGATGTGGGCGGCCTTGAGGGTGTCGATGTGCGCGGCCTTGAGCCGGCCGTGCCACAGGTCCAGGTAGGCCCCGGTCCCGCGGCGCAGGTACGCCTCCAGGATCTCCACGTCGTAGCCGAGCTCCTGGGCGTAGGAGACGGCGTGCGTCCGGTACCGGGCAGGTCCAGTCGGGCGGTCAAGGGTCCGCACACGACCGGCGCACCCGTGACCGCCCCCGCAGTTGATCGTTGGCCACGTACTGGCGGCCGGAGCCGCGGAGGCCTACGAACGTGGACAGGACAGCAAAGCTGATGAGTGTGGACAGGACAGCCTGCCCCGGACGACCGATCGTGCCGCCCGGCGCGGGAGCGCTCGCCCACTCCCGGGCCCTGCGGTTCTGGCTGGACCCGGCCAACCTCGCGGCCCGTCTTGAGCAAGCGGGCCCGGTCGTCCCCACCAGGACCGGCCCGACGACCGCCTTCCAGGTCAACGACCCGGCACTGCTGCGCAAGGTCGGCAGTGATGAGGACACCTTCCGGTTCTGGGGCCCGGACCCGAGCCTGCGCGACTTCACCGAGAACGGGGTGGTCGGCCTCGAAGGCACCGCCCACCGGGAGCGGCGCGCCGTGATGAGGCCCGCGTTCGCCGCGTCCCGGCTCACCGCTCTCGGGCCCTCCGTCCAGGCCCGTACCCGGCAGCTCCTCGCCGACCTGCCCGCGGACCGACCGCTCGACATGCGGGTGGAGATGAGCCGGCTCGCCTGCGGCCTCCTCGTCAGCTGTGTCCTCAACAGCGAGCTCGCTCCCGACACCCTGTCCAAGATCGCAGCCGCCCGCTCCGCCCTGTCCGGCGGCACCTTCTGGCGCTACGCCCTCGCACCCTGGCCCTGGGTGCCCGTGCCCCGGCGCCGCGCCAGCCGCCGCGCGCTCGCCGAACTGGACGAGGCCGTCCGCCAGGTGCGAGCCGGCCACCGGCCCGACGCCGACGGCCAGGACCTGGTGTCCTTGCTCGAAGCTGCCGCTCCCGAAAACCCCCACGTGGTGCAGCGCGACATTCGCGCTCTGCTGATCGCCGGTATGGAGACCAGCGCCTCCACCCTCGCCTGGGCCTGCTACGAACTGGGCCGCTACCCGCACTATCAGCAGGCGCTCCAGGACGAAGCCGACGCCGCGCCCGGTACGAGCCGCCTCCAAGCACACCAGCTCCCGCTGGCGACCGCCTTCGTTCAAGAGGTCACCCGCCTCCACGGCATCCCGTTCCTGGTCCGCCGCACCCGCCACCAGACCTGCCTGGGCGGTGTACGGATCCCGGCCGGAGCCGTGGTCACCCTGCCCCTGGGGGCCCTGCGCCGTGACAGGAACCGCTACCGCGACCCGGACGTGTTCGACCCGCAGCGCTGGCTCCCCCACGCCGATCCGCCACCGGCCCCCACCGCGCTGCTCGCCTACGGCCTGGGTCCCCGGTACTGCCCCGGCGCAGCCGCGGCCGATGCCATGCTGCCCGTCGCCCTGGCGACCCTGGCCAGCTCGCGCACGCTGCGCCCGGCGCGGCCGGGCCGCAAGATCGGCGTGAGCCTGGAACTCACACCGACGCCCAAGGGCCTGACCATGTACGCCACACCATGCGAACCTCGGCTGGCCGACACCGGGCCGGCGCCCGACACGGACATCGTTTCCGGTTCCGGGGCAACTTCCACCGAAAGCGGACAGGTGTGACCCGCGCTCCCAAGGGCGCGAACACCTGGCTGTCACTCGGCGCCCTCCTTCCACCACTGCGAGGACGTCTCGGTAGAGGGCCCACTTCTGGTTGTCTCCTCCGTTGTCGACCCTGTTCTCCTTGTTCCGATCCAGGCACCGTCCATCGGCGATGTTGACGATCCGGCCGGTCTCCGCGTCGTGAATCCACCACTGGTTCTGGTCATCGACGCATCCCCATGGAGTGACCTTGGCTCCGTCCGTGCCGAGTTGGTCCCGGTTGGCATCCCGGCACAGGTCACCTGCGTGGCTGAGGACGGGGCCGGCTTCGACGCGTCGCCTCGCTCGCTCAGGGGCAGCGGCCCCGCGATGGAGCGCACGGTGCGGGGCCCGCCCGGGTGAGTCGTGCGCGCCGCCGACGTGTACGCGGCCGCAAGCAAACGGGACGCCGGCACCTCGGTGGACACGGCGCGGACACCACTCGCGGCCACCGAGAACGGGAACCGGCGAGCGGCAGCGACGGGACGAAGGCTTCCAGGCGCCAGGTGGACATCTCACGCTCGGCCGAACGCTGCGCCCCGGCCGTCGCGTTCGCACCCATGGTGGAAGCCGAACCGGCCCGTACCGGCTACTCGGACGCTGCTCGCGGCGCCGGAAATCTCCCGTACGGACGGCATCGGCGCGGTGCTCCGCAGGTTGTGTGCGGACAGCCCGCCGGGGCGCGCCGGGGGAAAATAATGCGGCTACTTGTCAGCCCTGCAGTGGTGGGGATGTGGAGGAGGGAGCCCCGGGTGCTGGATCTGTCGGAGCTGTTCGGTGAGGGCTGGTGCGTGACGATCGCCCCGACTGGTGTCGTGCCCACGCTGGAGCGGATGGGGGGTGGGCAACGCCGTTCGTGTCGACGACGGGCTGGAACGGGTCAGCGAGCGGCTGTGATCCGGCGGGGAGGGGCCGAGGTCACGATCCTGGCACGGGAGTTGCGGGACGGCTGGTGCCTCGCGATCGAGCTGGAGGGCACGTCGGGCTGGGTGGGGATGGGCAGGAAGGTACGGGCGGAACTGTCCGCGCGCGGCCGGGTGGCCGTCTCCGCCTTCCAGGATCCCAACCAGATCATGATGCAGGTGGCGGTCGACGGCACCCCGCTCTGTGAACTGAACCTGATCGCCGGGTACTTCACCCGCGGCCAGGAGGCCGAGGGCGCCGAGGTCGAGTCTCTGCTGGCCGCAGGGTTCTCCCGTGACGGGGGTCCGGTCGGGCAGGCCGCGCAGCTGGATCTCGGTCGGCGCGCCGTGCCGGCTCTTGTCGCGGTGACCGGTGTGGAGTTGGAGGAGGCCCGTTTCGACGGTCCTTGGTACGCGGGCCTCGCAGCTCCTGTGCGGTAGGCGTTCACGCTCGGACGGGAACAGCGGGGCACCGGGCGGAGTGTGGTCATCGTCGAGCTGGCCCCGGACGTCCTCGATGAACCACCTCAGCGTGCGGTCGGGGCCGTTGATCAGCGGCACCATCCGTTCGCGCACGCCCGAGCCGCGCGCGCCCTCGCCGTGACGCGCGTGGAGCTTCCCGAAGCGGCCCAGCGCCCACGTGATCTCGGCCAGATCGAGCTGGCACGCCTCGCTCACGCACGGGCCGACGGGGACATCGGTTTCGATGTGGTCGGCGGGCCCCGCAGAACCTTCCCGAAGGACACGTCGGCGTCGGTCGGCTCCATCTCCCCCAGTGGCCGGCCGCACCAGGCCCGCCTCTGGTCCAGGTGGCCGACGTCCCCGCGGATGGTTCCGTCCGCCGGCCCCACAGAGACCCGCGCGAGCACGAACCCGGCCGGCAGGTCGGTCGAAGAACCGCCTGGCCGTAGCGGCAGACACTCAGCGGTCCTCAGGAGAACGCGCGGGATATCGCACAGGAGTGCGCCACTGCCGCGGCCGGGCTCGATCACGAGCCGGCTATCCCGGGCGACAAGCTGGAACAGCCCCGAGGCGGCCGATAGATGGTGCCGCCATCCGGTGTGGCGATCGGCGGAGCACGGCATGCCGGAAAACGGCTGTCGATATAAGCGGCGGGATATCCGCGGAACACCTCCGGCCTTCCGTACAGGGACTCTCGGCAAGCCCTTTCACCTGCTGTCCTGGAAAGGCTTGTGGTCATGCGCCGATCTGCTGCGCGACCACTCGAATGGCCCTCCTTCTCTCGTCATTCCTCTGTGGTCGTATGAGCGAGTCACGCGCACGATTTCGCCACAACTCTGCCAAAGTGCATTTCGGCTTAGACCCACCGGCAATGGGGGGTGGAAGAAGGAGCGGGGCTGGGTGCGTGCAGCTGCAAGGCGGAGGATCGAGGCAACGCGGAGCGTTGATGTTTGACGACAACGCCGGAGGGGACCCCTCCCTGCTCGATCGAATCCGAGAGCTTGGGGGAGCGCGTTCCCAGCCCCGCGACGCCGCCCCACCATTGCCGGTGGGTCTTACTCACCGGATTGAGCAAAGAGAGCCGTGCGTGCTGCACATGCGTCGTACTGAAGAAAGCCAATTGACGGTCCTTCATTTGGTTCAGCCCGTGGACGGCGGAGTGGCCCGGGTCGTCACCGATCTCGTCAGGGCCCAGGCCGGGTCCGGGCTGCGCCCCGTGGTCGCCTGCCCGCCCGGGAGC
>NZ_NTGZ01000609.1 GCF_002551245.1 Streptomyces sp. rh34
GCTCCGGAGGCGGCTGCCGAGGCCGCACCGGGCGGGACTCCGGCCGTGGAGCCGGACGCCGCCCCGCCCCCGGAGTCCTGGTTTGCGTTGCCCGGGCTCTCCGCGCTGATCGCCGAACGTTCCGCGGCCGCCCTCGCGCTGCCGGACCCCGAGCCGCTGCCCGCCACCCTCGTTGCGGACGACGACGAAGCAGCACCGTCGGCGGCGGGACTCACGCGGCGGAGGCTCCTGATCGCCGGTGCCGCCGGGGCCGTCGTGGTCACCGGCGGCTCCACCGCGGCGTGGCTCGCCGGGCGGCGGTCCGCCGGCTCCGCGTCGGGCTCCGGCTCACCGCCCACGTACACGATCGGGCTCCACGCCGACCTCAGCGGGCCCGGCCGCGCCGCCGGGCTGGCGCACCAGCGCGGCGTACGGCCTGTCTCTTATACACATCTCTGAGCGGGCTG
>NZ_NTGZ01000610.1 GCF_002551245.1 Streptomyces sp. rh34
ATAAGAGACAGCCGCCCAGCTGCGGGCCGCGCGCGCCGGGGCCATCGCCGCCTACCGGGCGGGCGCGCGGGCCGCCGCCCGGGTCGCCGAGGACCGGCAGCAGACCGACCACGCCCCCGCCGACCTCACGAAGTCTCCACCGGAAGGGCGCCCGCCCGCCCCGGGCGCCAACGGCGGCACCGAAGGCGGAACCGACGAGGATGTGGACACCGGCGTCCTCCCGCCGCAGCGCCCCGTCCCCGGCGCCCCGGCCCCGGGCTCCCTCGTGGCCCCCCGGTCCACCGCCCCCTGGGGCATCCCCGCCGAGGACCCCTACGACGACGAGGACGACGAGGACGACGAGGACGGCCCCCGCCCGGCGGGCCGCCGCGTCCACCTCGCCGGGACCTGGGACGACGGGCCCGGTGCGCGGCCCGTCTCCGCGGGCGGCTCCGGCGAGGAC
>NZ_NTGZ01000611.1 GCF_002551245.1 Streptomyces sp. rh34
GACCCGGAGGCGGCGGGGGCCCTGACCCGGCTGGCCCGGGTGGTCGCCCGCGAACGCCCCGGCTCCCCCTCCTCGGCCACCGACACCCACGGCGGTACCCACCTCGCCGCGTACGCGCTGGGCGGCGGCGAAAGCCTGGTCCTGGCGCTGACGACCCGGCGACGGGAGCCCGGCGACCACACGGTGGCGGGCATCGCGGTGGTCCTTCTCTCCCTCCTGGCCGCCCCCCACCAGGGCGCGGACGCGGCGGGCCGTTCGGCGGCCCTGGTCCGCATGCTCCTGGGCGCCTCCCCCGCCGAGGTGGCCCCGCTCCTCGGCTCCACCGGCCCCTGGACGGTGATCCACGCCCGCCGCACGGACGGCGCCCCGGCGGACGCCCTGACGGCCGGCGCCCTCGGCGCGTCGCTGGGCACGGCCCTGGTCGACG
>NZ_NTGZ01000612.1 GCF_002551245.1 Streptomyces sp. rh34
AGGCCCCCGCGAGGTCGGCGAGCGGCACCCGCACCGTGAACCCGACCCCGCCCGGCGCCCCGTTCCCGTCCGTCCCGCCCAGCGCCCCGTCCCCGTCCCCGTTCCCGTCCGCCTCGTCAGGCCCCCCGCCCGCCGTCCGGGGCTCGTCCGCCCCGGCGGTCTCCGCGTACTCCACCGGGCAGGAAAGCTCCTCACTCCCGTCGCGTGTCAGCAGCAGCGCCGTGGGCCTGCTTCCGCCGAAGAGCCGGCCCGTGAGTTCCAGCGGGGAGCCCGCCGCCCCGGCGGCCCGGTGCCCCTCGGCCCGTGCCCGCGGGCGCGACACGGTCAGCCGGAGCCGGCCGCCCCGGTAGTCGAGCACCGCCCGCCGCCCGTCGCCCAGGTCGTGGACGAGCGGCTGGTCCTGTCTCTTATACACATCTCTGAT
>NZ_NTGZ01000613.1 GCF_002551245.1 Streptomyces sp. rh34
GCGCTTGACCACGTCGACCTTGTCCTGCGGCATGACCTCCGCGTACACCTCGTCGATGCCGACCTCGGCCGCGACCGACTCCGCCACGGCCCGGTTGTCCCCGGTCAGCAGCACGGGCTTCAGCCCCAGGGCGCGCAGCTCGCTCACGGCCGCCGCACTGCTGTCCTTGACCGCGTCCGCCACCCCGAACACGCCCCGCGCCTCCCCGTCCCAGGCCACGACGACCGCCGTACGGCCGTGCTCCTCGGCCTCCGCCAGGGCGTCCGACAACGCGGGCGGGAGGGGGATCGCCGCGTCGGCGAGGAGGCGCGGCCGTCCGACGAGGACGGCGTGGCCCTCGACGGTGCCCTGGACGCCGAGTCCGGGGATGTTCTGGAAGTCCTCGGGGGTGGGGAGGGGGCCGGTGGTGTCGGTG
>NZ_NTGZ01000614.1 GCF_002551245.1 Streptomyces sp. rh34
CACCGACACCACCGGCCCCCTCCCCACCCCCGAGGACTTCCAGAACATCCCCGGACTCGGCGTCCAGGGCACCGTCGAGGGCCACGCCGTCCTCGTCGGGCGCGAAGCGCTCCTGGCCGAGTGGGAGATCCGTCTCCCCGACCACCTCGCCGAGGCGAAGAAGGCCGCGGAGGCCGCCGGGCGCACCGCGATCACCGTCGCCTGGGACGGCGAGGCGCGCGCGGTGCTGGAGGTCGCCGACGCGGTGAAGGACACGAGTGCCGAGGCCATCCGCAGGCTCCGCGCCCTCGGTCTGACCCCGATCCTCCTCACCGGCGACAACCGGGCCGTGGCGGAGTCGGTCGCGGCCGAGGTCGGCATCGACGAGGTGTACGCGGAGGTCATGCCGCAGGACAAGGTCGACGTGGTCAAGCGC
>NZ_NTGZ01000615.1 GCF_002551245.1 Streptomyces sp. rh34
CCTCCACCCCGGCCCCGCAGGCCGAGGAGGCGCCCACCGCCCCTTCGACCGAGACCGAGGCTCCGGCCCAGGCCCCGACCGCCGAGGCGGCCACCGGCGGTTCGTCCGCCGAGGGCACCGACGTCACCCTCCCGGCACTCGGCGAGAGCGTCACCGAGGGCACCGTCACCCGCTGGCTCAAGGAGGTCGGCGAGGAGGTGGCCGAGGACGAGCCGCTGCTCGAGGTCTCCACGGACAAGGTCGACACCGAGATCCCCGCCCCGGTCGCCGGTGTGCTGCTGGAGATCGTGGTCGGTGAGGACGAGACCGCCGAGGTCGGCGCGAAGCTCGCCGTCATCGGTGCCCCGGGCGCTGCCCCGGCCGCCGCTCCGGCGCAGCCCGCCGCCCCGGCCCAGGAGGCCCCGAAG
>NZ_NTGZ01000616.1 GCF_002551245.1 Streptomyces sp. rh34
CAGCAGGGCGAGCGCGGGCCGCACGGCCTTGCCGCCGTCGCCGTCCGAGGGCCGCCCCTCGGCGTCGATCCAGCCGAAGTGGTAGGCGGCGACGGTGTCCATGGGCGGCGCGAGCCGGCCCACGGCAGCCCGCAGGACCGGCGCTGACAGGGCTCGTCCGCGCTCCAGAAGCGCGGTGACGTCCGCGGTGTCCGCCACGGTGTCGAAAGCCGGATTCGCCGGGGTCACAGACTCTCCTCTTGTTCCGGTGGTACTGCTCATGCCGCCTCCTGCAGCGGATGTCCTGGGGGACGGCCGAGGTCGTGGAGCGCCGCGTCGGCGGCGCCGGCGCCGCTGCGCACGGCGCCCTCCATCGTCGCGGGCCAGCCGGTGTCGGTCCAGGCCCCCGCCAGCTGGAGGCCGGGC
>NZ_NTGZ01000617.1 GCF_002551245.1 Streptomyces sp. rh34
GCCCCGGCCGGCGCGCCGGAGGCCGTGGAGGCCCCCGCCCCGGTCGTCGAGACCCCGGCCGAGCCCGTCGCCGACCTCGACCCCGAGTCCGTCGACCCCGAGGAAGAGACCGTGGTCGCCGTGGATATCCCCGACGAGACCCCAGCGCCCCGCCGCCGTCGCGCCTCCCGCAAGGCCACCGCCCCCGCGGGCACCCCGGCAGCGGCCGAGGCCGCCGTCGTGGTCGAGCCGGCCGAGCCCACCGCCGTGGTCGAGGCCGCCGAGCCCGCCGCTGCCGTCGCCGAGCCGGAGCCCGCCCAGGCCCCTCGCGGCCGTGCCCGCCGCCGTGCTTCGGCCCCGGCCGGTACGCCGGGGGCCGCCGCGCCCGTCGCCGAGCCGGTGACCGAGCCGGCTGTC
>NZ_NTGZ01000618.1 GCF_002551245.1 Streptomyces sp. rh34
ACAGCTGCGGGGCAGGTTACCCGCGCCGTGCGGCTCAGCGGCCCCGCAGCCGCCGTACGAGGATGCTCGCGTCGCCCCGGGACTCCAGGTCGGCCAGGACCACCGCCACCGCCTCGCGGACGATGCGGCCCCGGTCCACGGCGAGGCCGTGTTCGCCGCGCAGGACGAGCCGGGCGTGTTCGAGGTCCATCAGCTCCTCGGCGGAGACGTAGACCGTGATCTTCTCGTCGTGTCGTTCCCGGCCGCTGGGGCGGCGATTGGCGCCGCGTCCGCCGCCGCGCCTGCGCTGCTGCTGGACCGCCGGGGGCTGCTCGGCCGGGGCGGCCGAGGAAGCGGGGCGCTCGCCGGACGCGGCCTTGGCGGACCTGTCTCTTATACACATCTC
>NZ_NTGZ01000062.1 GCF_002551245.1 Streptomyces sp. rh34
AGATGTGTATAAGAGACAGGCGCTCAGGGCCGGGTCGAGGCGGTCCGGCGCGCGCAGCCGGACGAGCGCGGCCAGCGACAGGGGCCCGGCTCCCCCCGGCGCGGCGACGGTCGCCAGGGCCGCCGCCGATGCCACCCCCCGTACGGAGGGTGTGTCATCCGCCCACGGGGTCACGCACACCACCGTGTGCAGCCCTTCCGCGTCCTGCCCCAGGGCCTCGCCCAGCGCGGCGACGGCGGTGTCACGCTGCCGGCCGGGGCCCGCCGTGAGTACCGCGCCGAACTCCCGCGACAGGTCGGCGCCCGCCCGCGCCTCGTCGGAGAGCAGCGCCCCGATCCGGGCGGCGACCTCCATCGCGGCGGTCAGCCGCTCGTCGGACGGACGGGGATCGGCGTCGAGCAGCCAGACGTATCCGAGGACGACGCCCCGATGGCGTACCGGAAGGCAGATGCGGTCCCGGAACACCCCGGCCTCGGGAGCGGCGGGGATCCGGACGGGCCCGGTCGCCCGGGTGATCCCGAACCCCTCGAACCAGGCGCGCACGGCGGGCGTGGAGCGACGGGTCAGGATCGAGCGGGTGCGGACCGGGTCCATCGCGGAGTCGTCGTCGCTGTCGTGGGCTCCGAAGGCGACCAGGCCGAAATCCCGGTTCTCCAGGGTGGCCGGGGCGTCGAGGAGGGCCGAGATCTCGTCGACCAGTTCCTGGTAATCGCCTGTCACTCCGCCATTCTGCACCCCTTCACGCCTTGCTTCAGACAGATGTCTGAGATGGCGGCCACGGATGCGTGACAGGTGTCGATGGCACAGGATCGGAGCGGTCCCTAGATTTCACGGTGGTTATCCGTGCCGTACCGGTCCGTTCACGTTCGTACCGTTACGGCCCTTCGTCCGTACATTCGTGGAGGTGCCCTGTGCTGGGTCCCGTGATTCTCGCCGCGTCGCGCAGCGACAAGATGCGCCGGTTCGTCTCGGCCGCGCCCGGCACCAAGCAGGTCGTCGGCCGCTTCATCGCCGGGGAGACCCTCGACCAGGTCGTGCCGATCGTCGAGGACGCCGCGGACAAGGGCCTGGAGGTCACCCTCGACGTCGTCGGCGAGGACATCACCACCCCCGCGCAGGCCGAGGCCGCCCGCGACGCCTACCTGGAGCTCGTCGAGCGCCTGAAGGGCCTCGGCCTGGGCACCCGCGCCGAGATGTCCGTCAAGCTGTCCATGTTCGGCCAAGCGCTGGAGGGCGGCCACGAGCTGGCCCTCGCCAACGTGCGCCCGGTCGTCGAGGCGGCGGCCGCCATCGGCACCACGGTCACCCTGGACGCCGAGGACCACACCACCCTCGACTCGATGTTCGCCATCCACGAGGAGCTCCGGAAGGACTTCCCGGAGACCGGCTGCGTCATCCAGTCCTACCTGTTCCGTACCGAGGACGACGCCCGCAGGCTCGCCGCCGCGGGCAGCCGCGTACGCATCGTGAAGGGCGCCTACAAGGAGCCCGCCTCCGTCGCGTACCAGGACAAGGCCGAGATCGACAAGGCGTACGTCCGCATCACCAGGATCCTGATGGAGGGCGAGGGCTACCCGATGATCGGGTCCCACGATCCCCGTCTCGTCGCCATCGCCCAGGAGCTGGGCCGCCAGGCCGGGCGCAAACTGGATGAGTACGAGTTCCAGATGCTGTACGGCATCCGCAGCGACGAACACATCCGGCTCGCGGCCGAGGGCCACCGGATGCGCGTCTACACGGCGTACGGCACCGACTGGTACGGATACTTCATGCGCCGCCTCGCGGAGAAGCCGGCCAACCTGCTGTTCTTCGGCCGCTCGATCCTCACCAAGGGCTGAGCAACCGGCCCCGACCCGGGGCTGAACCGGCCACGGCCGACCCACCCATCCCCGCCGACACCAAAGGAGACAAGGCAACCATGGACGCCGTCACCCAGGTCCCCGCGCCGGTCAACGAGCCGGTTCACTCCTACGCCCCGGGCTCCCCGGAGCGCGCCCGCCTGGAGGTGAAGCTCAAGGAGCTCGCCGACAACCCGATCGACCTGCCGATGACCATCGGCGGCGAGAAGCGGATGGGCGGCGGTGAGCGTGTGAACGTCGTGCAGCCGCACAACCACCAGGCCGTCATCGGCACCTTCGCCGGCGCCACCGAGCAGGACGCCCAGGACGCCATCGACGCGGCCCTCGCCGCCGCTCCGGCCTGGCGCGCGATGGCCTTCGACGACCGCGCGGCGATCATCCTGCGCGCCGCGGAGCTGCTGGCGGGCCCCTGGCGCGAGACGCTGGCCGCCTCCACCATGCTCGGCCAGTCCAAGACCGCCCAGCAGGCCGAGATCGACACGCCCTGCGAGCTGATCGACTTCTGGCGCTTCAACGTGCACTACGCGCGCCAGATCCTCGCCGAGCAGCCCCCGGCCAACTCCCCGGGCGTGTGGAACCGCATGGACCACCGCCCGCTGGAGGGCTTCGTCTACGCGATCACGCCGTTCAACTTCACGGCCATCGCGGGCAACCTCCCCACCGCCCCCGCCCTCATGGGCAACGTCGTGGTGTGGAAGCCGTCCCCGACCCAGACCCACGCCGCCGTGCTGCTGATGCAGCTCCTGGAGGAGGCCGGGCTGCCCAAGGGCGTCATCAACCTGGTCACCGGCGACGGCATCGCCGTCTCCGAGGTGGCGCTGAACCACCGCGACCTGGCCGGCATCCACTTCACCGGGTCGACCCCCACCTTCCAGCACCTGTGGAAGACGGTCGGCAACAACATCGCCAACTACCGCACCTACCCGCGGCTCGTCGGCGAGACCGGCGGCAAGGACTTCGTCGTCGCGCACCCCAGCGCCGACCGCGCCGTCCTGAAGACCGCGCTGACCCGTGGCTCCTTCGAGTTCCAGGGCCAGAAGTGCTCGGCCTCCTCGCGGGCGTACGTCCCGGCCTCCATCTGGAACTCCGGTTTCAAGGAGGAGTTCGCGGCCGAGGTCGACTCGATCACGATGGGTGACGTCACCGACCTGACGAACTTCATCGGAGCCGTCATCGACGAGCGCTCGTTCGCCAAGAACAAGGCCGCGATCGACCGCGCGAAGTCCGACCCGGCATGCACCATCGTCGCGGGCGGCACCTACGACGACTCGGTGGGCTACTTCGTCCGCCCGACCGTCATCGAGTGCTCCGACGCCGAGAGCGAGGTCTTCACGACCGAGTACTTCGGCCCGATCCTCGCGATCCACGTGTACGAGGACGAGAAGTACGACGCCATGCTGGAGCAGATGGAGTCGGTCTCCGACTACGCGCTGACCGGCTCGGTCATCTCGGGCGACCGCGCGGCCGCCGCGTACACGATGGACAAGCTCCGCTACGCCGCGGGCAACTTCTACATCAACGACAAGTCGACCGGCGCCGTCGTCGGCCAGCAGCCCTTCGGCGGCGGCCGCGCCTCCGGCACCTGCGACAAGGCGGGCGCCCCGCAGAACCTCCAGCGCTGGACCCTGACCCGGGCCATCAAGGAGACGCTGGTCCCGCCGACCGACTACACCTACCCCCACCAGGGCTGACGCCCTCCCGGGGCGCCGCAGCACGACGCCCCGGACCCGGGCCTCCCCGGGCCCCTGAGCACCGCCCCCCGACCGGCCCCCCTGCCGGCCGGGGGGCGGTTTCCATGGGCTCGGTGCTCTTTCACGGGGCGGCGTCTCAGACCTCCACGAACACCTGGTCCAGCGACTTGCGCACCAGGTCGGGGACCTCGCAGTCGTCGGCGGGATAGCCGACGGGGATCACGGCGAAGGCCTTCTCGTTCTCGGGCCGGTTCAGGACCTCGCCGAGGAAGCGCATCGGGCTCGGCGTGTGGATCAGCGCGGCGAGACCGGACAGGTGCAGGGCCGTGAGCAGCATGCCCACCGCGATCCCGACCGACTCGTCCACGTAGTAGTGCTTGCGCTTCGTGCCGTCCTCGCCGAGCCAGTAGCGCTGCTGGAACACCACGATCAGGGCGGGCGCGTCCGTCATGTGGGCCTTCACCGCGTCGGTGCCCAGCGGGCGCAGCGCGGCGAGCCACTCCTCGCCGAGCCGCCCGTCGTAACTCACCTTCTCCTCGTGCTCGGCGGCCTCCCGGATCCGGCGGCGCGCCTCGGGGTCCTTGACCAGGACGAAGGTCCACGGCTGCTGATGGGCGCCGGAGGGGGCGGTGGCCGCGCACGCGACGGCGTCGCGCAGCACCTGTTCGGGGACCGGATCGGGGGAGAAGGAACGGACGGTCCTGCGTTCGTCCATCCGCAGCCGCAGCCGGGCGGCACGGTCCAGGGAGGTCTCGGCGGCCATCCGGTCGGGGCGGTAGGGCGCGGGACGGTACGGGTCGCCATGGGTGGGCGACCACTGCCGGTGTGTGGGCGTCGTGTCGGACATGGCCGCAGTGTGCGCGGTGGGGGAGGCCCGGGGGAAGCGGGGCTTCGGACAGGCGCGGGACGCGGTCCCGGTCAGTGTCCGCTGACCGGGACCGGCCGTCCGCCCTTCGGTGCCCCGGGTACGCGGTCTTGTGGACTAAGTAATGAGCATGTCAAATTCCTTCTCGGTACGTCCCCACACGTCACCCCAGAAGGAGCCCCCCATGAGACGCAACTCCCGTGCGCGCCTCGGCGTTTCCCTGCTGCTCGTCGCCGGCGCCCTCGGCCTCGGAGCGGCCCCCTCCACCGCCGCCGACGCCCCGGAGCCCGCCCCCTCGGCGATCCCCGCCCCGTCCGCGTACGCGCTCGACGCCGCCGTCGAACGACAGCTCGGCGCCGCCACCGCCGGAACCTACCTCGACGCGAAGACCGGCGACCTGGTCGTCACCGTCACCAGCGACCGGGCCGAGGAGCAGGCCCGCGCCGCCGGGGCCACCGTCCGCCGGGTGGCCCGCAGCGCCGCCCAGCTCGACGCCGCCATGGAGACCCTGGAGGCCGAGGCGAAGATCACCGGCACCTCCTGGGGCGTCGACCCGCGCACCAACCGGGTCGCCGTCGAGGCCGACTCCTCCGTCTCCGCACGGGAGATGGCCCGCCTCGAAGCCGTCGCCGAACGGCTCGACGGCGCGGTCGACATCAAGCGCGTACCGGGTGTCTTCCACCGTGAGGTGCTGGGCGGCGGAGCGATCTACGGCGGGGGCAGCCGCTGCTCGGCGGCCTTCAACGTCACCAAGGGCGGGGCGCGTTACTTCGTGACCGCCGGGCACTGCACCAACATTTCCGCCAACTGGTCGGCCAGCTCCGGTGGTTCGGTCATCGGTGTCCGGGAGGGCACCAGTTTCCCGACCAACGACTACGGCATCGTCCGCTACACGGACGGCTCGTCGCCCGCCGGGGCCGTCAGCCTCCACAACGGCTCCTCCCAGGACATCAGCTCCGCCGCCAACGCCGTCGTCGGCCAGGCGATCAAGAAGAGCGGATCCACCACGAAGGTGACCTCCGGCGCGGTCACCGCCGTCAACGTCACCGTCAACTACAGCGACGGACCCGTCTACAACATGGTCCGCACCACCGCCTGCTCGGCCGGCGGCGACAGCGGCGGCGCGCACTACGCCGGATCCGTCGCCCTCGGCATCCACTCCGGCAGCTCCGGCTGCTCGGGCACCGCGGGCTCGGCCATCCATCAGCCGGTCACCGAGGCGCTCTCGGCGTACGGCGTGACGGTGTACTGAGCCGCCACCGCACCGCCACCGCACCACACCGCACCGCACCTCCAGCGTCACCGGCACGGCACCGGAACTGCCGGACCCCGCCCGCCCGGACCCCCGCACCCCGGTCCGGGCGGGCCTGTGCGCGGCGGCGAAATCCGGTGCCGGGCGGGAGGGGCGCCTGACAGGCTGGGGCCATGGACCGGTCTCCCGCGCTGCGCGTCGCCCACACCTCAGAGCTCACCACCTCCGAACGGGGCCGGATCCGCGGCCTGCTCGACACCGCCTTCGACGGCGACTTCGCCGACGAGGACTGGGAGCACTCCCTCGGCGGCGTCCATGCCCTGGTACGCGACGCCGACGGCGTCCTGATCGCCCACGGGAGCGTCGTCCAGCGCCGGGTCCTGCACGCGGTCCGTTCCCACCGCGCCGGATACGTCGAGGCCGTCGCCGTCCGCGCGGACCGCCGCCGCGAGGGCCACGGCCACCGGGTGATGGCCGCGCTGGAGCACGTCATCGACACGGCCTACGACTTCGGGGCCCTGTCCGCCTCCGACACCGGCGCGGCGCTCTACACGGCGCGCGGCTGGCAGGTGTGGCCGGGCCGGCTCGCCGCCCTCGGCCCGGCCGGCCCCGTCCCGCTGCCCGAGGAGGAGGGCTCCACCTACGTCCGCCCCGCGGCCGGACGCCCCCTGCCGGCGCCGGGCCACCCGCTCCAGTTCGACTGGCGCGAGGGCGACCTGCTGTGAGCCGGTGGCCCGTTCCGGCCCGGTAGCCGTTCCAGGCCGGTGATCCGCTCCGGGCGGTGGCCGTCTCAGATAGTAGGAAGTCCGAGTAACTGTGGAGACAGGACGGCTCGACTGTCCTAACTTGGTAGGAGCCGAACGAATCGCTCGATCGAGCGACCGGCGGATGCGAGCGGACGCCCCGAAGCAGGCAACCCCTGCGGCGTACGCTCCCCGCCCCTTCCGGCACCTCGGAATCCGATCCCGACCGCTCGACGCCGTGCTGCCCGCCCGGTACCGCGACCGCCCGCCGGTCCGCGGTTCCCCGGCCCGTATCCCGGTCTCGACGGCCACGCGAGCCCAGACGTCCACGCGATCTCAAAGGAGTCGATCCACCATGGCCGAGACCACTGTCCGCCGCGTCCGTCACACCTCCCGCCAGGCCGACGCCGAGCGCAGGAACGCCGCCGCCGCCCTCCAGCGCGCCCTGGACCGCCGTGACAACGGCGGCTCGACCGGCCACTGAGCCGGGGCCCGCCAACCGCGCACCGCCCACCAGCGCACCGCCCATCCACACCCCGCCCGTCCGCACACCGCCCTCCGCACACCGAACACCCTTGCGCCGCGTCCGTATGGTGGACGCCGGATGTCATGGGGTGGGACGCACCGTTAGGCTTCCGGCATGTCTCGCAGCATCGATCTCGCAGTGATCCCCGGTGACGGAATCGGCCAGGAAGTCGTGGCCCAGGGCCTCAAGGTCCTCAACGCGGTCCTCCCGCAGGATGTGAAGCTGGAGACCAAGGAGTACGACCTCGGCGCCCAGCGCTGGCACCGCACCGGCGACACCCTCCCGGACGCGGAGCTGGAAGCCCTCAAGAACCACGACGCCATCCTCCTCGGCGCGATCGGCGACCCGTCCGTGCCGTCCGGCGTCCTGGAGCGCGGGCTGCTGCTGAAGCTGCGTTTCGCGTTCGACCACTTCATCAACCTGCGGCCCTCCAAGCTCTTCCCGAACACCGCGACCCCGCTCGCCGGCCGCCCCGACATCGACTTCGTCGTCGTCCGCGAGGGCACCGAGGGTCCGTACACCGGCAACGGCGGCTCGCTGCGCACCGGCACCCCCGCCGAGGTCGCCACCGAGGTCAGCCTCAACACGGCCTACGGTGTCGAGCGCGTGGTCCGGGACGCCTTCGAGCGTGCGGCGGCCCGCCCGCGCAAGAAGCTGACGCTGGTCCACAAGAACAACGTCCTCGTCTACGCCGGCCACCTGTGGAAGAACACCTTCGACCGGGTCGCCGCCGAGTATCCGCAGGTCAGCACCGACTACCTGCACGTCGACGCCGCGACGATCTTCTTCGTCACCCAGCCGGAGCGCTTCGACGTCATCGTCACCGACAACCTCTTCGGTGACATCCTCACCGACCTGGCCGCCGCCGTCTCCGGCGGCATCGGCCTGGCAGCCTCCGGCAACATCAACCCGACGGGCGCGTTCCCGTCGATGTTCGAGCCGGTCCACGGCTCGGCCCCCGACATCGCGGGGCAGGGCAAGGCCGACCCGACCGCCACGGTCCTCTCCGTCGCCCTCCTGCTGCGCCACCTCGGCCACGAGACCGAGGCCGCGCGCATCGAGGACGCCGTCTCCGCCGACCTCGCGGAGCGCGACGGGGCTGCTGCCACGCGTACGACCGACGAGATCGGCGACGCCCTCGCGGTACGCGTAGCGGGCTGATCCGACGACTCCCTTCGAAGCCGCCGGGTCAGCGAAAGCACCCGGCGGCTTCACCTGTGCGGCCCCCGGGTGCCACCATCGACCCCTGGACCGCATTCACACCGTTTCGTGCACGGCTCCCCGCAAGTGATAATCGAACGCGGGGCCGCGGCTCGCGGTAAAGCTCGGACGTCCTAGGACCTGACCGAAAAGCGTCGGGCAGAGACGGACGTGGGCGCGGTCCATCACACACAAGACCGGTGAAGGACACGCACTCATGACGACGCCCACGATCGAGCTCAAGCCCTCCTCGAACCCGCTGTCCGACGCGGAGCGCGAGGCGATCCTGGTCAACCCCGGATTCGGCCGGCACTTCACCGACCACATGGTGACCATCCGCTGGACCGAGGGCCGGGGCTGGCACGACGCCCAGCTGGTCCCGTACGGCCCGCTGTCGCTGGACCCGGCCAATATGACCCTGCACTACGCGCAGGAGATCTTCGAGGGGCTCAAGGCCTACCGCCAGCCCGACGGCACGGTCGCCTCCTTCCGTCCCGACGCCAACGCCCGCCGCTTCCAGCGCTCGGCCGCGCGCCTGGCCATGCCCGAGCTGCCCGTCGAGACGTTCATCGAGGCGTGCGACGCGCTGGTGCAGCAGGACAAGGCGTGGGTCCCGGCCCACGGCGGCGAGGAGTCCCTCTACCTGCGACCCTTCATGATCGCCACGGAGGTCGGCCTCGGCGTGAAGCCGGCCAACGAGTACCTCTTCCTGGTCATCGCCTCGCCCGCCGGCGCCTACTTCCCCGGCGGTGTGAAGCCGGTCTCCATCTGGCTCTCGGAGAACCGCGTGCGCGCCGTTCCCGGCGGCATGGGCGACGCAAAGACCGGCGGCAACTACGCCGCCTCCCTCCTCGCCCAGGCCGAGGCGGCCGCACACGGCTGCGCCCAGGTCGCCTACCTCGACGCGGTCGAGCACAAGTGGGTCGAGGAGCTCGGCGGCATGAACCTCTACTTCGTGTACGCCCAGGAGGACGGCTCGAAGAAGATCATCACCCCGTCCCTCACGGGCTCGCTGCTCGCCGGCGTCACCCGTGACTCCCTCCTCAAGGTCGCCCGCGACCTGGGTTACGGCTCCGAGGAGGGCCGGATCTCCATCGACCAGTGGCGCGACGACACCGCGAAGGGCACCCTCGTCGAGGTCTTCGCCTGCGGCACGGCCGCCGTCATCACCCCCGTCGGCCTGGTGAAGTCCGAGGGCGGCGACTGGACCCAGAGCGACGGCGAGCCCGGCGAGGTCACCATGAAGCTCCGGGAGCGTCTTCTCGACATCCAGCGCGGTGTCGTCGAGGACACCCACGGCTGGATGCACCCGCTCGGCTAAGCGTTGCCCCCCGGATCAGGCCGCACCCGTCCTCTCGCCGGTGCGGCCTTTTTCCTGCCCGAGGAATAGAGCGTTGCTCCAAAGAGGTCGGGCGAAACTTCCCTATCGCTTCGGAGCACGGTTAGAGTGGCGCTCTAATCCCTCTCGGCCAGGAGCCCCCATGTCCATCGCCCCCTTCCGCATGCCCCCCGAGTGGGCCCCGCACGAGCGCACCTGGATGGCCTGGCCGGGGCCCAACCCCACCTTCGCCTCCGACGCCGAGCTGGAGGAGGCCCGCCGCGCGTGGGCCGGTGTCGCCCGTGCCGTGCGGCGCTTCGAGCCGGTGACCATGGTCGTCGGGCCCGGCCAGGAGGAGGGGGCGGCGGCGCTGCTCGGGCCGGACGTGGAGCTGGTCGTCCGGCCGCTCGACGACGCCTGGATGCGGGACGTCGGCCCCACCTTCGTCACCGACGGCCGGTCGCTCGCCGCCGTCGACTGGACGTTCAACGGCTGGGGCGCCCAGGGGTGGGCCCGCTGGGAGCACGACCAGCACATCGCCCGGGCCGTCGCCGAGCTGGCCGGCGTCCCCGCCCACAGCTCCCCGCTCGTCAACGAGGGCGGCGCGATCCACGTGGACGGCGAAGGCACCGTCCTGCTCACCGAGACCGTCCAGCTCGGCGAGGAGCGCAACCCCGGCTGGACCCGGGAGCAGGTCGAGGCTGAGGTCCACGCCCGCCTCGGCACCGAGAAGGCGATCTGGCTGCCCCGGGGGCTGACCGGCGACTACCGGACGTACGGCACGCTCGGCCACGTCGACATCGTCGCCGCCTTCGCCCGCCCGGGCACCGTCGTCGCCCACGTCCAGCCGGACCCGGCCCACCCCGACCACGAGGTCAGCCGGGAGAACCTGGCCGTTCTGCGGGCCGCCACCGACGCCAGGGGCCGTCGTCTGGAAGTCGTCGAGGTGCCCGCACCCACCGTGCTCCGCGACGAGGGCGGGGAATGGGTCGACCACTCCTACATCAACCACTACCTCTGCAACGACGCCGTGATCCTCTGCGCCTTCGACGACCCGCGCGACGAGGAGGCCGCCGCGATCTTCCGAGGCCTCTTCCCGGACCGTACGGTGACCCTCGTCGACGCCCGTACGATCTTCGCCGGCGGGGGCGGCATCCACTGCATCACCCAGCAGCAGCCGAAGATCTGACCCCGCCACCCGTCGCATCCCGTAGCCCGAACCCCGCCGAAAGTCCGGTCCCATGGCCTCCGCCCCCCGTCGCACCCACCACGCCGCCCCGCCCCGCGAGGACGTCCTCGCCGCCGCCATGGCCACCGTCGCCGAGCGCGGGCTCGACGGGCTGACCATGGCGGGGCTGGGGCGGGAGGTGGGAATGAGCAGCGGGCACCTCCTCTACTACTTCCGCACCAAGGACGAACTGCTCCTCCAGACCCTGGAGTGGAGCGAGCGGCGCCTCGGGGCCGAGCGCGGCGCCCTGCTCACCCGGCCGGGGACGGCCCGCGAGCGGCTGGAGGCGTACATCGACCTCTACCTGCCCGCCGGTCACCGGGACCCCCACTGGACTCTCTGGCTGGAGGTCTGGGGCCGCTCGCAGAACGCCGACGACGATGCCCGCTCCCGGCAGGCCGCCATCGAGGGGGCCTGGCACCGCGACCTGGTGGCGCTGCTCGTCGAGGGGGTGTCGCGCGGCGAGTTCCGGCCGGTGGACGCCGACCGGTTCGCCGCCCGGCTGCGGGCGCTGCTCGACGGGTTCAGCATCCACGTGACGGTCGGGCTCCCCGGGACGGGGCGCGAACAGGTGCTGGGCCAGGCGGCGGAGTTCCTCGACGAGACGCTGACGCCGGGCCCGGAGTGACCCGCCCTGTCGCCCGGGACCCGCGTGACGTACCGCACCCGCGTCCGCGCCCGCGTGACCCACCGTGCCGCACGGATGCGACCAGCGTCACGACCGCATCCTGAGACACCGGCGTCACGGGGCCGACGCTGTGCCAGACTGCTGCCGTGTCCTCGTTCGTCATGATTATTGGCAGCAGGCGCGCCGGTCCGCAGTGACCGTCCCGTACCACCATGTACGGCGCGGCCATCGTGCCCCAGACCCGCGCGCAGACCTCTCGCACCCGCGAGGGGTTTTTTCGTTTTCCGGCCCGTACCCGGGCCGGGGCGGCGCGCGCGGGATGATGGGGGCAAGTGGAGCCCGATCGTCCGGATCCACTCATCCGACAGGAGTCAGATCAGCATGACCACCAAGGCCCCGGCCACCGACGACAGTTTCCATGTCTTCGACACCACACTGCGCGACGGTGCTCAGCGTGAGGGCATCAACCTGACGGTCGCCGACAAGCTGACCATCGCCCGTCATCTGGACACCTTCGGCGTGGGGTACATCGAGGGCGGCTGGCCGGGGGCCAACCCGCGCGACACGGAGTTCTTCGCCCGCGCCCAGCAGGAGATCACGTTCGAGAACGCCCAGCTCGTGGCGTTCGGCGCGACCCGCAGGGCCGGCGGGAGCGCGGCCGAGGACCCCCAGGTGAAGGCGCTCCTGAACTCCGGCGCCCCGGTGATCACGCTGGTGGCCAAGGCGCACGACCGGCACGTGGAGCTGGCCCTGCGCACCACTCTGGAGGAGAACCTGGAGATGGTCCGCGACACCGTCTGCCACCTCCGCGAGCAGGGCCGCCGGGTCTTCGTGGACTGCGAGCACTTCTTCGACGGCTACCGCGCCAACGCCGAGTACGCCAAGTCCGTGGTCCGCACCGCGTACGAGGCGGGCGCCGAGGTCGTCATCCTCTGCGACACCAACGGCGGCATGCTCCCCGCCCAGGTCCAGGCCGTCGTCTCCACCGTCGTCGCCGACACCGGCGCCCGGCTCGGCATCCACGCCCAGGACGACACCGGCTGCGCCGTCGCCAACACCCTGGCCGCCGTGGACGCCGGCGCCACCCACGTCCAGTGCACGGCCAACGGCTACGGCGAGCGGGTCGGCAACGCCAACCTCTTCCCGGTCGTCGCCGCGCTGGAACTCAAGTACGGCATGAAGGTGCTGCCCGAGGGCGCGCTCGCCGAGATGACCCGCATCTCGCACGCCATCGCCGAGGTCGTCAACCTCACCCCCTCCACCCACCAGCCGTACGTCGGCGTCTCGGCCTTCGCCCACAAGGCCGGGCTGCACGCCTCCGCGATCAAGGTCGACCCCGACCTCTACCAGCACATCGCCCCCGAGCTGGTCGGCAACACCATGCGGATGCTGGTCTCCGACATGGCGGGCCGCGCCTCCATCGAGCTGAAGGGCAAGGAGCTCGGCATCGACCTCGGCGACGACCGTGCCCTGGTCGGCCGGGTCGTGGAGCGGGTCAAGGAGCGCGAACTCCAGGGCTACACCTACGAAGCGGCCGACGCCTCCTTCGAGCTGCTGCTGCGCGGCGAGGTCGAGGGCCGGGCCCGGCGCTACTTCCGTACGGAGTCCTGGCGGGCGATCGTCGAGGACCGCCCCGACGGCACCCACGCCAACGAGGCGACCGTGAAGCTCTGGGCCAAGGGCGAGCGGATCGTCGCCACCGCCGAGGGCAACGGCCCGGTCAACGCGCTGGACCGGGCCCTGCGCGTCGCCCTGGAGCGGATCTACCCGCAGCTCGCCAAGCTGGAGCTGGTCGACTACAAGGTCCGCATCCTGGAGGGCCGCACAGGCACCGAGTCCACCACCCGCGTGCTCATCACCACGGGCGACGGCACGGGCGACTGGGCGACCGTGGGGGTCGCCGAGAACGTCATCGCCGCCTCCTGGCAGGCGCTGGAGGACGCGTACACCTACGGACTGCTGCGCGCGGGCGTCGAGCCCACGGAATAGCCCGACCGGTCCGGTCCGGACCGCAATCGCATCGCATCGCTTGTGGGAGCCGCCGCCCGTCGCCGGGCGGCGGCTCCCACGCGTTCGAGACGGAACGCTCAACGCTCCCTGCCCGATGGGCAGATGGAGCCGGGAAGATCTCGATGTGCAGTCGAGAGGTGCAGCCGAGATGTGTAGTCGAGACGTGAAGTGCTGACGGCCCAGCGCTCGATGTCGTCACGCAGCGGCAGACTCCGCGACGGCTCGTCCGGTTGAGGGAACGGCCGAACTTCTCGGTCGTGTTCATCACGCACGCCGTCTCGCTCCTGATCGAATTCCCGGACCGGATCGCGACCGTGCACGGGGGCCGACCTCGACCGCAGGAAGAGAGTGCCCGCATGCCCCGCACCCCGAACCCCCGCTCCCGGCCCCGGAGGAGCGGAGCCGGACTCGTGACGGCCGCCCTCGCCGCCGCGGCCGTGCTGGCCACCCTCCCCACAGGCGGCCCCGGCGCGTTCGCCCTGGACGCCGTCGAGTCGTACGGCAAGGCGGCCCCGGCCCCCGCCCCGCGTGTCGTCACCGACACGGTGGTCCACCCGGTGAGGAACGGCGACAGCGCGGAGATCGGCCTCTCCGTCGCCACCACCGGCTCCGTGCCCACGGAGGAGCCCGTTACCGTCACGTACGCCACGCGGGGCGGAACAGCCGGGGCCGGGGAGGACTACACCCCGGTCACCGGCAGCCACACCTTCCCCGCGGGCACCGCCTCCGGTACCACCCACCGGGTCACCGTCCCCACGGCGGAGGCGTCGAAGCCCGCCGAGGCGAAGACGGTCCTCCTGGAGGTGACGGTCGCCGGCGCGAAGGCTCCCCCGGAGAACCCGCAGGTCGTCATCGACGCCCACGGACTCCCGTACCAGAACCCGGAGCTGCCCGTGAGGGAGCGGGTGGCGGACCTGCTGGGGCGCATGTCGCCCGCCGAGAAGGCCGGCCAGATGACCCAGGCCGAGCGCGGCGCGCTCCGCGCCCCCGGCGACATCGCCGCCTACCACCTCGGCTCACTGCTCTCCGGCGGCGGCTCGGCCCCCACCCCCAACACGGCGGCCGCCTGGGCCCGGATGACCGACGCCTACCAGCTGCGCACCCGCGTCACCCGCTTCCAGATCCCGCTGATCTACGGCGTGGACGCGGTGCACGGGCACAACAACGTCGTCGGCGCGACGATCATGCCGCACAACATCGGCATCGGCGCGGGCCGCGACCCGAAGAGCGCGGAGCGGACCGGCGCGATCACGGCCAAGGAGGTCCGCGCCACCGGCGTCCCGTGGAACTTCGCGCCCTGCGTCTGCGTCACCCGCGACGAACGCTGGGGCCGCTCCTACGAGGCGTTCGGCGAGGACCCGGCTCTGGTCGAGGCCATGCAGACGGTCATCCAGGGCATGCAGGGCAGCCCGTCCGGCAAGGACCTGCACCGCAACGACAAGGTGCTCGGCAGCGCCAAGCACTTCGTCGGCGACGGCGGCACCGCGTACGGCTCCTCCACCACCGGCGCGTACACGGTCGACCAGGGCGTCACCGAGGTCACCCGCGAGGAGCTGGAGGCCGTGCACCTCTCCCCGTTCGAGGAGTCGGTGAAGCGGGGCGTCGGCACGGTCATGCCCTCGTACTCCTCGCTGGACGTCCTGGGCGACGGCCGGGGCCCGGTGAAGATGCACGCCAACGCCGAGATGATCAACGGCGTCCTCAAGGACCGGATGGGCTTCGAGGGCTTCGTCATCAGCGACTGGCAGGCCATCGACCAGATCCCCGGCGACCACGCGAGTGACGTCGCCACGTCGGTCAACGCCGGACTCGACATGATCATGGTCCCGACCGCGTACCAGGACTTCACGAGAACACTGCGGGAGCAGGTGGCGGCGGGCCGCGTCCCCGAGGCCCGGATCGACGACGCGGTCGCCCGCATCCTCACGCAGAAGTTCCGCCTCGGCCTCTTCGAGAAGCCGTACGCGGACACCGCCCACCTGGAGAAGGTCGGTTCGGCCGAGCACCGTGCGGTGGCCCGTGAGGCGGCGGCGAAGTCCCAGGTCCTGCTGAAGAACGAGGGAGCGGTTCTCCCGATCGAGCCGAACCAGAAGGTGTACGTCGCCGGGTCCAACGCCCACGACATCGGCAGCCAGGCCGGCGGCTGGACCGTCAGCTGGCAGGGCTCCGCCGGGAAGACCACCACCGGCACCACGATCCTTGAGGGCATGCGAAGGGCGGCGCGCACCCCCGGGTCCGTGACGTTCTCCCAGGACGCCTCCGCCGTCACGGACGGGCACGACGTCGGGGTGGTCGTCGTCGGCGAGACCCCGTACGCCGAAGGCGCCGGCGACGTCGGCAACGGCCACGACCTGGAGCTCAC
Organism: Streptomyces sp. rh34; assembly: GCF_002551245.1. Taxonomy (GTDB): domain Bacteria; phylum Actinomycetota; class Actinomycetes; order Streptomycetales; family Streptomycetaceae; genus Streptomyces. The sequence continues at coordinate 15,683 of NZ_NTGZ01000062.1, forward strand.
GGCCGCCGACCAGGCAGCGGTCGACACGGTCTGCGCCGCCATGAAGTGCGCGGTCCTGATCGTCTCCGGCCGCCCCCAGCTCATCGGCGACCGGCTCGGGAAGATCGACGCGCTGGTGGCCTCCTGGCTGCCGGGTTCCGAGGGCGACGGCGTGGCCGACGTCCTCTACGGCAGGCGCGCCTTCACCGGACAGCTCCCGGTGACCTGGCCGAAGACGGAGGCCCAGCTTCCGGTCAACGTCGGGGACGCGGCCTACGACCCGCAGTTCCCCTACGGCTGGGGCCTGACCACCCTGAAGGAGCCCCCGGCCGGGGGCGAGCCGGCCCTCGCGGTTCTCGCCGCCGCCGCCCACGACGCCGAGGAGGCGAACCTCGGGAAGACCCCGGCGGGCAAGGCGATCGTGGACCGGGCCCGGCTGCTGGTCCAGCGGAAGATCGACGGAAGGTTCACCCAGGAGGTGTCCAAGCCGTTCGCGGAGGCGGACCACCTGCTGCTCACCGGCGATCTGACCGGGGCGGTGGACAGGCTGCGCACGGCGTACCGAGCGGCGTAGGAGCCGGGCTTCCGGACGGGCGACGGCGTTCGTCGCCCGTCTGGAGTAGCGTGAAGTATGAGGAAAAGGCTCTTCCCCGCACTGCTGGCGGGCCTGCTGCTCATCTTCGCAGCGGCGGCTCTCGCCCTGACCTCCTCCGCGTCGGCCGCGCCCGCCGCGACCATCCAGGACGCCGCCCAGGCCCTGCGCGACGACCCCGTCTACGTGGATCCGGGCGCTCGCGACCAGCTCTCCGTCGCTGACGAGAAGGCCCTGGAGAACAAGATCACGGACGCCGACAAGCCGGTGTTCGTGGCCGTCCTCCCCGATACCCCGGCCTTCCCCGAGGAAGGCCTCCTCCCGACCCTGCGCAGCGACACCGGCATCACCGGCGTCTACGCGGTCCGCCTCGGCGACGGCTTCGACGCGGGCGCCGACCCGCAGGTCATGCCGGTCCGAGCGGTCGAGAATCTCACGGCCTCCGTCGAGAACCCCGCCACCGCCGGGGACACGAACGCCCAGCTCAACGCCTTCGTCGACCGCGCCGTCGAACAGGCCCGGGGCTCCGCCCCCGCCTCCTGGTCCGGCGGAGGCGCGGCGGACGGGGCCGGTGCACCGGTCGGCGGCCTGATCACGCTCGGCGCGCTGGTCGCGGCGGGCGGCGCGGGCGCGTACGCCATCTCCCGCCGCAACAAGCGCCGCCAGGAGGAAGAGGAGCGCGCCGCGCTCGACAAGCTCCGGGTCGTCGTCGACGAGGACATCACCGCGTACGGCGAGACCCTGGAACGACTGGACTTCCACCCTGCCGAACCGGGCGCGGACGACACCATGCGCGCCGACTACGAACGGGCCCTGGACTCCTACGAGAGCGCCAAGTCGAAAATGGACAAGGCCGGACACCCCTCGGACGTACGCGGAGTCACCCGGTCCCTGGAGGACGGCCGCTACTCCCTCGCGGTCCTGGAGGCCCGTCGCACCGGCGCGGAGATCCCGGCCCGCCGCCCGCCGTGCTTCTTCGACCCGCGCCACGGCACGGCGGTCACGGAGGTCCTGTGGACCCCGTCCGGCGGCGCGTCCCGGGAAGTCCCGGTCTGCGGCGCGGACGAGGCCCGGCTCAGCCGGGGCGAGGACCCCATGAGCCGCACGGTCGACGTCGGCGACGGCAACCGCCGCCCGTACTGGGAAGCGGGCCCGGCCTACGGCCCCTGGGCGGGCGGCTACTTCGGCGGCGGGCTGCTCCCCGGCCTCCTGGTCGGCACCATGCTCGGTTCGATGCTCGCCACCCCGGCGTACGCCTCCGAGTACGGCGGCGGTGACTTCGGCGGCGGCGCGGGCGGTGACTGGGGCGGCGGCGACTTCTCCGGCTCCGACTTCGACGCCTCCGGCTTCGGCGGGGGCGGGGGCTTCGGTGACGGCGGCGGCTTCGGCGGCGGCTTCGACGGGGGCGGGTTCTGAGCGTTCGTGGCCGACGCCCTCCGGCACCCCGGGAGACGGTCTGCCGCGGGGCGGTGATGTGGACGGTCTCGTCGGTCCCGACCCGGGCGAGCTTGCCCGTTGCCGGGGTCGCTACTTCCGGTTCACCCACCAGGCGGCGACACCGCCGAGGACGATCAGCGTGCACATCACCGCGTTGCTCCGCCGGTAGTCCATGAGGATCGCGGTGAACTCGCGGAGCGTCGCGTTGGGCCAGAAGTACGCGGCCGTGGGCGAGCCCACCACCTGCCCCCGGATCCGGACCCGCCGGGCGGTGAGGGCGGCGCGGAAGGCGTGGTAGTTGTTCGTGACGACGACGCACCGGTAGCCGGGCTTGGCCTCCTCCATGATCGCCTTGCTGAACCGCAGGTTCTCCTCGGTGTTCGTCGACCGGTCCTCCCGCTCGATGAGGTGTGCCGGAAAGCCCTCGGCCACCAGATGGTCGGCCATCGCGTGGGATTCCGGCACGTCCTCGTCGGGCCCCCGCCCGCCCGAGGTGATGAGCACGGGGGAGGCGCCGCGCCGGGAGAGCCGTGCGTGCACCTCCCGCCCGCGCTTCAGCCGGCTCACCAGCAGCGGCGGCACGGTGGAGCCGCCGACGAGCCCCGAGCCCAGCACCACCACGAAGTCGGCCTTGCGGCGCACCCGCAGCCGCCCGTAGAGGAACGCGTAGCAGACGAAGCACAGGAACAGGAACGAGAAGTAGAGCGCCAGCCCGCCGGCCGCCGTCGCCGCGCCGACCAGCATCGGCGTCCGCAGGGCGGCGGTGGTGGCGAGCAGGGCGACGACGGCGAGGATGGCCACGGCGGCCAGCAGGGACAGCAGATTCGTCGGACTCCTGCCCTCCTTGCGCAGCATGCTTACGCCGTTGAGGAACAGGAAACACGTCAGTACGAGCAGCGCCACCGCCCCCAGGCCCAGCAGCGACCACACCACGACCGGCGCGGAGGCGGAGCCGGAGTCGACCAGCCGGTACAGCAGACCAGCCAGCGCACAGAGCGCGGCGAGCCCCAGGACGACGGCGTTGCTGAACTTGCGGCGCTCGCGCAGCACGCTCACACAGAAGACGAGGAAGAGGAGCGCCGCCGGGGCGTAGACCACCATGCGCACAGACTAGGCAGCGTCGATCGGGGCGTGCCCTTTGCGGGGTCCGAGCCGTTGAACCCGGCATGAAGAAGCGAAGCGTACTCGCCGCCGTCACCCTCGCCACCGGAGCGGTCATCGCCGCCATCTCCCCGCCCCCGGGAGGCGGGGACACCGCGCACGCCACCGAGCCGCCCGTCAGCCTCGGCGCGCTGGACAATGTCGGCGAGCTCGGCACGCTGGTCGACGGTGCGGCGGGGACCACCACCTCCACCGCCGGCACGGTCACCAGCACCGTGGAAGGTGCCCAGCTCAGCTGAACCGGCTGACACGGGACAGGGGCGGCCGAAAGGCCGCCCCTGTCCCCGTTTCCGGGCCCGGCCGACCGTGTGGCCCCTTGTCAGGCCAGAAAGTCGACCTGTGGACAGGAGTCCGTTCCGGCGGCGGCCCGGTAGACGGGCCAGGCCAGGGCCAGGTCCTGCCAGGGCAGGCCGACGGGGGCGTAGACGGTGATCTGGTCGCTGCGCTCGCGACCGGCCCGCTCGCCGTGGAGCACCTGCCCGAGCGAGGCGTGCGCGGCGTCCGTGCCCAGTCCGCTGTTGCCGAGCGCCCCCATGGCGACGGCGAGTTCGAGGTCGTCGACCACGGTGAGGGCGCGTCGCAGTGCGTCGGCGGCGAGTTCGACCTTGCCGGGTTCATCGGCGCCGAGCGTGGTGATGTGCATACCGGGGCGCAGGTCGGAGGCGTCGAGCAGCGGGCTGCGTGACCATGTCGCCAGGACGACGATGTCCCCGCGTGCGGCGGCGCGCCGGGGGTCGGCAGTCGTCTCGACCGGGATGCCCAGGAGACGTTCGTGTTCCGAGGCGAACGCGGCCGCCCGTGCGGGGTCGGAGTCGCACACGGTCAGCCCGGTCAGTTCGCGCAGCCGGGCGAGACCCCGCAGCACCATCCGGGCCTGGGCGCCCGCACCGACGACGCTCACCGATCCGGCGTGGCCTGCGGCGAGCACGTGCGTCGCCAGAGCCGCGGCCAGCCCGGTGCGCCAGGCCGTGACCGTCGCCGAGTCGAGCACGGCCAGCAGCTCTCCGTCCGCCAGGTCATGCAGACAGACGAGCCCGCGCAACGCGGGAGTCGCGTCGGGGAACTTGGCGTTGACCTTCACCGTGTAGGCCGGAATCCCGTCGATCACTCCGGGCAGCAGCGCTGTCGCCGTGCCCGGCCCGGGAAGGTCCGTGCGCACGCGCAACGGTCGAACGTCCGGACCGGCTGCGAGGAAGCCCGCGCGCAGTCCGGTCATCACGGTGTCGGGGTCGAGCAGCTCGGTGATCCGGGAACGTGTCAGTAGCAAGGTCACCCGGCCACCCTCGCCGGTCGGCGGCGGATCCGGCAACTTCGCGGAAATCGCCCGATCCCGGCACGCGGCCGGGCGGTGGTGCGACCTCGACGTGCCGGCCGTACCTCAGCGGCTGGGCACATCGACCCCGTACGACCTCACGAGGCGCGCCAATTGCCGGCCCGCCGCCAGGAGGGGTTCCTCGCTCCGGTTGACCTGGGCCGTGACCTCGGCGCCCTCCATGGCGCTGATGACGGTGGTCGCCAGCTCGCGGGCGTCCTCCGCCGGGAACCCGCAGCCCAGCAACTTGTCGCGGACGAGCCGCTCCCAGCCGTTCAGCGCGTCGGCGCAGACCTGCTGGAGGTCCGAGTCGGTCCCGAGCGTCTCCAGTGCCGCCGCCGTCACCGGGCAGCCGTCGACCCAGCCCGACTCCTTGAGTCCGGCGGCCAACCGGCGGGTGCAGGAGAGCACCGCCTCCGCCGGATCGGGCTCGCTGTCCAGGGCTTCCCCCAGGAGCGCCGCGAACTCCTGAGCGCTGTACCGGATCGCGGCGACGGCGACGGCCTCCTTGCCGCCCGGGAAGAAGTGGTAGATCGATCCGAGCGTGGCCTGCGACTCCGCGGCGATCTGCTTGATGCCGGTGCCGACGTAGCCCTGCCGCTGGAGAAGGCGCGCGGCCGCCACGACGATCCGGTCCCGGGTGCTGGTCTGCATGCCGTCACTGCAGCGGGCGCTAAGTAGAGCGTTCGTTCTAGAGCTGTGCCAGCTTCTCGGCATGCTCTGAATAGAGCGATCGTTTTAGTCGGGGCGGGCGCTGACTCCCTGTCCTGGCTGATCTGTCGGAGGTAGGCAATGAACAGCGCACAGAACGCGGTCACCGTCCTCGGACTGGGCCCCATGGGCCGGGCCATGGCCGCGGCCTTACTCGACCGCGGATACGCGGTCACCGTCTGGAACCGCACCGCCTCCCGCGCGGACGACCTGGTGGCCCGGGGGGCGGCCCTCGCGCCGAGCCCCGCCGATGCCGTCGCGGCGAACGAGGTGGTCATCCTCAGCCTCACGGACTATGCGGCGGTCCGCGCCGTACTGGAGCCCGCCGCGCCGGCCCTGGGCGGCCGGGTCCTGCTGAACCTCACCTCCGCCACGCCCGAGGAGGCCCGCGCCGGGGCCGACTGGGCGGCCGGACACGGTGCGGTACAGCTCACCGGCGGTGTCAACTCGCCTCCGTCCGGCATCGGGCAGCCCGAGTCGTCGACCTTCTACAGCGGGCCGCGCGAACTGTTCGATCGGCACCTGGTGGTGCTCGAAGCGTTGACGGGCCGGGCCGAGCACCACGGCGAGGACCCGGGGCGTGCCGCGCTGCTCTACCAGCTCGGCGTGGGCATGTTCTGGACCGCCATGCTGGGTTACTGGCAGGCCGTCGCCCTTGCCCGCGCGAACGGTTTGACGGCGGCCGACTTCCTGCCGCACGCCGACGACACGGCGAACTCCCTCTCGCAGTTCTTCGCCTTCTACGCCGACCGCATCGACGCGGGAGTGCACGTCGGCGACGTGGACCGCCTGGCCATGGGGATGGCGAGCGTCGAGCACGTCCTGCAGACCAACGCCGACGCGGGAGTCGACACCGCCGTCCCGGCCGCCGTCGCCGACCTGTTCCGCCGGGGCATGGCGGCGGGACACGGCGCGGACAGCTTCTCGTCCCTGGTGGAGCTGCTGGCGAAGCCCGGGAAGTAGTGCTTCGCCGGCCCGACCGATCCGGGCACGGACGGTCGGGTCCGGCAGGATGGCCCCTCCCTACGGTGAACGAGCAAGGGAAGGAGTCAGCGGTTGCTGGAACGGCTGAACGACGCGATGGAGCACATCGAGGCGCATCTCGGTGAGCGCATCGAGGTGGCGGAGCTCGCGCGTATCGCGATGACGTCGGAGTACCACTTCCGCCGGATGTTCTCCGCGCTCGCGGGCCTCCCGCTGTCGGAGTACATCCGTCGCCGGCGCATGACGGTCGCGGGAGCCGAGGTGCTCGGAGCCCCCGACCGGACACTGCTGGACGTGGCGGTGCGGTACGGCTACGACACGGGAGAGGGCTTCGCCCGCGCCTTTCGGGCCGTGCACGGCATCGGCCCCGGCGAGGCCCGGCGCGGCGGCGCGGTTCTGCGGTCCCAGCAACGGCTGACCTTCCGACTCGTCGTCGAAGGGAGTACGGCCATGCAGTACAAGCTGGTGGAGAAGGACACATTCCGGGTGGTGGGCAGGAAGGCCCGCGTCCCGCTCATCCACGAGGGGCCGAATCCGGCCATCGCGGAGTTCATCCGGGGGATCGGCCGGGAGGAGCTGGACCGCATCGCGGCCCTCTCGGACCAGGAGCCGGCGGGGATCGTCGGGGTGAGCGACCAGCTCGACCCGAGCCGCGCGGAGGGCACCGAACTCGACTACTACCACGGGGTGGTGAGCGGGGCGGAGCCTCCGGAAGGCCTGGACTCCCTCTCCGTACCGGCGGGGACGTGGGCGGTCTTCACGAACGAAGGCGCGTTCCCGCAGGCCCTGCAGTACCTCTGGCGGGACGTGTTCACCCAGTGGTTCCCGTCGAACCCGTACGCCTCCCAACCCGGCCCCGAGATCCTGCGGGTGCGGCTGACGGAGGAGGGGAAGCGGGCGGAGGCGGAGCTGTGGATCCCGGTGGAGCGCTCGGCCGGTTCGTGAGCCGCTGGAACGAAATATGCGGCACGACAGAGGTTTACGGCCATGGGGCATATGCGATGCCTTAATGGTCCAGACCTATTGTGCGGCGGGGCTCCGCTCGCTAGTTTTTCCCTGGCGGCGCGCGCTGATCGGCTCGGCTCTACCCATTCACTGACGCACAGTCATGTGCGTCGACTGGAAACGGAGTTACCGACATGCGTCGACGTATCACCACCATCGCGGTCACTGCTGTGGCGGCGGCCGCGATGGCTCTCGGCACGGCCTCCACCGCCTCCGCGGTGGGCTCGGGTTACACGATCCGTGGCCACTACGCGTCGCAGGCGGCCTGCCAGGCCGCGGGTGCGGCCGGCGCCGCCAACCACATCTGGAGCCCCCTGTTCATCTGCAAGCCGTTCGCGGCCAAGCCGAGCGTCTACGAGCTGTGGGTGCGCTACTGATCCCGCGGCGCACAGACGGGAACCGCCCCGCTTCCGGCCGAGTTGGCGGCCGGGGGCGGGGCGGGGCCTTTTCGTGTACGGGGGTGGCTCAGGCGGCCGCGCTGCCGTGGACGAAGGCGCTCCAGGCGGCGGGCTCGACGGTGAGGACGGGGCCGTCGGTCACCTTGGAGTCGCGGATGTGGACGGCGGAGGGGTGGGCGGCGACTTCGACGCAGGCTCCGCCGTCACCGTTGCTGTAGCTGGACTTGAACCAGTGGAGGGCTGTGGAACCGGGGGCGGGGTGTGCTGCGCGGGACATGTCTCTCCAAGCAGTGCGTCAAGCAGTGCGTCCAGTAGCCGGGTGCTCTCCGCGACGGTGAGCGCCTGGGAACGCAGCATCCCATACCTCTGCATAAGTGCGCTGACGTCGGAGGGTTCGTCGTACAGCTCGCCGCGCAGCTGGCCGTCGATGTAGGCGAGCCCGTCGTGGTCCGGTGTCTCCAGCAGGATGAGCGGCCCCGAGAGCCCGGCGTGCCGAGGGGTGTTGCGGGGCATGATCTGGATGGTGACGAACGGCAGGTCCATGCAGCGTCGCAGGTGGAGAAGCTGCTCACGCATCACTTCGGGGTCACCCTGCTGAAGCGTAGTTACACCGTGTGAGCGTGGAAGCGTGAACGAGACAACTCAACTCCCGTACTACCGCGCCGCCTTCTACTGTCGTGAGCGCAGGTCGATCCCGGTCGTACGCAAGTTCACCCGCCAGGCGCTGGTCGAGTGGGAGTGCGAGAAGCGCACGGACGGCGTGCTGCTCTGCGTAACCGAACTGGCGACCAACGCGCTCCGCCACGGTGTCCCGCCGGGGCGCGGCTTCAAGGTTCACATCTACCTGGAGCGGGTCGAGAACGCGCTCCGCGTCGAGCTGCACGACAGTGGCGGCGGTGAGGTGCGCCCGGCGGACGACCTGCCCGGGGCTGATGACGAGGGCGGGCGCGGGCTGCTGCTGGTCGCGGCGCTGGCGGACACATGGGGGGTGGGGGAGAGGAACCCCGGCAAGATCGTGTGGTGCGAGTTCAGCATCGCGTGACTTGCCGTTTCGGCAAGGATGTTTGTCGTTTCGGCCTCGTGGGAGCACTCTCTTCATCAACCGGAGGTGATCCGTATGGAGAGCAGGAGCGACGACATGAAGCAGCAGCGGTACGACGTGGTGATCGTGGGCGGAGGGGCGGCCGGCCTGAGCGGGGCACTGGCCCTGGCGCGGGCCCGGCGCTCGGTCCTGGTGATCGACGCGGGCGAGCCCCGTAACGCTCCCGCGTCCCATGTGCACAACTACCTGGGCCGGGAGTCGACCCCGCCCGGCGAGCTGCTGGCGATCGGCCGGGGCGAGGCCACCGGGTACGGCGCGGAGATCGTCGAGGGCCGGGTGGCCTCGGCCGAGCGGCTGCCGGGGGAGCAGGGTTTCCGGGTGGCGACGGAGGACGGCAGGAGCGTCGAGGCGCGCAGGCTGCTGGTGACGACGGGGCTCGTCGACGAGCTGCCGCCCGTGCCGGGCCTGGCGGAGCGCTGGGGGCGCGAGGTGCTGCACTGCCCGTACTGCCACGGCCACGAGGTGGCGGACCGCCCGATCGGCGTACTCGCCACCGGCCCCCTCGCCGTGCACCAGGCGCTGATGTGGCGGCAGTGGAGCGCGGACGTCACCCTCTTCCGCCACACGGGCCCGGAGCCCTCGGACGAGGAGTACGAGGAGCTGGCGGCCCGGGGCGTGGCGGTGGTGGACGGCGAGGTGACGGCGCTGGAGGTCGCGGACGACCGGTTCACCGGCGTACGGCTGGCCGGCGGCCGGGTGATCCCGCGCGAGGCGCTGGTGATCCAGGCGCGCTTCGTCGCGCGTTCGGCCGTACTGGAATCGCTGGGCCTGGTCCCGGTGGCACAGGAGATGGCCGGCGAGGTGATCGGCACGTACATCTCCACCGATCCGACCGGCGCGACGGAGGTCCCCGGAGTCTGGGCGGCGGGCAATGTCACCCGCCTCACCGAACAGGTCATCGGTGCGGCCGCGGCCGGCCTCCTGGCGGCAGGGGCGATCAACGGCGAGCTGACCGCCGAGGACACCCGTAACGCGGTGGAGGCGCGGCAGCGGGTCTGAGTGGGTCCGCCGCTACGCGAACAGGGCGGCGAGGAGGTCCCGCACCCACCCGAAGAACGTATGCGTCAGCACCGCCAGCAGCACCAGAATCCCGAGGACCACGGCAGTGACCCAGGAGCAACTGCCCCCGGGTCCCGCCGAGGGCTCGTCCCGCCCGCCCAGCTCCGCGTCGAACAGATCCATGGCTCGACCCCGTCCCGCCCCATCACCCAAGCCCGGTGACCGGAGCCCCCCGGCTCCGTGGGTGAAGACTCGCACGGTCGGGAGCGGCGTGAGCAGGCGGTGCCGTACTCGGATGGGGCAGGGGAAAGTGCTCAGTCGGCTGCCCTTGACGCTGACGCCCGTGTCGGTCCACGTCCGAGCCCGTCCGGCGTAACGCGGGCAGGTCAATCGTGCAGCTCCCGGGTGACGGGCGGGGCCCGGCGGATGTGTGAGTTCCGGTTGAGGGGATACGCGGAGGGTCCCGGCACCACGAGGGTGCATGGGCGTCGGCAACGCAAAGGGAGATTTCCGTGGGCATCATCGCCTGGATCCTCATCGGCCTGTTCGCGGGGCTCATCGCCAAGGCGCTGACACCCGGCAAGGACCCCGGCGGCTGTCTCATCACGATCGTCATCGGTGTCGTGGGCGGGCTGCTCGGCGGCTGGCTCGGCAAGGTGATCTTCGGCGTCGACTCGATCGACGGATTCTTCAGCCTGTCGACATGGATCGCCGCCGTCGTCGGCTCGGTGATCGTCCTGCTCGTCTACCGGCTGGTCGCAGGGCAGCGATCGCGCTGACGCGGCACGGAAGTCCGCCGGAGCAGTTCCTCGACGAGTCGATTCATCCAGTTTTGCCTACATTGGCAGAGGGTCAACAGGGCAGCCGTAGTAGGAGCCATCGCCGACACGTCTGCGGAAGACGAACAAGAGGAAGCGACGACATGACCGACACCTCGCGCAAGCCGACCACCTCCGACTCCGGCGCCCCGGTGGAGAGCGACGAGCATTCGCTCACCGTCGGCCCCGGCGGACCGATCCTGCTGCAGGACTCCTACCTGATCGAGCAGATGGCCCAGTTCAACCGCGAACGCATCCCCGAGCGCCAGCCGCACGCCAAGGGGAGCGGGGCCTTCGGCAAGTTCGAGGTGACCGCGGACGTCTCCCCGTACACGAAGGCCGCGCTCTTCCAGCCCGGCACCACGACCGACCTGGTCATCAGGTTCTCCACGGTCGCGGGGGAGCGGGGCAGCCCGGACACCTGGCGGGACCCGCGCGGCTTCGCGGTGAAGTTCTACACCAGCGAAGGCAACTACGACATGGTGGGCAACAACACCCCCGTGTTCTTCGTGAAGGACCCGATGAAGTTCCAGCACTTCATCCGGTCCCAGAAACGCCGGGCGGACAACAACCTCCGCGACCACGACATGCAGTGGGACTTCTGGACCCTCTCGCCCGAGTCCGCGCACCAGGTCACCTGGCTGATGGGCGACCGCGGCATCCCGCGGACCTGGCGCCACATGAACGGCTACACCTCGCACACGTACATGTGGATCAACGCCGAGGGCAAGCGGTTCTGGGTGAAGTACCACTTCAAGACCGACCAGGGCATCGAGACGTTCACGCAGCACGAGGCCGACCAGATGGCCGCCGCGGACACGGATTACCACACGCGTGATCTCTTCGAGCACATCCGCGACGGGGAGTTCCCGAGCTGGACGCTGAAGGTCCAGATCATGCCGTACGAGGACGCGAAGGACTACCGGTTCAACCCGTTCGACCTGACCAAGGTGTGGCCGCACGGCGACTACCCGCTGATCGAGGTCGGCCGGATGACGCTGGACCGCAACCCCACGGACAACCACGCCGAGATCGAGCAGGCGGCCTTCCAGCCGAACAACCTGGTGCCCGGCATCGGCCCGAGCCCGGACCGCATGCTGCTGGCCCGGCTGTTCAGTTACGCGGACGCGCACCGCCACCGCATCGGCGGCAACTACCAGCAGCTTCCCGTCAACGCCCCCGTCGTCCCGGTGAACACGTACTCCAAGGACGGGGCGATGGCGTACCGGAAGACCACCGACCCCGTCTACGCCCCGAACTCCAAGGGCGGCCCGGCGGCCGACACGGAGCGCTACGGCACCCCGCCGAGCTGGTACGCGGACGGCGACATCACCCGGGCGGCCTACGTCGACCACGCCGAGGACGACGACTGGGGCCAGCCGGGCACCATGGTCCGTGAGGTCCTGGACGACGCGGCGCGGGACCGGCTGGTGGACAACATCGTCGGCCACCTGCTGAACGGGGTGACCGAACCGGTGCTGAAGCGGGCGTTCCAGTACTGGACGAACGTGGACGCCACCCTCGGCAAGCGCGTCGAGCAGGGCGTGCGCGCGAAGGCGGGCGAGAAGGACCCCAAGGCGGCGGAGCAGAGCAACCCGGCGCGCTCGTCGATGCAGCGCAAGGCCTGAGGCAGACCACCGGGCCCCTTCCGGCAAACGACAGGCCCTCACCCTTCGGCCGACGGGTGGGGGCCTGTCGCATGGCCCGAGGGGCGGCGGGTGCCGGGGGCGGGCGGAGGCCGAGCCCGTCGCCGGTTCTATGCTGGCCGCGATCGCAGGGGGGCGAAGCGATGCAGCGATACGACTGGTACGGCGGCGAGGAGTCCGAGAGGAACCCGGACGCCGAGGCCGAGGGGCTGAAAGCGAAGGTGCACGCCGGCCTCGCGGGAAGTTGCGGGCTGTTGGTGCTGGTGACCGTTGCCGCGGTAGTTGCCCTGGTGGTCGTGGTGGTGGGGCCGGTCTGGATGTTCCTGCTCGGGCGCGCCTGATGCCGCAGAGGCGGATTTCCCGGCAGCTGCCACCAGCGGCCTGACACCCTCCGCAGGGGACCGCTCAGTGCTGGATCAGGCCGCCGACCGGGATGGGGGCGACGTGCCCGGAAGGCGGAAGGGCCCGCGCCAGGGCGAGCCCGACGTCCACCAGTGACGACCGGCGCAGGCGGGCGACCTCGGGCAGCGGGGTCCACACCGGCTCGACGGTGTCGCCGTTCGGCTCGGGCCGCAGCCGGCCGCCGGTGACGCGTACGCGGTAGAAGACCCCGACGTTCTGCAGCTCGGGCGCACCGGCCCGGCGGCGCTCGCCCTCCGGAACCACCCGTGAGTCCACGCCGAGCAACCGCTCGACCACAACCTCCAGACCGGTTTCCTCCGCGACTTCCCGGATCACCGCGTCGTACGGGTCCTCCGCGTGCTCGACCCCACCGCCCGGGAGGGTCCACGTCCTCTCGCCACCCGGACCCACGGCAAGCGCGAGCAGTACCCGCCCGTCCTCGATGCACACCGCGTACGCGGCCAGTCGCCGATCCATGCGGGGAGGCTACCCCCGGCCTCCGGGGCCCCCTCCACCGCTCAAGATCATCGCCATGCAGAATGACCTGTATGTCGATAACGAACACGCCTCGGACGGCCACGCTCGACGATGCCCCGTCGATCAGCCGCACCCTGGCCCGCGCCTTCGCCGACGACCCGATGATGGGGTGGTTCTTCCCCGGCGGGGCCTCGCGCGAGCCCGACCTGGTCCGCTACTTCACCACGATCTTCACCCGGCAGTACGGCCGCCACGGGGTGTGCGAGCGCACCGCGTCGGCAGCCGCGTTCTGGGTGCCGCCGGAGGGGCAGGAGAAGGCCGTTCCCGACGCGGAGACCGTCGCGGAGCTGGAGGCGATCCTGGGCAACCGGGCGCCCCTGTTCCGGGAGGCCGTCCAGGCCGCCGCCCAGCAGGGACCCAAGGAACCGCACTGGTACCTCGCGGTCGTCGGCGCGGACCCGGCCGCCCGGGGCCAGGGGCACGGGGCGGCGCTGCTGCGTTCCGGGCTGGCCAGGGCGGACGCGGCGGGCCTGCCGGTCTACCTGGAGTCCTCCAAGCCGGACAACCTGCCCTTCTACGAGCACTTCGGCTTCACCGTGCTCGGCGAGGCCCGGCTGCCGGGCGACGGCCCGCTGCTGTGGGTGATGCGGCGCGAGCCCGTCCCCTCCGGCCGGTAGCCGGACGACGGCAGCGGGGAGCCCCGGGGTTCACCGCGGGGCTCCCCGCCGCGTGGCGCTGGACCGGGTGATCTCGGCCGAGGCCCGTGCGCCGGAAGCTACGTCGCCGTCCAGGTCAGGCGCGAGCGCTGTGCCAGGACGTGCATCCGTAGTTCTTGCTCCCCTTCATGACGCATCCTCACTCTCCGTCGAGAGGCGCCCCCGCCCACGTCCGGGGCGCCCACACCCCCGACCGCTTCAGTGACGCGGGGCAGTGGCGGAAGATCTCGTCGATCTCGACGACCAGGGCGAGCTTCGGGCGCTGGCCCTTCACCGTCATCGCGTCGAAGAAGGGGGCGTCCGTGACGATGCGGGCCCGGCCGTTGACGCGCAGGACGTCCATCGCCCCGGGTACCAGGTAGAGCAGGCCCACGCGCGGATTCGCCAGGATGTTGTGGAGGCTGTCCGCGCGGCGGTTCCCCGGGCGGTCGGGCAGGGCGATGGTGCCCGGGTCCAGGACGTGGGTGAAGCCGGGGACGTCGCCGCGCGGGGTGGCGTCGCAGTTGCCGGCCGCGTCCGACGTGGCCATGGTGCACAGCGGCGAGCGGGCCAGCAGGTCCAGGTCGTCGTCGGTGAGCCGGTCGTGGACCTTGTCGATGACGATCGGGTGCGGGGTGCCCAGGAGCTCCCGCAGTTCGTCCGCCGAGCCCAGGGGCACGGCCCCGGCCAGCGGACCGGTGGCGGGGGCGGCGGGGGCGGCGGCATACGACAAGGAAGTGCTCCGGAGCTCGTGGGGTGCGGCAACGCGTGTCGAACAGGCGCTGTTAGGGTGACCTTACTTTGGGTCCCCTCGCGTACCCCGTCCGGGGTGGACCGGCCGACGGGGGGCGGCCCTCGCGCGAAGGCGCCAGCGGGCGGGGAGCGTCCCCGCGCGCCCGCGCCGACGACGCAGCCGACGAGCAAGGGTTAAGGAACGAACAGTGCACCACCGCATTCCGGCCGCCCCGGTGACCGGGTCGTGAGCGGCCCGTCCCTCCTGGAGAAGGAGAAGCCGTCGGGCGGCGGCAGGGAGACGCGGCGCAGGCACAGCCGGCCCGTACTCGCCGCCGGGCTCCTGGCCGCCCTCGCCGCGCTGTTCCTCACGGTGGTCGCCAGTCTCGCCGTCGGGTCCGGCGACGTGCCCTTCCGGGATGTCGTCGACGGGGTGCTCGCCCCTGACGTCTCGGTCAAGGGCCAGCTCATCGTCCAGGAGGTCCGCATCCCGCGCACCGTCGCCGGGCTGCTCGCCGGTGCGGCACTCGGCCTCGCGGGCGCGGTGATGCAGGGCGTGGCCCGTAACCCCCTCGCCGACCCCCAGCTCCTCGGCATCAACGCGGGCGCGTCCGTGGCCGTGGTGTGCTCGATCACCCTGCTCGGGTTCACGGTCGCCACCCAGTTCATCTGGTTCGGCTTCCTCGGCGCGCTGCTCGCCGCCCTCCTCGTCTACGGGGTCGGCTCACTCGGGCGGGAAGGCGCCACGCCGGTGAAACTGGCGCTCGCCGGGGCCGCGACCAGCGCCGTGCTCACCTCGGTGACCAGCGCGATCCTCCTCCAGGACCGGGGCAGCTACGACCAGTTCCGGTTCTGGCAGCTCGGCGCGCTGACCGCCCGGTCCTCCGAGGTGCTGTGGCAGGTCTCGCCGTTCATCGCGGCCGGCGTCGTCCTCGCGCTGGCCCTCGGACCGCAGCTCAACGCCCTCTCCCTCGGCGACGACCTGGCCCGCGGCCTCGGCCAACGGGTCGGGACCATCCGGCTGGTGTCCGCCCTCGCCGTGGTGATCCTCTGCGGCGCGGCCACCGTCGTCGCCGGGCCCATCGGCTTCGTCGGGCTCGCCGTACCGCACGCCGCCCGGCTCATCACCGGCCCCGACTACCGCTGGGTGCTCCCGTACAGCATGGTGCTCGCCCCGGTCATGCTCCTCGTCGCCGACATCGTCGGCCGGGTCATCGCCCGCCCCGGCGAGGTCCAGGTCGGCGTGATCACGGCCGCGATCGGCTGCATCCCCTTCATCTGGCTGGTCCGGCGCAGGAAGCTGGTGGAACTGTGAGCCGACCGACCCCCGTCGCCGAGGACGCCGCGCGCGCGGACAAGGAGCGGCTCGCCGACGCCGTACGCCAGGTGTCCGCCGTACGCGGCCGGAGCCTGCGGCGCTCCGTCCTCGTCGGCGCCGCACTGCTGGCCGCCGTGATCGTCATGTTCGGCGTCTCGCTCAGCTTCGGTGACATGGTGATGCCGATCGGGAAGGTCCTCGCCACCCTGTTCGGCGGCGGCGACGGCGGATCGCAGTTCGTCGTCCTGGAACTGCGGCTGCCCCGCGCCCTCCTAGCGATCCTCGTCGGTGCGGGCTTCGGCCTCTCCGGAGCCGTCTTCCAGACCGTCCTGCGCAACCCGCTCGCCAGCCCCGACCTCATCGGCATCAGCGCCGGGGCCAGCGCGGTCGCCGTCACCGCAGCCCTGCTCTTCCAGGTCAGCGGTGTCGCCCTCTCCGCGAGCGCCCTCACCGGTTCCCTGGTCGCCGGGGCGGGCATCTACCTGCTCGCCTGGCGGCAGGGCATCGCCGGCCAGCGCCTGGTCCTCATCGGGATCGGCGTCGGCATGGGCCTTTCCAGCATCGTCTGGTACGTGATGGCCCGCTCCGACGTCACCGACGCGCAGGAGGCGTTCCGCTGGCTCGCGGGCAGCCTCAACGGCCGTTCCTGGGGCCAGGTGTGGCCGCTGCTCGCCGTCCTCGGCGTGCTGGTCCCGCTGACCGTCCTCGCCGCCCACGCCCTGCGCCCGCTCCAGCTCGGGGACGACGCCGCCGCCGGGCTCGGGGCGAAGGTCGAGGGCGGCCGGCTCGCGCTGCTGGGCTGCGCGACCGCGCTCGCCGGGGTCGCGACCGCCGCCGCCGGACCCGTCGGGTTCGTGG
>NZ_NTGZ01000619.1 GCF_002551245.1 Streptomyces sp. rh34
TGCCAGCCCGCTCAGAGATGTGTATAAGAGACAGACCCCGGCCCGTCCGTCGACGCACTCCGCGACATCGTCGACCGGTTGGCCGCCGAGCACGCCGAGGAGCACCGCCTCGCCGCCGGGACGCACGCAGCCCGCGAGGCCCTCGACGCCGCGGAGCGCGAGCACCTCGGGCGGCTCGAACTCCGGCAGGAGACCGAGCGGCGGGCCGCGGCCCGCACGTCCCGGCGGGAGGCACTCGACCGCGAACAGGCCGTGCTGCGGGACGAACTCGCCGTGGTCCGGGGCGAGTCCGGGTCCGTCGCCGCCTACGCGGAACGCCTCACCCGCCGGGTGGCGCTGCTCGCGGAGGCCGCCGAGGCGGTACGCGCCGAACAGGACGCGGAC
>NZ_NTGZ01000620.1 GCF_002551245.1 Streptomyces sp. rh34
GCGCAGCGCGGGTTCGCCGCCCACGGCGGGCAGGGCCACCCCGACCGTGCGGACATCACGGAAGGCTCCGCTGCGGGCGGCCTCTTCGGCGATCCGCCGGACGGTGCCGTGCCACGGCGGCATGGTGGGGGCCCGGTCGACGAGGAGCACCAGGTCGAACGCGCGCTCCCGTTCGGGGAGGAAATAGGGAACCCACAGTCCGTCGGTGAGCCCGTGCTCGGCGGTGCTCTCCTCGTCAAGGGCGCTCCGGCCCCCGGTGGGCACCCTGCGGCCCAGCCCGCGCAGGGACCTGGCCAGCCGCGGCGGGGCCGTCCGCACGTCCCGGGGGCGGGGGCCCGGCAGCCGGTCGGGGCCGATGCGCGTGCGCTCCTGGACGG
>NZ_NTGZ01000621.1 GCF_002551245.1 Streptomyces sp. rh34
GGCCACATCCCCGAGGACCAGGGCGGCGGCCCCGGCCCGGAGCAGCGCGGCCGGGTCGCCGGGTTCCCCGGCGGGGTCGAGGCAGCGGCGGAGCAGGGCGTGGCCCTCGGCGGTGCGGCCTTCGAGCACGGCGCACATGCCGGCCCGGAAGTGCTCCAGGCCCGCCTCCAGCGGGGAGCGGGCGAGGCGGTTCATGGCGTCGAGGTAGCCGAGCGCGTCCCCCGCCGCCCAGGCGGCCTCGGCCGCGCCGAGAAGGGCGTCGAGGGCCCGGCGGGGATCGTGCGGGCCGAGCAGCCCGGCCGCGGCGAGCAGCGCTTCGTGGGCGTCGGCCGTGGGCCCGGAGCGCAGGGCCAGCATGCCGTGGACGTAGGGGG
>NZ_NTGZ01000622.1 GCF_002551245.1 Streptomyces sp. rh34
TGGGAGGCGCCCGCCGGGCAGCCGGGGCCTCGAACGTTCGCCGCGCCGCGCGTGCCGGAAGCGGCCGAGCCCGTCCTCGCCCCCGGCGCCCCGCACGAACTTCCGCCGGGCCTCGCCGCCGCCGACACGGCCGACGGCCGGCCGGCCGTCAGGCACCTCGGGGACCGACCGCCCACCTACGACGCCGAGCCCGCCGCCCTGCCCTCCGCCACCTCGGAGAACCTGGACGGCCTCGCCCCCGACACCGTCCTGGACGGCGCGCGGTACGGGACGTACACCCTGCGCGCCGCCTCCGTACGCGGCGACTCCGCCCGCTTCCGCGGAGAGCCCCGGCGCGACGGGCTGCTCACCGCCCGCTTCGGGGCCGCCGAG
>NZ_NTGZ01000623.1 GCF_002551245.1 Streptomyces sp. rh34
CGTCCACGGCGTACGGGTCGGCGTCCAGGTCGAACAGCCGGCGCACCCGCTGGACGGCGGTGGTCAGGTCGCGGAGGTCGGTGAGCTGGATCCGGGCCTCCAGCCAGGAGCCGCCGGGCGAGGCCTCGTCGACCGCGACGAGCCCGGCCCCGTACGGCAGTCGCAGGGTGCGCCGGTAGGTGCGGCGGCCGGGCGGGCCCGTCACCTCCTCGACCCGGGCGACCGCTCCCGCGGCCAGCAGGTCGAACAGGGCGGCGGTGGCGTACGGGCCCCGGTGGGCGAGCCGCAGCGGAATCCCGGCCCTGGCCCCCGCGCCGCGTCCGCCGCCGAGCCCCGTGCCGGCCCTGTCTCTTATACACATCTCTGAGCG
>NZ_NTGZ01000624.1 GCF_002551245.1 Streptomyces sp. rh34
CCGGCCCGTCGCACCCGACAGACGCTCCGCGAGACCCGCGACCGTCGGCGCCTCGAAGACGGTACGGATCGCCAGCTCGACACCCAGCACCGAACGGATCCGGCTCATCAGCCGCGTCGCCAGCAGCGAGTGACCACCCAGATCGAAGAAGCTGTCGTCGATGCCCACCGACGGCAGGTCGAGAACCTCGGCGAAGAGCGCGCACAGCTCGCGCTCCTGCTCGTTCCTCGGCTCCCTGCTCGCCTCGGCAGGGCCCATGTCGGGTACGGGGAGTGCTTTGCGGTCGAGTTTGCCGTTCGGTGTCAGCGGCAGCGCCTCCAGCACCACCACCGCCGAGGGCACCATGTACTCCGGCAACGACCGGC
>NZ_NTGZ01000625.1 GCF_002551245.1 Streptomyces sp. rh34
CCCCGGTGGCGGCTCGGAGCGCCCCGGCGCCCCGCGCCCCCAGGGCAGTGGCCCCGGCGGCGCCCCGCGTCCGCAGGGCGGTCAGGGTCAGGGCGGTGCCCGTCCCACTCCGGGCGGCATGCCCCGCCCGCAGGCTCCCCGTCCCGGCGGCGGCCCCGCCGGTAACCGTCCGAACCCGGGCATGATGCCGCAGCGTCCCGCCGCGGGCCCGCGTCCCGGCGGTGGCCCCGGCGCAGGCCGTGGCCCCGGTGGCGGCGGCGGTCGTCCCGGCGGTGCCGGTGGCGGCGGCGGTCGTCCCGGTGGCGGCGGCGGCTTCGCGGGTCGTCCCGGTGGTGGCGGCGGTGGCG
>NZ_NTGZ01000626.1 GCF_002551245.1 Streptomyces sp. rh34
CCGTGGCCCGGGGCGCCGCCGTGGCCCGGGGCGCCGCCGTGGCCCGGGGCGCCGTCGAGATTCGGGGTCAGCGAGGAGCTGCCGGTGACCGGTCCCGTGGTGGGGCCGGACGGACCGGGCGGGCGCACCCCGAGGCCGGGAGTGGAGCGGGGGCCTCCGCCGGGGGGCTCGGTGCCGTAGCCGTCGAGCGCGCTGCGGCCGGGGCCGGGGCCGGGCAGGCCCGGTCCGCCGCCGGTCTGCGGGGCGTCCGAGAAGTACGGCAGGTCGGGACGCGAGCGGCTCGCGTCGCCGTCGGCCGCGCCACCGGGGCCGGACGGGGCGCCGGGTCCGCCCGCGCCGGAAGGG
>NZ_NTGZ01000627.1 GCF_002551245.1 Streptomyces sp. rh34
TCAGAGATGTGTATAAGAGACAGGTCCCGGGGTGCGTGAGGCGGCGCGGGCGGCGGGCGACCTGGCGGCGTTCGCCACGGCGGCCCTGGCGCTGGGCTGTGGGGAGGAGCTGCTGCGGGCGACCGTGGCGTACGTGAAGCAGCGCACCCAGTTCGGGGTGCCCGTCGGGTCCTTCCAGGCGGTCAAGCACCGCCTCGCGGACACCCTGCTCGGCCTGGAGTTCGCGCGCCCACTGCTGTACGGGGCGGCGGTGGAGCTGGCCGAGGGTTCGGCCGGGGCGGGGGCGGCGGTCGCGGCGGCGAAGGCGGCGGCGGGCGAGGCGGGGTACGCGGCGGCCCGCAC
>NZ_NTGZ01000628.1 GCF_002551245.1 Streptomyces sp. rh34
GGCCTGGAGGCCCATGTGGGAGTCGCCCATCTCGCCCTCGATCTCCGCACGGGGCACCAGGGCCGCCACGGAGTCGATGACGATCAGGTCGATCGCGCCGGAGCGGATCAGGATGTCGACGATCTCCAGCGCCTGCTCACCGTTGTCCGGCTGGGACAGGATGAGGTTGTCGGTGTCGACGCCCAGCTTCTTCGCGTACTCGGGGTCCAGCGCGTGCTCGGCGTCGATGAACGCCACCGAACCGCCGAGCTTCTGCGCGTTCGCCACCGCGTGCAGCGTCAGCGTCGTCTTGCCGGAGGAC
>NZ_NTGZ01000063.1 GCF_002551245.1 Streptomyces sp. rh34
TATAAGAGACAGACGCGCCTCAGCGGGCCGTGTCCCGCGCGGGGCCGGGGCGCCCGGCCGCGCCGCCCGACGTGATCCAGCGCGGGTCCACCATGCCGAGCCACGCGTCCTGGGCGTCGGCCAGCGGGCGCTCCAGGGGAAGCCGCGCGAACCGGCAGGCGAACCGCATCCCCGCGTCGGACCCGTCGCCGCGGACCCGGTGCTCCCACGCCGACGGCCCGTCCGGCGGGGCGTCGAGCAGGAGAAAGGTGGTCAGCCGGGGCTGCCCGGTCTCGGGATGGGGCCGCTCGTCCACCGTGATCCGCCGGACGACACGGGCCCCGGTCAGCCCGGTCTCCTCGGCGACCTCACGCAGGACGGCCCGCTCCGGATCCTCACCCGGCGCGACGCCCCCCGCCGGAACCTGGGTGCCGGCCTCGGGGAAGTCCAGATGGTCGAACACCAGCAGGGCGGGGCAGGGGTGACGCCGGATCACATAGGCGGCGACCCGGACGCGGGGTGGAGGAAGCACAGCGGCGCTCATGGGGACATCCTGGCGCACGCCGAGGAAGCGACGGGCCAACGGGGCGCGGGTCCGGCCGGGGCGGGGCAGGTCCTGCGGCTTCCGCTCAGCGCCGCCCGCCGCCTCCCGTCGTGCCGATGCCTCCCGTGCCGCTCCCGCCCGACGCGGGGGCGGCGCAGCCCGCGCAGGGACCGGTCCCCTGTCGGAGGTACCGGTGCTGGTTCGCCAGCTCGACGGCGGGGGCCGGCGAGGAGTCCTCGGCGGGAACGCCGATGCCGAACCGCCCGTAGAAGGTGAGCAGGCCCGCGTCCGCCCGCTGGACCGCTGCCGCGGTGCGCTCGTAGGCCACCGCGGTCAGACGGGGGACGTCTATGCGCACGAGACGGCCCCCCTCGGGCGGAGGCTGCCCGACGCCCTCGCCCCAGCGGTGGAAGGCCGTCTTCACCGGGCCGTCCTCCACCAGCCCGCCGAGGTACTCCTTGACCAGCTGCACGGCCTGGTTGTCCCCCAGGTCGAGGGTGTCCAGAGCGCGGGTGATCGCGAGCGAGGCGAGCTCGGCGAACCGGTCGGTCTGCTCCTCCCGCTCCGCGCGCCGCTGCCGGCTCTCGTCGAGCTGCCCGAGCCGCGCGTCGAGGTCGTCGCCCTCCGGGGCCGGGTCCGCCTGTGGCGCGGGGGCGTCGACATCCAGCGTCCCGGCCTGGAAGCGTCCGGCTTGCCGGGCGGTGTCCAACGCGGCCCGGTTCACGGGCTCTCCGGGAGGGGAAGGAGCGATCCGGTGCGCGGCGATGATCACGTCGCCGATACGAGCGGCGGCCCGGGGGTGCGCCACGACCTCCTGGTGGATCTCCTTGTACGCGGCCGCCGCGCCCTCGGCGTACTCCCGGCGCTGCACCTCCAGTGCGTACCGCTCGTCCACGGGCCGTTTCCACGCGCCTTCGGACACCGGAGCCACGACGACGAGGAAGATCAGCGCGACCATGATGCCGATGTTGATGCCGGAGAGGGATCGTTGGAAGAAGTTGGCGGTGAGGCCCAGCGGCAGCCGGGACTCGCCGAACCGCGCGGGGCGCAGCCGCCTGACCCGCGCGACGAGACTCGGCCGGCGCAGGAGGACGTAACTGCCGACGGCCAGCACGGTGTAGGCCGCCATCCAGTACAGCCAGTGCACCTCGGTCAGCCCTTGGACCTTCTCCACCACCGCGAGCACCACAGTGACCTGGGGCGGGGTGAACGACAGGACGTTGGCCAGCCAGACCATGAGCAGCGTCAGCACCAGGCCGAGTTCCACGGACAGGACCACGTCGGCCGCCGCCCGCACCGTCAGGCGCGGTGAGTCCTTCATCCACCGCCAGCCGCGCCAGGAGAGCCAGAGCGCGAGCGGGAAGAAGAGCCCGGCGGCCGGCGCGGCGGTCAGTACGTCGCCGGAGACCAGCTGCTCACAGGCGAGCACGACGAGGAGGAGTCCGGGCAGATGCGGAAGGTGACGTACGGCCGGGCGCTCCGACCGTACGCACCGCGGCAGCAGGAGCAGCAGGGCGGAGCCGCCGAAGAAGAGCAGCACTGCCAGCGGGATCAGCCGGGACGGAAAGGCGCGGAAGAGGACGAACAGCAGCGCCGTGGGCGCACCGACGAGGCTCAGGGACAGGGCGGCCGAGGCGATGTACCGGCGGTGCCGGAACCAGCGGATCGCGGATTCGACGAGGATCTCGCCCCCGACCTTCCACACGGCCGTGACGGCGGTCACGACGAGCAGGCCGACCAGCGCCCCACCGACTCCGCCGAGGACCGCCCTGACGGCAGCGAGGAGCGCGGCCCCCAGCCCGTCGATCTCCTCCCGGGTACCGAGGCGCCAGGCCGCCCACAGGCCGATCCCGAAGGTGAGGTACCGGGCCAGGAGGTCCAGCAGCTCGTCATCACGGGCGCTTGCCGGAGGGGGAGGGGCCGGAGCCGACGTGTCCGGGGGCGGTGTGCCCGGAACGGGTGTGTCCGGTGTCGGTGCTTCCGGAGCAGGCAGGCCGGGAGCAGGCAGGCCCGGAGCGGGCCGTGTTTCCGGTGCCGGCGGTGCCGGAACGGGTGCGGCCCGCGCCGCGCGTCCGTGCAGCCGACGGGCGAGCTCGAGGAAGATGTCCAGATTGGGTATCCGGTACCGGTACCTCATGAAGTGAGTCGGGAAGTCGCTGCCGCGGGAGGAGACCATGAGGAGCCCCTCCGGCGAGAGGCCGAGGGAGCGGACGTCCTCCCAGGTCGTGAAGTCGTCCCGGCCACGCCTACGCCGCACGGTCAGTCCGTCCCGGCTCAGCACGAGATCCCCGAAAGCGACTTCGCCCCCGTTGAGAGCCGTATCGGTGGCCGGGGCCAGCTGCGCGTTCCGGACGCCGTGCAGGATCGCCGGATCCCACTCCTCGTCCTGGGGGACCTGGGCGCCCCGGATCACCGTGCGGGTGCGCAAACCCCTGATCCTCTCCCCACCGAGCGCGGGTCTGCGGTCCGTCGGTCCCAGGGTGACGACCGTTCCCTCGGGAGTGGACAGCTTGAGGCGGTCCCAGCCGTCCGAGAAGACCGCTGTGGACTGCCAGGGGTAGACCACTTCCCGGCCGCCGGCGGCGACCGCGACGAGGCCCTTCTCGTAACGGCGGAACTCCACCCTCGTGTGCCGCCGGTACCACAGCACCCGTACGGCGAAGGGTCCCAGCAGCGCCACCCCGCCGAGCACTGCCGGCGCGACGGAGCCGCTCCAGCCGAAGATCGCACCGAGGAGGAGCGTCAGGAGGTAGGAGAGGACCGCGAAGGGGGTCAGGGCCAGCAGCAACAGCGCGTACGCGGAGGGCTTCCTGCGCACCGGGCGGTAGGTACGGCGATGAGCGCCCAGCTCCGGGTGCTCCGGCTGTTCCGGCTCCGCGTCGTTCTCCGCGCGCATGGGCTCACCCGTCTCGCGGCGTGACCCGCGCAACTCCTCTTCCACGGTGACCGGTTGAGCGGCCGGGTCGGCACGTTAGCACCCCGTCGCGCGGGCGTGTCGCAGAGGAGCCCCGGGGGGTGTCTGGGCCGAGCCCCGTACCACCGGCCCCGGTTCGAAGATCACGGAGGTCACCGGGCCGTCCGGCCGGGCCAGTCGGTCCAGCAGCTGGCGCGTCATCCGTCCTGAGCGCCTTCACAGCATGCGTGGAGAGCGCTCTCCATCGGTCCGGGGAGCGGAAGCTGTCGCGGGCCGAGCGGGCCGAGCGGGCGGAGATCGGAATCCGGCCATGGACCGGCCGCGGGTGGCCGAGTATCACGTTTTGCTTGTGATCAGTCACCGTACGGACCTACGTTGCCCCTTGCGAGATGACCCGAAGCCAGTGGGGGAGCCACGTATGGCCGCGAACGGACGGCACCGCAGATACCAGCCGAGCCGGATCAACCGAGCCTCGCTCACGGTGACGGCGGGCGGCGCGGGCCTGGCGCTCCCTCTGATCACCGCGGCGTCGGCGGGGGCCGCACCGGTCGAGGTCTGGGAGAAGGTCGCCGCCTGTGAGTCCAGCGGCGATTGGACCGTCAACACGGGCAACGGCCATTACGGCGGCCTGCAGTTCAGCGGCTCCACCTGGGCGGCCTTCGGCGGCACGCGGTACGCGCCGCGCGCCGACCTCGCCACCCGGGACCAGCAGATCGACGTCGCCGAGAAGGTGCTGGACGGCCAGGGCCCCGGCGCCTGGCCCACCTGTTCCGTACGGGCGGGGCTCACCCGTGGCGGGGACGCGCCCGGGGCCGCCCCGGAGGCGGGGACCGACACACAGAGCGCGGGAAGCAGGCCCGTCCGGGCCGCGGCGCCTCAGAGCGCGCCGCCCCGGCAGCCGCAGACCCGTCCCGCCGAGGCGACGCCCACCCACGTGCCGGGCAAGCGCGACTCGTACACCGTCGCGAGCGGCGACTCCCTCTCCGGGATCGCGTCCGCCCAGCGGGTGCGCGGCGGCTGGCAGGGCCTCTACGCGGCCAACCGCGCCGTCGTCGGGGACGACCCGGACCTGATCCTCCCCGGGCAGCGGCTGAGCCTCGACCGGAGCCGGGCGGCGAAGGCGGGGGAGGGGAAGAGTTTCGGACAGCCCGCGCGGAGGGCGGCCCCGAAGCCCCCGGCGGCGACGCCCGAGGCGAAGAAGGCGGATCAGCGCAAGGCCGAACCCAAGAAGGAAGCACCCGCGAAGACGGCGCCCAAGAAGGAAGCCCCCGAACAGCGGGCGCCGAAGAAGGAAGCCCCGAAGAGGGAGGCGCCGAAGAAGGAAGCGCCGAAGAAGGCCGCTCCCCAGAAGGAGCGTTCCGCTCCGGAGCGCGCCGTGAAGCACTCCGGCTTCAGCGCCCCGGTGTCGGCCGGCACCGGCACTCCCTACCGGCAGGCCGGAGGCTGGTCCAGCGGCTATCACACCGGGGTGGACTTCCCCGTGCCCACCGGGACATCGGTGAAGTCGGTGGCTCCGGGCCGCGTCGTCTCGGCCGGCTGGGCCGGAGCGTACGGCTACGAGGTCGTCATCCGGCACAACGACGGAAAGTACAGCCAGTACGCCCACCTCTCCGCGCTCCACGTGCGCGCGGGTCAGTCGGTATCCGGCGGCCAGCGCATCGCCCGCTCCGGCTCCACGGGCAACAGCACAGGGCCGCACCTGCACTTCGAGATCCGTACGGGCCCCGGCTACGGCTCGGACGTCGACCCGCTCGCCTACCTCCGGGCAGGCGGCGTCAGGGTCTGACCGTCCGCTCGGAGCGCGGGCGCCGCAGGGTGGCTCCGCCGCGCCGCCGCTGCTCCGTGAGCGGGCCCGGAGCGCCGAACTCCACCTGCGGCACCGCCTGTCCCGGCGGCAGGGGCGACGCCACGTGCGCCACGGGCAGCCGCCCCGCCGCGGGTTCCGGCACGACCGGTGACGGCGAGGGGCGCCCCTCCTCGGCCTTCTCCGATGCGGGGACCACGTCCGCCGAACCGGAACCCACGGCCGGGTCGGCGCCCCGCGCGCCGGGAGCCACCGCCTCGGGAGCCCCGAGCGGCCCCTGGGCGCGCTCCGTGCTCAGCCGCTCCCGCGTCAACATGATCAGACCGCCGGCGGCCAGGACCCCGCAGGAGAGGGCCAGGACGGTGCCCGGGAGGCCGTGGCGGAAGTGCTCGCCGAACAGTGTGATGCCGATCGCGGCGGCCACCACCGGGTTGACCACCGTCACCGTCGCGAGCGGAGCCGTGAGGCCCGCGCCCCGGTAGGCGGCCTGGGACAGGAACAGGCCCGCCGCCGCGAGCCCGGCGATCACCAGCAGCGGCAGCGCGCCCGAGCGCAGCGACCCGGACGTCCACTCCACGGCCACGGTCTTGGTGAACACCGAGGCCATGCCGAACGCCGCGCCCGCGCCCGTGGCCAGGACGATGCTGCGCAGGGCCGGCCGGCGCAGCGTACGGGCGAGCACGACGAGCGCGCCGACGGCCCCGAACGTCAGTGAGGCCAGCAGAACCTGTTCGGGACCGTTCAGGGTGTGCGGCTCGGCGTTCCCCGTGAGCGCCAGCAGTCCCCCGAGTCCGGCCGTCGCCATCAGGGCGCCGCGCCAGGCCGTCGCCCCGGCCCTCCGCCCGACGAACAGAGCCGCCATCGGGAGGGCGAAGACGATCGTCAGCGCGCCGAGCGGCTGGACCAGGCTGAGCGGGCCGTAGGCGAGCGCCACCACGTGCAGGACCGCACCGGTCCCGTTGAGGAGGACGGCGACCCACCACACGCCGTTGCGCAGCAGGGCGTGCCAGGAGTTGTCATCGGTCGCGGCCACGCGTTCCTGGATGATCGCCCCGGCCGCGTAGGCGACCGCGGAGATCAGTGACAGGAGCACGGACAACGCAAGGGAACTCATGTACACCACGATGTCCCGTCCGGGGCCCCACGTCGTCGTCCTTGAGACTGCACTTCGGCCTACTGCCCCAGTAGTACGCCCGTCGGCCCGACGTCCTCCTCCCGACGGTAGTCCTCTCACCCTCAGGCGTCAGAAGTTACCGCCCGGCGGATACGGTGAGCCGCGACGGCGGCACCGCCGGTGTCCGTGCGGCCGGTCACGAAAGCGGTCCGGAGGCGGGACGGGAACGAACCGAGGGGGAGCAGGCATGGACCTGGTGCTACTGGCGTCGGTCGGGGGATTCTTCGCGCTGCGGACCACCCCGGTGCCGGGCGGTGGGCACCGGCCGCTGGAGGAGTTGTACGCGGGGGACGACGGTCCTCTCGCCGCGCGTGTCGACAAGGTCGCGGCCCGCCTCGCGGCCCCCGAGCGCAGGGTCGCCGCCTCCATCGCCCATCTCGGGCTGGCCGCCCGGCTCTGGTCCCTCGCGCTGGGCCCGGCCGCTCTCTTCGGGCGGATCCCCGCCCTGACGCCCGGCGCCCTCCACTGGGACCCGGCGGCCACCTCGCCGGACGACCTGTGGCTCGCGGGGACGACCGAGCTGCCCGGCACGGCGGCCCGGATCCGCGAGGAGGTCCAGTACGGGCATCTGGACCCGCTGTCCGAGGCGTTCCGGCGCGACGGCGCCATCTCCCCGCAGCTGCTGCGGGGCAACGCGGGGTCCGCGCTCGCCGGAGCCGTACGCGAACTCGTCGCCTTCGCGCGCGCCCACGACCGGCCTGACGTGGCCGGACGGGCCCGCGCGCTGGCGGCCGAGCTCTTCGACGACGAGACGCTGCGCCACACCGGGGCCCCGCACGGCCCGGCGTTCCGGCGGCGCAGCTGCTGCCTGTACTGGCGCTGCCCGGGCGGCGGGCTGTGCGGGGACTGCGTGTTCGACCGGGTGCCCGGGTCGGGGGCGGCGGGGCGGTAGCCGTCCCGCCGCCCCTGACCCGGGCACGTCAGGAAGGCAGTACGGCGTCGATGGCGTCGTCCACGGACGGCAGGACGGGCAGAGCGGTGTCGAGGCCGATCATCTCGATGAGGCGGCGCATGAACGGGGACGGGGCGGCCAGCCGCAGCCGGTCGCCCAGGGCGGTGTGTCCCTGGAGGAGCACGTTCACCGTCGTCGAGTCCGCGAAGCCGACGCCGGAGAGATCCACGACGACCGGGCCGGAGCCGTCGTCGGCCGCGGAGGTCAGGGCGAGTCCCAACGGGGCGACGCTGTCGATATCGAGATCACCCGAGACGGTGAGGACCGATGCGTCCCGTTCCTGCCGGGTGGTGATTCTGACGGCTCTGTCTTCGTTGGGCGATGAAAGCACGGAAGGCACCTCAGGCGGGTCGGAAGGGGGTGGAGAGCCGTTCTGCCGGACAGGTCGGCGTGGTTCCGTCCCTGGTCGCGGCGGGTACGGGTAACGATAGAAGTAACAGTTGCCATTTGACAACATTCTCCAGCGGGTAACAATCTGATCCCCGACGGTCGCTCGGCCGGGTAGGTGAAAACGGAGAGCCGAGGGCGGAGAGCCGATGGATGCGGAAGCAGGGGCTGGATGAGGCTAGGCGCTGTCGGCGACATCATCGCGGAGTGGAGGGGCGGCCGTATCCCTTCGCGGGGAAAGGCGCTCCGAAGCGGCGGCGTGGAAGGCCGCGAGCCCCTCGGCGAGGGCGGCGAGGGCGGCGGGATCCATGCGCTCCAGCACGGCGTTCAGTTCGCCGGCGCGCAGGGCCCGGTATTCTTCGAGAAGGGTGCGGCCGCGCATACTCAGCCGCAGTTCCACTTCGCGCCGACTGGTCGGGCTGGGCGCCCGCAGGACGAGCCCCATCGCCTCCATCCGGTCGCAGAGCCTGCTGACGGAGGGAGCGCGCGAGCCCAGGGCTTCGCCCAGCGCCCGCAGATTGGTGCCTTCCTGCTTCTCGATCACGAGCAGGGCCCGAAGCTGGGAGGGCGATACGGTTCCCGAAGCCGCCGATTCCTGGCCCCGGCCCCACAGCACCTCCAGCAGCTCCGAGGCGGCGACGGCGTCGGCGGACGCCTGTTCGCGACTGCTCGGGCGAAATCCTCGGTGGGGCATTCAGCCACTGTGTCACCCGTCGGGCCTGCTTGTCAGCCCTGCCCCGGCCCCTACCACGTCGCAGGACGAAGAATGCGCGAGAGACCGTGAACAGACGAACGGACATCGAGGCCGCGGTACGGGCCGCCGCGCCGCACGCCCTGCTGGCCACCCTGCGCGCCGAGCTCAGCAGTGTCTACGGGGCTCTCGCGGTGGAGCTGCACCTCGCCGACTACGGTCTGCGGGTCCTCAAGTCCCTGGACCGGCCCGACGACGAGAACGAGCCGCTGTCCCTCCACAACAGCCCCGAGGGCCGGGCGTTCGGCAGCCAGGAGCCCCGCGAACAGCAGGTCCGGCACGACGACGCCGTCGACCACCATCTGCCCGTGACCGTACGGGGCGAACGGCTCGGCATCCTCACCGTCCGGCTGCCCCAGGCGCTGTCCACCCCGGAGCTGGTCGGCGAGCTCACCCACATGGCCGACCTGCTGGGCCACGAGATCCTCGTCGCCGAACGGGACACCGACCTGTACCAGCGCGCCCGGCGCACCACCCGCCTCACCCTCGCCGCCGAGATGCAGTGGCAACTGCTGCCCGCCCGCGCGTGCACCGCCGCCGAGTTCGCGATCGGGGCCCAGCTGGAGCCCGCGTACGCCATCCACGGCGACAACTTCGACTGGGCCGCCGACGCCGACGAGCTGACCCTCGCGGTGACCAATGGCATGGGCGAGGGCATACAGGCCTCCCTCCTCACCAATCTCGCCGTCAACGCCCTGCGCAACGCCCGCCGGGCCGGCATCGGCATCGCCGACCAGGCGGCCCTCGCCGACCAGGCCCTCTACGACCAGCACCGCGGTGCGTCCCACGTCTCCACCCTGCTGCTCCGCTTCGAGCTGGCGACCGGCCGTGTCGGCGTCGTCGACGCGGGATCGCCGCAGCTGTGGATGCAGCGTGGCCGGGAGGTCCGTCGGATCGAGCTGGAGGCGCAGCTGCCGCTCGGCATGTTCGAGGAGTCGCAGTACACGGTCCAGGAGTTCCAGGTGGAGCCCGGCGACCGGCTGCTGCTGCTCAGCGACGGCGTCTACGAGGCGGTGTCCCCGCTGGGAGAGGCGTACGGGGAACGCGCGCTGGCTCGTGCCATCCAGTCGACCCGGCTGCTTCCGGCCGCCACCGTCCCGCGCGCGATGCTCGGCGAACTGGCGGAGTACCGGGGCACGGAGACGCTCGACGACGCGCTGGTGCTGTGCCTGGACTGGTTCGGCCGGCCGGACGACGAGGGCTGAGCCGGTCGTGACGCCACGGGCGCGCCGTGCCTCTCAGGCGTCGAAGGCGCGGCGGGAGGCCTCGATGTGGCCGATGTGCTCATGGGTCCAGTCGCACATCACATGGACCGTCCGGCGCAGGCCCTGCCCCGGCTCGGTGAGCGTGTACTCGACCCGCGGGGGCACGGTGGGGTGCACCCGCCGCTCGACCAGTCCGTAGCGCTCCAGCATCCGCAGGTTCTGGGTGAGCATCTTGTGGCTGATGCCCTCGACCTCGCCCCGCAGCTCGGTGAAGCGGAGGGTGCCCCCGCCCAGGGCCTCGATGATCAGGAGCGCCCACTTGTTGGCGACGTCGGAGAAGATCTCCCGCGCGAGCGAGTCCGCGCGTCGCAGATCCGCGTCTTCGGGCGACCCGCTGAACTGCTTGGTCACCATCAGGTTCCCCCGTCACCGAAAAGTGCGTTCTTCCATGTCAGCGGCCACTCTCCTACGGTTCCCGAGTAACCACAAGTGACCGGAGCCGACCGGCCCGGTGGAGAAGAGGGGGCGCTGCCCCCAGGACGAGGAGGCGGGCGACATGGCCATCACCCTGGTGAACCCGAGCGGGCTGCCGGAGATCGGCGCCTACCAGCAGGTAGCGGTCGCGACCGGATCGAAGCTGGTCTTCGTCGCCGGGCAGGTCGCCTGGGACGCGGAGGGCGCCACGGTCGGTGCGGGTGACCTCGCCGCGCAGGTCGAGCAGGCGTACGTCAACATCGGTACGGCCCTCGCCGCGGTCGGCGGCACCTTCGACGACGTGGCGAAGCTGACCGTGTACGTCGTGGACTGGACACCCGAGAAGATGCCCGCGTTCCTGGAGGGCGTGTCCCGGGCCGCCGTGAGACTGGGGACCACGCCCGAAGCGCCCGGCACCCTGGTGGGCGTCGCGGCCCTGGACGTCCCCGACCACCTGGTGGAGGTCGAGGCCACCGCCGTGCTCGACGCCTGACGGGGAGCCCGCCGCGCCGCACGGGCGGGGACCCGGACGGACCGCGGGCGGGGTGCCGGCCGGGCTCAGGTGCTGAGCTGGAACTCCGCCCGGATCCGCTTGCCCACCGGCACCCGCTCGGCCGTGAGCCGGTCGCACAGGGCCACCACGATCTCCATGCCGTGACCGCCGAGGCGGGACGGGTCGGGGGCGTACAGCACGGGCATCGCGGTGCTGCTGTCGTACACCGTGACGCTGATGAGCTGCGCGTTCCCCTCCAGTTCCAGGAGATAGGGACCGTGGCTGTAGCGGTCGGCGTTGGTGACCAGCTCGCTCACGGCCAGCATCAGGTCGCTGCGCGTGTGATCGCCGATCGGGGCGAGGCATTCCACCGCGAGTCTCGTCAGGAAGCGGTCGGCGAGCGCACGGGCCAGCGCGATGCAGCCCGGCTCGCCGTCGAAGACCTCGGCGCTGAGCAGTACCTCGGCGGGAGCCAGCCCCTGACCCGGATCTTCCGGTGGGGAGGTGACCTGTTCGTTCATGTGCTCCAGCCAGGGCGCCGCAGTGAGGTCGGAGACCTTTTCCGCCATGCGTCTACCCCTGGCGAACGATCCCACTCCAGGAGATCCGGAACGATCCTACGCACGTCCGGGCAGCCGCACCACGGTCACGAAGAACTCGTCGATCTGGCGCACCGCCGCGATGAACTGATCGAGGTCCACCGGCTTCGTCACGTACGCGTTGGCGTGGAGCTTGTAGCTGCGCAGGATGTCCTCCTCGGCGGAGGACGTGGTGAGCACGACCACGGGGATGAGGGCGAGTTCCGGGTCGCCCTTGATCTGTTCCAGCACCTGCCGGCCGTCGTACTTGGGCAGGTTCAGGTCCAGCAGCACCAGATCCGGGCGGGGGGCCTCGGTGTACTCGCCGCGCCGGTAGAGGAAGTCCAGCGCCTCCTGCCCGTCGCGCACGACGTGCAGGGTGTTGCGGATCTTGTTGTCCTCGAAGGCCTCACGGGTCATCAACTCGTCGCCGGGGTCGTCCTCGACGAGCAGGACCTCGATGGGCTGGACAGGGGTGTTCACGAAGGATCTCCCGGCTGACTGGTGAGCAGGGCGGGAGCGAGCAGCTCCGCCGTGGTGTGCGTGGGCGCCTCGGGCGCCACGGGCAGGGTGAAGTGGATGCGAGTGCCTTCGCCCGGTTCGGGTTCCAACCAGATCCGGCCACCGTGGAACTCGATGATCTTCCGGCAGAGCGCGAGGCCGATGCCCGTGCCCTCGTACTCGTCACGCGCGTGCAACCGCTGGAAGATGACGAACACCTTGTCCGCGAACTCGGGCGCGATCCCGATCCCGTTGTCCGACACCGTCAGGTGCCAGTCCTCGTCCTCCCGTACGCAGTCGACCGAGATCCGGCACGGGACGCCCGCCCGGCGGAACTTCACCGCGTTGCCGACGAGGTTCTGCCAGACCATCGTGAGCGCGGTCGGGTCCCCGAGCAGTTCGGGCAGGGACTCCGGCCGCTCGATCACCGTCCCCGACTCCTCGACCGCGAGGGTCAGATTGCCCAGGGCCCGGTCCAGGGCCCGGTCCAGCTCGACCGGCTTCCAGCTCTCGTGCACCCGGCCCACCCGCGAGAACGTCAGCAGGTCGTTGATGAGGACCTGCATCCGCTTGGCGCCGTCCACCGCGAAGGCGATGTACTGCTTGCCCCGCTCGTCGAGTTCCTCGCCGTACCGCTTCTCCAGGAGCTGGCAGAAGGAGGCGACCTTGCGCAGCGGCTCCTGAAGGTCGTGCGAGGCGACGTACGCGAACTGCTCCAGCTCCGAATTGGAACGGCGCAGCTCCTCCGTCTGCTCCGCGAGCAGGGCCTCGCGGTCCTGCGCCTCGGCCAGTTCGTCGGCCAGTCGCCGCCGCATGTCCTCCACCGCCCAGGCCACGGCCTGGACGTCGGACGGCCCCTTGATCTCGATCCGCGTTCCGAAGGCCTGCGACCGGACACGGTCGGAGGCGTCGCGCAGCCGGTTCAGCGGGACACCCACCACCCGGTGGAGCAGCAGGCTCAGCGCCGCCACGGTCAGCACGAAGACGGTGACCAGCGCGATCAGCACCCGATCGCGGGTGGTGCGCGCCGAGTCGAGATCGGCGCGCGCCTGGTCGCGGGCCTCGGCGAGATGCCCCTGCTGGGCGCCGTACGCCCGCCGCAGCTGGTCGAAGTCCGCCTTGCTGCGCTGCAACTGCGCGGAGGTGGCGGCCTCGCTCGGCCCCTGCTCCCGGACCGTCGCCATCAGCGGCTCGGCCTTGCTCCGCCGCCACTTCTCGGCGGCGGAGGCGATGGCGTCGAGGTCGTCGGCGAACCGGCTGCCGGGGCCCACCAGGCGCCGGACCTGCGCGAGGCGCTCCTGTTCGGCGGCCTTCCCCGCCTCATAGGGTTCGAGGAAGGAGTCATCGCCGGTCAACGCGAATCCCCTGATCCCGGTCTCCTGGTCGAGGAGGGCGTTCTGGAGCTGGTAGGACGCGGATCTGGCGGGCTGGATGCGGTCCACCAGCTCGGTCGTGCGGTCGGAGATCCGGGCCATCACGAGCCCGCCGATCACCAGACAGGAGCAGACCACCACGATGAATCCGCCGAGTATGAGATGGACCCAGTTCTGCACGGACAGCCGCGCGGCGAGGCCGCCCGGTGCCGGTTTCTTCGTCATGTCACCGCTCATCGGATTCCGATCCCCAGCCCAGATGCAGAACGGCCACATCGTCCGCGAGCCCGCCATAGGGGGCGGCCCCCTCCGCGGCCCCCGCGACCAGGGCGTCGACGAACGAGCGGGCCGGCAGATGCCCGTTGGCCCGTGCCATCGCGAGCAGCCCTTCCTCACCGAGGCGGCTGTCGGGTCCGTCGCGCCCCTCGAAGAGCCCGTCCGTGAAGAGAACGAGACCCGCACCGGGCGGCAGCGGGATGTCGACCGTCGGCCACCGGCCGGCCCCGGGCAGCAGCCCGAGCGCCATGCCGCCCTCGGGCTCGACCCAGGTCACGTCCGTGCCCTCACGCAGCAGCAGGCCGGGATGACCGGCCCGCAGGACCTGTGCGTGCCCTTGCCCGGGAGGGAACGCCAGCGAGGTGACGGTGGCGAACACGTGCGAGTCCGAGCGCTCGGCGACCAGGATCTCCTCCAGCAGGGCTATCTGCTCCGGGTGCGACGTACCGCACAGCACGGCGGTACGCCAGGCCACCCGCAGACACACACCGAGTGCGGCCTCCGCGGCGCCGTGCCCGGAGACATCGCCGATCACCGCGTGGACCGTGCCGTCCGAGGTCTGCACGACGTCGTAGAAGTCACCGCTCAGCAGCCCGTGGACCCGCCCCGGCTCATAACGGGCGCGCGCCCTGAAGCGGTCGTCCCGCAGCAGGGGGACGGGCAGCAGCCCGCGCTCCAGCCGGGCGTTCTCCTGGGCGATCAGCCGGTTGGCGCGCAGCGCGGCGGCGGCCCGTTCCACTTCCTTGCGCTGCAGGGCGTAGCGGACCGCGCGCGAGAGCACCTCCGGGTTCAGACGGCCCTTGACCAGGTAGTCCTGGGCGCCCCCCGCGACCGCGCGGAGCCCGGTGCCGGACTCCTCCAGTCCGGTGAGGACGACGATCGCGGCGTCGCTGTCGGACTCCAGAATCTGGCGCACGGCGTCCAGGCCGTGGACGTCGGGGAGATGCAGGTCCAGGAGCACGCACACCGGGGTGGTGGCCGCGCGCAGGAAGGCGCGCGCCTCGGCCAGGGTCTTGCACCAGGTGAGGGCGGAGTCCAGCTCGCTGTCGGTGAGCATCTCCTCGACGAGCAGCGCATCCCCCGCGTCGTCCTCCACGAGCAGGATCGACGCGTTCAGACTCCACAGCGGGCCCTCGGGGTGGTGCGAGGCCCCGACCTGCTGGGAGGGAATTCCGGAGATGCCCACAGGAATCGGCGCAGTACCGATGGGCGACTCGGTCAACCCTCCACCTCCTCGTCCGACGGCGCGGTTCGTCCGGCCTGATCGTCAGGAAGCATATGCGAGCGAGGGGCCCCTCGGACTCATGCCTCGACGCTCATCCCCTTGCGCAGCTGCTGGACGATCCTGCTGAGCAGTCGCGACACATGCATCTGGGACACACCCAGCTCCGCGCCGATCTGCGACTGGGTCATCTCCGCCCCGAACCGCATCTGCACGATCCGGCGCTCCCGGTCGTCGAGCCGGTCCAGCAGCGGGGCCAGGGTGTGCAGGTTCTCGACGGTCTCCATCGCCGGATCCGTCTCCCCGAGGACATCGGCGTACGCCCGCTGCTCCTGGCCGGAGTCGCTGTCCGCGGAGGGAGTGTCGAGTGAGCCGGCCGAGTAGCCGTTGGCCGCCACGAGCCCCTCGATGATCTCCTCCTCGGGGAGGTCGAGGTGGGTGGCCAGCTCCTTGACGGTGGGGTCGCGGTCGAGCTCCGCGGAGAGCTGCTCCTTCGCCTTGGCGAGGTCCACCCGCAGCTCCTGGAGCCGCCGCGGCACATGTACCGACCAGGTGGTGTCGCGGAAGAAGCGCTTGATCTCCCCGACGATGTAGGGCACGGCGAAGGTGGCGAACTCGACCTCGCGGGACAGGTCGAAGCGGTCGATCGCCTTGATCAGGCCGATCGTGCCGACCTGGATGATGTCCTCCGTGTCGTCGCCGCCGCGGTTGCGGAACCGGGAGGCGGCGAAGCGCACCAGGGAGAGGTTCATCTCGATCAGGGTGTTGCGCGCGTACTGGTGCTCGTGGGTGCCCTCCTCCAGGAGCTGGAGCCGGTCGAAGAAGATCTTCGACAGGGCCCGTGCGTCCTGCGGGGCGACCTTTCCGGCGTCCTCGACCCAGGGCAGCTCTCCGGTGACGTCCGCTGTCCGCGCACCGGCCTGGCCGTCGCTCAGCGGCGTCGTTCCGGTGGCTCGCACTGACATCGCCGTCATGGTCTCACCCTCCTGCTGCCCAATGTGTCGGACGATCGCTTGCCCGGTCCTCGCGAAGTCATGCGTCCCTCTTCCGTTTCTTTTCCGACTTCTTTCCGGCGGCTCCTGACCGAGGACGCCTCCTGGGCCTTCTCCGCCGGAGCCCGCTCGTGCGCGAGGCCTTACGCCTCCCGTACGCCGCTCGAACAGAGCAGTGGCCCGCGCATGGCAAACTTGGGCGGGGTGTTTCGGCCTGCGGTGATCCACGATCCGCGGCGAGAAGATGACAGAGGAACGGCAATGACGGTGACAGAGAACAGCCCGGAGCTCGCTCCCGGAATCGAGGAGTTCGGTCCCGGGATCGACCCGGAGCGGCTGGCCGTCTGCCTGAGCGTGCTCGACGAGCTCGACCGGATCGAGGTGGACCACCCGGACGCCATCGCCGTCCGCCGGGCCACCGCCGGGATCTACCGCACGGTGAAGCAGCGCCGCCGCCAGGAGCGCCGCGCGGCGAAGACCGCCCACGACCGGGCCGTCACCGAGGCCACGGCGACCGGCTCGGCCGAGCGCATCGACGACGAGACGCAGGGCGTGCTGCCCTCCTCCTCCGCCCAGGCCGAGATCGCGGGCATCCTCCAGCGGCCCCGGTCCTGCTACATCTGCAAGACGCGATACGTCGAGGTCGACGCGTTCTACCACCAGCTCTGCCAGTCGTGCGCCAAGGAGAACCGCTCCCGCCGCGATGCCCGCACCGACCTGACCGGACGCCGGGCGCTGCTCACCGGCGGCCGGGCGAAGATTGGCATGTACATCGCGCTGCGGCTGCTGCGCGACGGCGCGCACACCACCATCACCACTCGCTTCCCCAACGACGCGATCCGCCGCTTCAAGGCGATGGAGGACAGCGAGGAGTGGATCCACCGGCTGAAGATCGTCGGCATCGACCTGCGCGACCCGGCCCAGGTCGTCGCGCTGGCCGACTCGGTCGCTGCCGAGGGCCCGCTGGACATCCTGATCAACAACGCGGCCCAGACCGTGCGCCGCTCCCCGGGGGCCTACAGCGAGCTGGTCAACGCCGAGTCGGCCCCGCTGCCCGCGGGCGAACTGCCCGTCGCCGAGGTCATCGGTACCTTCGGCAGCGGCACGGTCGACCGGGTCGCCGCCCTGCCCGCCGCCCGCAAGGAGAGCCTGAGCGCCCAGGACGTCACGGACCTCGCCCTGGTCACCGGCTCCGCCTCGCCGGCCCGGATCGCCGCGGGCACCGCGATCGACGCGGGAGGCCTCGTCCCGGACCTGCACGACAGCAACAGCTGGATCCAGACGGTGGAGGAGGTCGAGCCGATCGAGCTCCTCGAGGTCCAGCTCTGCAACTCCACCGCGCCGTTCATCCTCATCAGCCGGCTGCGCCCGGCGATGGCCGCGACCTCCGCGGCCCACGCGTACGTCGTGAACGTCTCGGCGATGGAGGGCGTCTTCAGCCGGGGCTACAAGGGCGCCGGGCACCCGCACACCAACATGGCCAAGGCCGCGCTCAACATGCTGACACGCACCAGCGCCCAGGAGATGTTCGAGAAGGACGGCATCCTGATGACGGCCGTGGACACCGGCTGGATCACGGACGAGCGCCCGCACCCGGACAAGATGCGCCTCGCCGAGGAGGGTTTCCACGCGCCCCTCGACCTGGTCGACGGCGCGGCCCGGGTCTACGACCCGATCGTGCGCGGTGAGGGCGGGGAGGCCCTCTACGGCTGCTTCCTCAAGGACTACGCCCCCGCCAACTGGTAGCCCGAACGGCTCAACCGGCCCGGCGGTCTCCGCGCGACGGCCGAGAACCCGGCTCAGGATGGTCCCTGGGCCGGGTTTTCGCTGTACCCGGTGGCCGAAAGTGACCTACTGCACACGTTCTATCGAGCGCAGGGACGCTCATTTGGTTACGCTGAGGCGAACGGACGCCATCGAGGAGCCCACGAAGGTTCCCCGACCGTCCTGGGACATGGCCGGAAACCCGGCCGCTGTTCCGCCCCACACCGGCGCCACCGCGACCGACGTTTACCAACCCCTGCCCCGCGCGGGGCGGTCGCGCCCCGGCATCGCCGGAGCGGCGGCGGGCCCCGGGCGACGCGACACGAAGGAGTGCGCGGTGACGACACCGGAACTGACCGAGCGCGAAATGCGCCCTGCCGAACGGAACCCGGGGCGGCCCGGCCGCCCCGAGAAGCTGCGGAACATCGAGGTCTGGGCCAGATCGGCCCCGATCCGGCTCGCCGGATACGAGGACGACCTCGCCGAGCCGCACATCCTGCCCGGTATCGACTGAGGCATCGGCTGACCGCTCAGCGCGTCCCGCGGCCCGTCTCCCCGCTCTCCCGCCCCGGCGGCAGCGGCCGGGAGACGGGCCGCAGGAACTCCCGGACGTAGGTGCGGTGCCACCAGCATCCCGTGGCCCGCAGTTCCCGGAGCCCGGTGAACCGGTAGCGGAACACCCGGGCGCGCACCTGCCGGGGCGGCCCGTCGGGGAACGGGTTGTGCCCGAGCAGTCGGAGCGTGTCCCGGTCGCCGTCGAGCAGTCGCTCGGCGAAGGGCCCGAACCAGGGGCGGGCGTACGCGGGGGAGAGCGCCGCGAACCACATCATCCAGTCGAGCCGCAGATGGTACGGGGCATACAGGCGCGGCAGCCGCCGCGGATCGCCCGGCTTGCCGCGGAAGCCGTACTCCCGCCACTCGGTCCCCGCACGCGCCACCGGATCGGCGCTGCCCTCCACCACGACCTCCAGCCGCATCCGGCTGATGGAACCGAACGCCCCGTAGGTGTTGACCAGGTGCAGCGGATCGTAGGACCGGTTCATCGCCTGCCGCCGCGAGAGCAGATTGCGCACCGGGCGGTAGCTGAGCACCAGCACCAGGGCGGTGACCGCGACGACGACCGCCTCGTACCAGAGGGGCGCGGCGGCCTGCGCCGGCGGCGGCCCGGCCAGGGGAGTCCAGTCGATCGCCGAGAGCGCCAGCGTGATGGTGAGCCAGTTCAGCCAGGCGAAGTTGCCCGACAGGACCAGCCAGAGCTGGGTGAGGACCATCAGACCGGCCGCCGCACTCGCCACCGGCTGCGGGGTGAACAGCAGGAAGGGGACCAGTAGCTGGGTGAGATGGTTGGCGGCGACCTCGATCCGGTGCACCGGCCTGGGCAGATGGTGGAAGAACCAGCTCAGCGGCCCCGGCATCGGCTGGGTCTCGTGGTGGAAGTCCAGGCACGTCAGCTCCCGCCAGCACGCGTCCCCGCGCATCTTGATCAGCCCCGCGCCGAACTCCACCCTGAACAGCAGCCACCGCAGCAGCCACAGCACCAGCACCGGCGCGGCCGTGTCCCCGGTGCCGAGGAAGACCGCCAGGAACCCCGTCTCCAGCAGCAGTGACTCCCAGCCGAATCCGTACCAGACCTGCCCCACCTGGACGATCGACAGATACAGCACCCATGGCAGCGCCCAGAGCAGCATGCCGCCCCACAGTGGCAGCAGCCCGTCGAGACCGGCGATCAGGGCCACCGAGACGGCGCAGCCGCTCCAGGCGACGACGGCGAAGAAGCGGTCCGAGTAGTGCAGCCGGAAGAGCCCCGGAGCGGCGCGCCAGGGGGTGCGCCGCAGCAGTTCGGGAACGGGCAGCATGCCGCGCTCGCCGATCAGCGCCCGGAACTGGAGCGCGGCGGTGAGGAAGGCGACCAGATAGACCACGGCCAGAGCCCGCTGGAAGATCAGCCGACTGAGCCAGTAGCCGTCCGCGGTGAACCATTCCATCCCTGCCAGTATCGGCCAGGAGTCAGCTCGCGGCCACGATCCGGCGGAGAGTACGGCCGAGCCTGCGCGCGTACCAGTGCTGTACGAGCGGTACCAGCGGTCCGGCGAGCCGGGCGTACCAGGAGGCGGGGCGCGAGAACGCCAGGACGGTGAACCACACGGTGCCGTCGTCCGCGAGCTCCACCACGAAGCACTCCTCGCCACGCTCCGGATGCCCGGCGAGGGTGCCGTAGCCGAAGCCGGTGCGGCCGTCCTCCCCGTACGCCGTCCAGATCACCTCGCAGGGGGCCGTGAAGCGCAGCGGTCCGAGGCCCAGGGAGACCCGGACGTTGCCGCCCGGCTCCGCGCGGCGCCCCGGGGACTCCACCCGCGCGCCCGAGGCGCGGTGCATCCGCCACTCGGTGACCGCCGCTCCGGCGGCCGCGAAGTCCGCCCCGCCCCGGCCGATCCGGGTGCGGTGGTGGAGGTGGTGGTAGCCCCGGGGGAGCGGTCCGAGGCGGGTCGCTCCGACCTCCGGGTAGGTGAGGGTGCTCATGCGGTGCTGCCTCCGGTGCTGTCGGGTTCTTCGGTGCGGATGCGCCGCCAGGCCAGCAGCGAGCAGAGCGCGAAGCCCAGCGCGTTGCCCAGGCCATGGGTGGCGGCCATCCAGGTCAGGGTGGGGTGGGGCAGTCCGGTCGCCTCGCCGAGCGCCCAGCTCAGCGCGAGCAGCATCGTCGCCACCAGGACGCCGGCGGAGGCGAGCAGCAGGAGTCGCGTCGTCCGGTCCCGGCCGTCGGCGCGCCCCATGCGCCAGGTCAGCAGGCCGACCGTCCACATGCCGGCCGTGGATACGAGGGCTCCGGCGAGTTCGGCCCAGTCGTCGAGGAAGTACCCGACGAGGACGAGCAGGGTGCCCAGCGGCACGCTCAGTGCGGCGAAGCGGCCCGCCGGGCCGTCGGAGACCCCGCAGACCAGCCCGGCGATCAGGGCGGCGGCGAACCCGGCGAAGTGGAAGTGCGGCACGGTCAGCGCGAGGATGTCGAGGCCGAACCCGAACAGCTCGTGCCCCGACCGTTCGGCGACCAGGGCGATCGCGGCGACGGCCGGGGTGACCAGCGCGGTGATCAGCGCGAACGCCGCCGGGCCGAGGTCCCGGCCGCCGCGGACCGCCCGGCGCGGGGCGTGCAGGGCGAGCAGGACGGCTCCCAGCGCGTAGCAGCAGGCGAGTGCCGTGGCCGCGGTGGAGCGCGGCAGCCAGAGGGCGACGGCGCCCGGCACGGCGAACAGCGGCCAGAGCCGCCGGATCCGGTCCAGCTCCTGCCGCCCGGTCAGCCGCAGCCCCGCCGGCACGACGACGAGCATGCCCAGCATCACGATGGCGTTGACCAGTGCGGGCACGACTCCCCCTGCTTTGAACGTGTTCAAGTTCTGAGGGTGAGAGTAGAGGGTTTATTGAACGTGTTCAAGACGGGGGTGGCGGGCGGCCGTCCGCTTGCGGGACCGTGCTCGGTGCGGCACAGATGGTGACACCCATCCGTTCCCAGGGACAGGCAGGAGAGCTCTGTGCGCTCACCCAGACGTATCCGGCGTACGGCGCTCGCCGCGCTGTCCGCCGGGGTGCTGTTCGCCGTCGCCGGCTGCGGCGACGGCGGCGACCGGACGGCGAAGGGCACCACGGGCACCGCGGAGGCCAAGGACGTCCTCCTCCAGCCGCTCGCGTCCCCCGGCCCCGGTCCGTTCACCGAGTCCACGGCGCGGGAAACGGCCTCCCCGTCCGCCACCGGTGCGCCGGATACCGAACCGACCTCCGCCACCCGGACGGTCCATCCGGTCTCCGGCGCCGTGCCGGGGCTCTACGGCGGCACCCGGTCGGTCGCCGCCTGCGATGTCGAACGGCAGACCGCCCTCCTGGCCGACGACGAGGACAAGGCGCGCGCCTTCGCCGACGTGTCCGGTATCGAGGCCGTGCAGATCCCGGGCTACCTGAAGTCCCTCACCCCGGTCGTCCTGCGTGCCGACGCCCAGGTCACCAATCACGGCTACAGCGCCGACTCGGCCACCGCCTTCCAGGCCGTGCTCCAGGCGGGCACCGCCGTCCTGGTCGACAGTCGGGGGATGCCCCGTGTCCGCTGCGCCTGCGGCAACCCGTTGGGCCCGCCCGTGGTCGCCGACGGGAAGGTCGCGCACCGGGGGGAGCGCTGGCCCGGCTACGACCCCGCGCGCATCGTGGCCGTCGAGCCCGGCGTCAAGGCGGCCACCAGCCTGATCATCGTGAACGCCGACGACAACACCTGGATCGAGCGGGTCGTGGGCGACAGCGGAGGCCGCGACCGCACCCCGGACGACCCGCCGCCGTTCGAGCCCGACGCCGACCTGCTCTTCCCGTCGCCGGGCCGCCCCTCCGAATCCGCGCCCCCGGACCCCACCCCGTCCGGCCCGGCCCCCTCCGGCCCCGCCGAGCCGGAAGGGCCCACGGACCCCGGACCCGCGGAGCCGTCCGACGACTTCGGCGACACGCCGCCCGAGGGTCCGTGGGAGTACGAGGAGGAGGGGGTCCCGGACGTCGCGCCGGAGCCGACCCAGGTCTTCCCCGCCGAGCCGGACGAGCCCGCCGAGCCGGACGAGCCCGCCGGGCCGGACGAGCCCATGGAAGCGGGCCTCGACGACGTGTTCGCCGGCTGACCGGCCCTGGACCCCAGGCCCTCGCGCCCCGTCGGCGGAATCCGTACGGCGCCACCTCGGCGCCGCACGGACCGGCCGAGGAATCGGACAAGAAGAATCGGATAAATGGTGGCAAAGTGGCCCACATGGATGATCGGGTAGCGGGTGCCCTGTCACTCCCCGACGACTGGCCCGCCCACCCGGACCTCAGCCTCGCCCTGAACCGTATGGGCAGCTTCGACTGGGATCTCGACACCGGCCTCATGCACATGGACCAGGCCGCCCTCGACGTGTTCGACCTGACCGCGGACGAGTACGACGACCGGCCGGCCTCACTGGCGCCGCGCGTGCCGACGGACGAGGCCCAGCGTCTGGACGGGATGGTCTCGCACGCGCTGAAGAGCGGGCGTACCAACTACGGCGCGTACTTCCGCATCCAGCGGCGGG
This sequence comes from Streptomyces sp. rh34, assembly GCF_002551245.1. Lineage (GTDB taxonomy): Bacteria > Actinomycetota > Actinomycetes > Streptomycetales > Streptomycetaceae > Streptomyces. The sequence goes on from NZ_NTGZ01000063.1 coordinate 22,456, forward strand.
ACGGCACGCTGCGCTGGACCCACACCCAGGGCTTCGTCCGCCGGGACGGGACCGGCCGCCCGCGCCGCATCATCGGGATCGTCCGCGACGCCACCCAGGAACTGGCCGACTCCGCGGCCCGGCGCGAGCTGGACGGGGAGCGCCGCCAGCGCACCAGCCTGGTCGAGGGCACCACCGCCGCGCTGGCCCACGCCCGTACCGTCAAGGACGTCATCGCCGTCCTCAAGAACTCCCAGGGGCTCGCCCACCTCGGAGCCACCAGTCTCGTCATGGGCCTGCTGGAGAGCGGCCGCATCCACCTCGTGGCCGACGGCCCCGAAGGCGCGTACATCCCCGGCACCCGGTACACCCGGGTGGACGAGCCGTACCCGATGAGCGAAGTGGTGCGCACCCTGACCCCCCGCTTCATCGAGTCCGCCGACGACTTCGCCGCCTCCTACCCGATCCTCTGGCCCGGCATCAGCCACCTCGGGATCACCTCCGCCGCCTACATGCCGCTGATCGCCCAGGCCCGACCGATCGGAGCACTCGGCCTCCTCTACCGGGACAAGGGGGGCTTCACCGCCGACGAACGCAATCTGCTGATGGCGCTCGGTACCTCGATCGCCCAGAGCCTCCAGCGCGCGATGCTCTACGAACAGGAGCACGACCTCGCCGAGGGCCTGCAGCAGGCGATGCTGCCGCGCCGGATCCCGGCCGTGCCCGGGGCGCAGGTCGCCGTCCGCTACCGCTCGGCCCGTCTCGGCCGCGACATCGGTGGCGACTGGTACGACCTGATCCCGCTGCCCGGCGGCCGGGTCGGCGCCGTCATCGGGGACGTCCAGGGGCACGACACCCACGCCGCCGCCGTCATGGGGCAGCTCAGGATCGTCCTGCGCGCGTACGCGGCCGAGGGACACAGCCCCGCCACGGTCATGGCGCGCGCCTCCGTCTTCCTCCACGAACTGGACACGGACCGCTTCGCCACCTGTACCTACGCCGAGGTCGACCTCACCACCGGCGTCGTCCAGGTGGTCCGCGCCGGACATGTCGACCCGCTGGTACGGGACGTGGACGGGAGCTGCCGCAGGATGTCGTCCGAGGGCGGCCTGCCGCTCGGCCTCTCGGCGGAGTTCGGCCGGCTGGAGTACCCGGTCGGCACGGTCGAACTGGACCCCGGCCAGACGATGATCCTGTTCACCGACGGCCTCGTCGAACTGCCGGGCTCCGACCTCGACGAGGGCATGCAACTGCTCACCACCCTCGTCACCAACGGCCCCCGGGACCTCCAGAAGCTCGCCGACCAGCTCTGCGACGCCGTCGACGAGCGCGGCGGCCAGGACGACGTCGCCCTCCTGCTGCTGCGCCGCCGGGCCGCGCACGCCCCGCAGCCGGGCGGCCGGCTCCAGCAGCACGTCGCCCAGAACGACCCCGAGGCGCTGAGTTCGTCCCGGCACATGATCCGGGCCGCGGTCCGGGCCTGGGGAGCCAAGGACCGGGCCGACGAGATCGAGCTCGCGGCCGACGAACTGATCACCAACGCGCTCATGCACACCGACGGCGGTGCCGTCGTGACGATCCGGGTGCTCGCCGGAACCGAGCGACGGCTGCGCGTCGACGTCGAGGACCGCTCCAGCGCACTGCCCAGACGCCGCGACGCGGGGGAGTCGGGAGTGTCCGGGCGCGGTCTGATGCTGGTCGACCGGCTGGCCGACGTCTGGGGAGTGGAGTCCCGGGGCAGCGGCAAATGCGTGTGGTGCGAGTTCCTCATTCCGGCCCGCTGAGTACCTCACCGCGACGTAACAGTAAGTAACATTTCTGTGCTTGACCGTGACCGATCGCAGAGGATTGACTGCGGAGGGACCGGCCGCACACCGGCCCTGCCGCCTTCGACGACATGAGGCCCCCGTTGGGTACCGAGCTTCTCGCCCCGCTCGATCTCGCTTTCTGGCACCTCGAATCGGACGCCCATCCGATGCACCTCGGCGCGCTCGCCGTCTTCGCACCGGTGCCCGGCGCCGGTCCGGAGCGGATCCTCGACCTGCTCGGGACCCGCGCCGCCGCGATTCCCCGGCTGCGCATGTGCGTACGGGACGTCCTGCTGCCGGTCGGCGGCAAGGCCTGGACGGTGGACAAGGACTTCGACGTGCACCGGCACGTCAGCCACGTCGTCGTCGAGGACGGCGACTTCATGGCCGGGGCCGGCCGGCTGGCCGGCGAGCTGATGGAGCGACCGCTCGGGCGCGGGCTGCCGCCCTGGCGCATGTACCTCATCGGCGGCGCGGAGGGCGGGCCCTTCGCCGTCCTGGTCAAGCTGCACCACGCCCTGGCCGACGGGATGCGGGCGGTCGCCATCGGAGCCGGGATCTTCGACGAGATCGCCGCCGTCACCAGCGCCCGCACCGCTGCCCGGGGCCGCCCCGCCGTCCCGCCCCGCTCCTGGTTGCCCGACCCCCGCGAGATGGCGGGCATGGCCCTCGGCCGGATCGGCGAGGTCGGCCGGGCACTCGGCGTGGGGGCCTCCGTCGTCCGCGCCGGCCGCCTCGACCTGCGCGGCACGACCGCCTTCACCGCACCCTCCAGCGGCACCCGACGCCTGGCCACCGCCGACCTCGACGCCGGGGACCTCCAGCGGATCCGACGGGCCGAGGGCGGCACCGCCAACGACATCCTCCTCGCCGTCGTCGCCGGTGCGCTGCGCCGCTGGATGGCCGGGCGCGGCGAGCCGTTTCCCGCCGCCGACCCGCGCGCCCTGGTCCCCGTCTCCCGCCGCAGGCCCGGTGGCGCCTCCGCCCCCGGCAACCGGCTCTCCGCCTATCTGCTCGGCCTGCCGGTCACCGCGGCCGACCCGCGCGAGCGGCTCCGGGCGGTCCGGACGGCGATGGACCGCAACAAGGCGGCCGGACCGCTGAAGGGCGCCGGGGCCGTCGCCGTACTGGCCGACCAACTGCCGCCGCTGGCCCACCGGTTCGGCGCACCGCTGGCGGCCAACGCCGCCCGCATGCTGTTCGACGTACTGGTCACCAGCGTGCCGCTGCCCCGCTCCGCTCTCTCGCTGGGCGGCTGCCCGCTGACCGCTCTCTACCCCATGGCGCCGCTGGCCCGGGGCCAGGCCCTGGCGGTGGCCCTCTCCACCTATGGCGGTCGGGTGCACGTGGGGCTGGTGGCCGACGGCAAGGCGCTGCCCGACCTCGACCGGCTCGCCGACGCGGTCGAGGAGGAGTTCACGGAGCTGTACGCCGTCGTCACCGGCACGGACCGCTCACCGGTGCCCTGACAGGCAGCCGTCCAGCCGCTGCGGCAGTCTGGAGCCATGCCTGAACTGCCCGAAGTCGAAGCCCTGAGGGTCTTCCTCGACGACCATCTGGTCGGCAAGGAGATCGCCCGCGTCCTCCCGCTGGCGATCAGCGTCCTGAAGACGTACGACCCGCCGCTCACCGCGCTGGAAGGCGCGGCTGTCACCTCGGTCGCCCGCCACGGCAAGTTCCTCGACATCGAGGCGGGCGGGCTCCACCTGTGCACCCACTTCGCCCGGGCCGGCTGGCTCCGATGGAAGGATTCCTTCCCGGCCACCCCGCCCCGCCCCGGCAAGGGGTCCCTCGCCCTCCGCCTGACGACCGTCGACGGCGACGGCTTCGACCTCACCGAGATGGGCACCAGGAAACGCCTCTCGGTCCACCTCGTCCACGACCCCCAGGACGTCCCCGGAATCGCCCGCCTCGGCCCGGACCCCCTCGCCGACGCCTTCGACCGCGACGCGTTCGCCGCGCTGCTCGCCGGGGAGCGCCGCCAGATCAAGGGCGCGCTGCGCGACCAGTCGCTCATCGCGGGCATCGGCAACGCCTACAGCGACGAGATCCTGCACGTCGCCAAGATGTCCCCGTTCAAACGCACCGCCGACCTCGACGAGGACGACGTCACCCGCCTGTACACCGCGCTGCGCACCACACTCGAGGACGCCGTCGCCCGCTCCGGCGGGGTGGAGGCGGGGAAGCTCAAGGCCGAGAAGAAGACCGGGATGCGGGTCCACGGGCGTACCGGAGAGACCTGCCCGGTCTGCGGGGACACCATCCTGGAGGTCTCCTTCAGCGACTCCTCGCTCCAGTACTGCCCCACCTGCCAGACCGGCGGGAAGCCGCTCGCCGACCGCAGGCTCTCCAAGTTCCTGAAGTGACCACCGACCCGGTTTCCCCCGGGCCACCGGCCCCGAGACCCCTGGGGGGCACGGGACGGATCCCCTAAACTCCGGCCTCATGCTGCGCGTACTCGCCGTCGACGACGAACAACCCGCCCTGGAGGAACTCCTCTACCTCCTGCGCGCCGACCCCCGTGTCCGCAGCGCCGAGGGCGCCACCGGTGCGACCGAGGCACTGCGCCGCATCGGCGGCGCCGTGGACGCGGGCCCCGATGATCCGTCCGCGATCGACGTGGTCTTCCTCGACATCCACATGGCCGGTCTCACGGGACTCGACGTCGCCCAGCTCCTCGCCGGATTCGCCGCGCCCCCGCTCATCGTCTTCGTCACCGCGCACGAGGGCTTCGCCGTCCACGCCTTCGACCTCAAGGCCGTCGACTACGTCCTGAAACCGGTCCGCCGCGAACGCCTCGCCGAAGCCGTCCGCCGGGTCGCCGAGCAGGTGGGGGACCGGTCCGCACCGGTCCACGACAGCGCGGGCGACCAGATTCCGGTCGAACTGGGCGGCGTCACCCGCTTCATCCCCATCGACGAGATCGCGTACGCCGAGGCGCAGGGCGACTACGCCCGCCTGCACACCGCCACCGGCAGCCACCTCGTCCGCATCCCGCTCACCACCCTGGAGGAGCGCTGGCGCTCCCGCGGCTTCGTCCGGATCCACCGCCGCCACCTCGTGGCGCTCGGCAGGATCGACGAACTGCGCCTGGACGCGGGCAGCATGAGCGTGCGCGTCGGGGAGGCCGAGCTGGCCGTCAGCCGCCGCCACACCCGCGCCCTGCGCGACCTCCTGATGCGCCAGGGCGGCCGCTGAAGCAACGCGTGAGGCCGCCGCTGACCTGGGGCGTCCTTCTCCGAACCCTTCCCAGCACGGCCCGCCGCCGCCTACACTCCGAGCCCATGTCCGCAGAGCCACCGCTCCGGCGCGAAGTGGTCACGGGGGAGCCGCGGCGGGTGCGCCCGCTGCCCCGTTACCGCACCCAGTCGGAGATCGACGAGCAGACCGCCCTCGGCGGCGCCTACGTGCGATCGCTGATGCGCGGTCAACTGCGCGCCGGGCTCACCGTCTTCGTCGTCCTCGCCCTCGTCGCGGGAACCCTGCCGCTGCTCTTCGCAGCCCTGAACAGCTCCGCCCTCGTCTGGGCGGTGCTCGGCTTCGCCACCTATCCGCCGCTCACCCTGGCCGCCTGGTGGTACGTCCGCCGGGCCGAGCGCAACGAACGCGACTTCGCCCGACTGGTGGAGGGCCGCCCCGCCCCGTGAGCACCCCCGATCACCTGGCGTCCTGGGTGGCGGTCGCCCTCGTCGTCCTCGCCACCGTCCTCGTCGGCGGATTCGGCCTGCGCATCTCCCGGACGACCTCCGACTTCTACGTAGCCTCGCGCACCGTACGGCCCCGCCTCAACGCCGCCGCGATCAGCGGCGAATACCTCTCCGCCGCCTCCTTCCTCGGCGTCGCCGGCCTCGTCCTCGTCCACGGCCCCGACATGCTCTGGTACCCGGTCGGCTACACCGCCGGATACCTGGTGCTCCTCGTCTTCGTCGCCGCCCCGCTGCGCCGCTCGGGGGCGTACACCCTGCCGGACTTCGCCGAGGGACGGCTCGAATCGCGGCAGGTCCGCCGACTGGTCAGCGCGCTCGTCGTCGGCGCGGGCTGGCTCTACCTCGTGCCGCAGCTCCAGGGCGCCGGGCTCACCCTCAAGATCCTCACGGGCGCTCCGGGCTGGCTCGGCGACGTCCTCGTCGCCACCGTCGTGACCGCCGCCGTCGCCGCGGGCGGCATGCGCTCCATCACCTTCGTCCAGGTCTTCCAGTACTGGCTCAAGCTCACCGCCCTCCTCGTCCCCGCCCTCTTCCTGGTGCTCGCCTGGCAGGGCGACGGCCGGCCCCGGGTCAGCTTCGACGACCAGCTCACCGTCTTCCGCGCCGACCATCCGCTGTACGCCACCTACGGGCTGATCGTGGCGACCTTCCTCGGCACCATGGGCCTGCCCCACGTCGTCGTCCGCTTCTACACCAGCCCGAACGGCCGCGACGCCCGCCGCACCACCGTCGCCGTCCTCGCCCTGGTCGGCCTCTTCTACCTGCTCCCGCCGATCTACGGCGCGCTCGGCCGGCTCTACACGCCCGAACTGCGGTACGGGGGAGACGCGGACGCCGCCGTCCTGCTGCTGCCCGCCCGTCTCATCGGCGGACTGGGCGGCGACCTCCTCGGGGCGTTGATCGCCGGCGGGGCGTTCGCCGCGTTCCTGTCCACCGCCTCCGGGCTCACCATGGCCGTCGCCGGAGTCATCACCCAGGACGTCCTGCCTTCGCGCGGGGTGCGCCACTTCCGGCTCGCCACCGTCCTCGCCATCGCCGTACCGCTCGCCGGTTCCCTGCTGGTGAGCCGGGTGCCGGTGGCCGACGCGGTGGGCATGGCCTTCGCCGTCTCCGCCTCCTCCTTCTGCCCCCTGCTCATCCTCGGCATCTGGTGGCGGCGGCTCACCCCGCCCGGGGCCGTCGCGGGGCTCCTGCTGGGCGGCGGCTCCGCTCTCGTCGCGGTGGCCATCACCGTCAGCGGAGCCGTACGCCCGCCGGGGTGGCCGCACGCCCTGCTCGCCTGGCCCGCCGTCTGGTCCGTCCCCGTGGGGTTCCTCGCGATGATCCTCGTCTCGCTCGCCACACCGGGGCGGATACCCCCGGGCACCAACGCCGCCATGACCCGCTTCCACCTCCCTGAGGCCCTCTCCTCGGCGCGGTCCGCCGCAGGGCGGGAACGATGACCGGGGCCGCGATCGCCGTTCTCGTCGTCCTGGCCACGCTGCTGTTCGGCACCGGGTACCTGCTGGGCCGCCGCACCGCCCGACCGCTGCGCCCCAGCGACGTCGGCACGCCCGTCGAGCACGCCACGTTCGAGACCCTGCACACCGCGTCGCTGGCCGCCCCGCCGCTGCGGGCCGGCCTCACCGAGGAGAGCGCCCGGCGCGCCGCCCGCCGGCTGCGCTCCCTCCTCGGCACCGATGCCCTCTGCCTCACCGACCGGGACCGGGTGCTGGTCTGGGACGGCACCGGACACCACCACGGCAAGGACGTCATGGAGCACCTGCGGGTGCTCCTGGACAACGGCCGCCGCACCGCCTTCGACAGTGGCTGCGCCGACCTCGACTGCCCGCTGCGCTGGGCCGTCGCCGTCCCGCTCACCGTCGACAACCGGGTCCTGGGCGCACTCGTCGCCTACGCCCCGCGCGAATCGGCGGTGCTGGCCCGGGCCGCGGGGGAGGTGGCGCGCTGGGTCTGCGTCCAGCTGGAACTGGCCGAGCTGGACCGCTCCCGCACCCAGCTCATCGAGGCCGAGATCAAGGCCCTGCGGGCACAGATCTCCCCGCACTTCATCTTCAACTCGCTAGCCGCGATCGCCTCGTTCGTCCGGACCGACCCCGAGCAAGCCCGCGAACTGCTGCTGGAATTCGCCGACTTCACCCGCTACTCGTTCCGCAGGCACGGTGAGTTCACCACCCTGGCGGATGAACTGCACTCCATCGACCAGTATTTGGCCCTCGTACGCGCCCGCTTCGGCGAGCGTCTCGCCGTGACGCTCCAGGTCGCCCCCGAGGTGCTGCCGGTCGCGCTGCCGTTCCTGTGCCTCCAGCCGCTGGTGGAGAACGCCGTCAAGCACGGCCTCGAAGGGGCGGTCACCCGCAGCCGCATCACCATCAGCGCCCTGGACGCCGGCTCGGAGGCCGAGGTGGTCATCGAGGACGACGGAACCGGCATGGACCCCGAACGGCTGCGGCAGATCCTGCGCGGCGAGGGCGGCGCCTCCACCGGCATCGGCCTGCTCAACGTGGACGAGCGGTTGCGTCAGGTCTACGGCGACGACTACGGCCTGGTCATCGAGACCGGGGTCGGGGCCGGTATGAAGATCACGCTGCGGCTGCCCAAGTACCGTGCCGGGGTGCACGGTTCCTGAAGCGGAGGCTCAGCACAGATGGACGGCCAGATGCCCCAGCGGCAGCCCCAACTGCCAGGCGGGCGTCCAGACACGGACCTCCTGGTCGCCCGCCGGGCCGGCCCCGGCGTCCCACGGAGCGGGGCCGATCGCGTCCAGGTCCGCCGCGAGCAGCTCGGTCTCCTCCAGCCAGCGCCAGGCCGCCCGCGCCAGCGCCAGATCGGGGTCGCCGGGCTCGGCGTTCCGTCCCGCCTCCGCCAGCCGCTCGCAGATCCAGGCGCGCCAGGTGCACTCGTACGCCGTGAGCATCCGCAGCTCGTCGACCCGCGGTTCGGGCAGGGCCCGGGGAGGGGGAGCGTCGCGGGGGAATCCGCACAGGAACATCGTCAGCGCGAGGGCGTCGCGCCCCGCCCGGAACTCCAGGGTCGTCGGCTCCATCAGATCGCCTGTCCGTAGCAGCTCGTCGGCGATGTACTCGGTGGACAGCCAGGTCATCGGTACCTGGAGCCCGTTCCCACCGGTCCCATCCATGTCCTCGGGACGCATCCCGTCTCGCCTCTTTCCTTGCTCGGTGCCGGGCTTCACGCAGCATTGAACCGGGGGCGGGTGCCCCGCGTGGGCAGAAGGGGAGGATCGCCCAGGAGATGCGAGGCTGCGAATGAGTGCCGACCCCGGCGACGACCCGCATGTGCGGCTGCTGCTGGGCGCGTACGTCCTGGACGCTCTGGACGCCGAGGAGACCTGCCGGGTCGCCCGCCATGTCCAGGGCTGCGACGGCTGCGCCCGGCTCTACGTGGAGGTGGCCGAGGCCTCCACCCTGCTGGCGCTGCTCCGGGCGGAGGACCTGAGGGAGTAGCCGGGCAGCGTCCGCGCGAGGACCCGCAGCGCGTAGTACGAGCGGGACTTGACGGTCCCCGCGGGGATGCCGAGCGCCTCGGCCGTCTCGCCGACGCTCAGGCCGCGGAAGTAGATCTGCACCAGCACCGCACGGTGCTCGGGGCTGAGGGTGCGGACCGCCTCGCGGACGTCCAGGGCGCGGACGGCGCGGTCCGCGGCGTCCAGGGTGTCCGGGGTGCTCTCCAGCACCGTGTCGCTGACCTCGACGGGGCGGGCCTGTCGGGAGCGCCGCGCGTCGATGGCGAGGCGGCGGCCCACGGTGAACAGCCACGGCCGCATCGAGTCGTAGGGCGCGTCGAAGGCCTCGGGGTGCTGCCAGGCGCGGACCAGGGTCTCCTGCACCAGGTCCTCGGCCCGCTGCCGGTCCCCGAAGGTCAGGCCGAGGAGGAAGCGGAACAGGGCGGGGCCGTGTTCCCGCTGCAACTCGACGAGGGTCCGCTCATCGGTCGTCGTGGTGGTCCTCATGAACGCCCTCTCCCGCCGCGGCCCCTGATGGCCTCGTTGCCGACTTGGCGTATACGAACGCATTCGGCGGCGTGGGAACAGGCGGTGCGGCGAGGCGTGCGACGAGCGGTCGCTCAGTGCGGCGAATGGTGCGGTGAACGGTCGAGGGGCCGCCGGGGTCGGCCGGTACGACCAGTTCAGCTAGATATGCGGCACTGCTCCTTGCTTATGCGGTATGAAGATATATGTAGTCGGATGGTCGTAATCATCCGACCTTGGAGCCCAGCAGATGACCCAGCGCATCCGACCGGGCACGGTGGCCGCCATCGCCCTCCTGCTCGCCGCGGCCACCGGCTGCACCGGGCAGCAGCCCACGGCCTGTCTCTTATACAC
>NZ_NTGZ01000629.1 GCF_002551245.1 Streptomyces sp. rh34
GATGTGACCGTGGACGCGGGCTGGTTCGACGGGAACGCGACGCAGAACTTCTGGCGTTCGGCGGAGAACCTGACCCTGAACCCGGTCAGCGGCACCAACCGCTGGGCGGTCTCACAAGCGGCACCGTTCCGCCGGATGCACGTCAGGGGCGGACTGAACCTCGCACCCGACGGCTACGGCTGGGCCAGCGGCGGCTACATCGCCGACAGCAAGATCGACGGCCAGGTCGGCCCGTACTCCCAGCAGCAGTGGTACACCCGCGACAGCTCCGTCGGCGGCTGGACCAACG
>NZ_NTGZ01000064.1 GCF_002551245.1 Streptomyces sp. rh34
AGATGTGTATAAGAGACAGACGCCACACCGGGCCCGGGCTCGGGCGGGGTCCGGGCACCAGAGGTGGGCCTCGGCGCCGGCCCGCGCCCGGAGGATCCGCCTTCACACGCGACCGGCGCCCGCGTCTACTCGCGGCGGCAAGCGCCCCGGCACCCGGCCGGGTCGGAGGGCGGCAGGAACAGGGTGGATTCCTCGCCATCGGCGACGTGCCGCGTGGTGGTCGTGGCGTTCGGTCGGGCGCGTCGATACCGCGGGCCCGGGCCGCGTTCCGCATACGGGGGACGACGGCGTCCTCGGGGACCGCTGTGGGGCGCACATCCTCACAGCAGGCCGAGCGACCGCAGCACGCGGTGCCGGCCCGGTGGCGTCCGGGTCGGCCAGTAGACGTAACACACCCCGCCCGTGCCGCTTCTGACCCGGCCACCGGCGTCGTAGCGCTTCGTCCGCAGCCAGATGTTCTCGAACTCGCGCCGCCGGTACACCCGGCGTACCGCGTCGTTGTCGGGGGACGCGGGATCGTTGGCGATGACGTCGCCCTCGGGGGTGAAGCCGATGACCGTCATCAGGTGGCCGGCCGTCCCGTATCCGGCGCCGGTCAGTTCCTCCTCCCGGAAGGACTGGGAGGTGATGACAGGAATGCCGACGCGGATCAGCCGCTCCACGTCGGTGAGCGAGCCGAGCCGGGTGACGACGGCGTTCAGGTCGCGGTACGTGGCGGCGTAGGCGGCGTTGAACGGCCAGTTTCCGCAGCCCTCGTACTGGTGGTCGTAGGTCTGGCGGGCGGCGTGGCAGACCTGGGGGTCGGGCAGGCCGGGCTTGACCCAGGCCAGGTCCTCCGCCGTCGGGCGGCGTCCCCAGTACTCGATGATCATCTGCGAGGAGGTGGGGCTGCACCATGCCTCGCCGCCGTTGTCGTACTCCGGGTACTGCCCGATGTGGATGTTCTGCGAGTAGCGGGGCACGGGCAGTTCGCGGGCGAGCGCGGGGGTGCTCGCGGGCACGGTGAAGCGGTCGGGGACGTCGGAGGCCATCGCGCCGACCCGCCAGACGGTCGGGGTGAGGCGGCTGCCCGGGGTGCGGTACAGCGTGAGCCGCAGCCGGTAGGAGATCAGGCGGACGCCGCTCGCCGGGTCGTCCACCGAGAAGGTGTCCGTCCACACGGAGCTGTACGGGTCGCCCTGGCCGTCGAGGGACGTGCGGCGGATGTCGCCGTCGTCCGCCGCCCAACGGCCCATCACGAACCAGGGCGTCGCGGTGCCGTCCGCGTAGACGCCGCTCAGCTCGACCTGGATCCAGGTGCCCGCCGGGGTGCGGGCGTTCCAGGAGGCGATCACCTCGGTGGCGGGGACGGCGGAGCGGTGCACGGGGGAGGTCCAGGTGGCGTAGTCCCAGGCAGCCGTCCTGCCGGTGTGCGGGTCGGTGTAGTCGGTCCGGCCGGCCGGGGCGGCGATCACCACGCCGGGCCGGGGCCCCGGAAGCACCCGGGTTCCGTCGCCCGTGCCGCAGCGCCAGTCGGTGTAGGTGTGCCAGAAACGGTTGTCCACGAGAGCCCCCGGGGCGACGGAGGGGCCGGCGGGCGAGGTCGGGGCGGCGGACGCGGACGGGGCGGAGCCCACCGTGCCGGCGGCTGCCGCGGCGGCGAGCGCGGCGGTCAGAACGGTTCTGCGCGAAGTCGGACTGGTCATGGTCGTGACCCCCGGTCGGGTGCGGAATGGTCTGCGGGTGCCGTGCGGTGCGCCAACTATCCCGGTTCCGGGCCGGATCGGACCAGCGGTTCGGCAGCCGCCGCTCCACCAATATGGGTCTGGACCACTGGCGTGACCTGCGGTGGACCCCGGGCGCTTTCGTGCCGGAACGTACCCTGGAGCCATGGACGACCTGGCCCGCCACGCCGATGATCTCTCCTCGCTGCCCCCGTCCTGCGGGCCGGTGCGGCTCGTCGCGGTCGACGGGCACGCCGGTTCGGGCAAGAGCACCTTCGCCGCCCGCCTCGCGGCGGCGCTGGGCGGTGCGCCGGTCCTCCATCTGGACGACCTCGCCACGCACGAGGAGCTGCTCGGCTGGACGGGGCGGCTGCGGGAGCAGGTGCTCCTGCCCCTGTCGCGCGGCGAGAGCGCCCGCTACGCCCCCTACGACTGGACGGAGCGCCGCTTCGGCCCGGCACGGGCCCTGGAGCCGGCTCCGGTGGTGCTGGTGGAGGGGGTCGGCGCGGGACGCCGTCAGGTGCGCCCGTGGCTGGCGGCGCTGTGCTGGATGGAGGTGGACCGGGACACGTCCTGGGAGCGGGGCCGGCGGCGGGACGGCACCGGGCTCACCGGGTTCTGGGACGGGTGGACTCGCGCCGAGGGACGGCATTTCGCCGAAGATCCCTCACGGCCCTACGCCGACACTCTGGTACGCCAGTTGCCTGAGGGGTACGCGTGGCTGGCGGGGCCCCGTGCGACAGCGGGATCGAACCGAACCGTCACGCACGGTAGCCATGAGGCCCCGCCATACTGAGCAGTCGGAAATCGGCCCGGAAGTGCCCCAACTCTGCTTGACCGAGGGGCCTTACTGGTCTTACGTTCTCATTGTGCGGCTTTTCGAAGCCCCCATGGACGCGAAGCCCCCGGTTGTTCCCCCGTGACCGGGGGCTTCGCCCTGCACCCCCACCGCCGCCCCGGCGACCACGCAGAGCGATTCACTCACCCTGGGTCACCACCGCGGAGGCCGACCGTCGAGCGGTCGTCTCCCCGTGCGCGGGTACGATGCACCTCGGTGTGGTCAATTCCCTTCCTCCACGCCGTGATTCAGCACGCTCCGGTGGGCATGCTGTGCGGGCGGGACATCCTGGGGGCACGGTTTGTGGGGGACCTGATGGACATCGGCACACAGGGCGCTGGCGCCCCTGCCGACCTCGCCTGGCTGCGTGGCGTGGACGCCTACACGATGGGCGCCTACCCGCAGGCCGAGGAGGAGTTCAGAGCCGCGGTGCGGTTCGATCCGGGCATGGCGGACGGCTGGCTCGGCCTCCACGCGCTGCGCATCGACACCACCACGGCCCTGTTACGCATGTACCGGCACCGCGACCGCTTCGGCGAACAGCGCGCGCGCCACCGACGCACACTCAACTCCTGGTACTGGCTGGGCTGGTGGGTGCAGCCGGTGCTGGAGAGCCAGCGCGATCTGCTGCTGGCGCACGCCTCGCACTGGCTGGACGGACGTCATGTGCCGGAGCTGGACCGGGCGTTGGCGGGGCTTCCGCCGGTGGACGCGGATCCGCAGGTGCGGTTCCTGCACGCCTGCCGGTCCTATCTGGTCAAGGACTGGGAGCAGTTGGTGCGCTGCACCGAGCAGCTCGTCGACGATCCGATGCTGGGCATCGAGGCGGGTCTGTTCGGCGGGATGGCGCGGGTGCGGCTGGAGATGTTCGGGCAGGCGGAGCCCCTGCTGTCGGCGGCGCTGATGCGCTGCCGCAGCGAACAGCCGCAGCGCAAGGAGCTGCGCTACTGGCTGGCGCGGGCCCACGAGGGCACCGGGCGCAGCGCGGCCGCCCTGCCGCTGTACCGGGCGGTGCACCGGGTCGACCCGGCCTTCATGGACACCTCCGCCCGGCTCGCCGCGCTCGTAGAGGGCGACGGGTACGACGAGTCGGCGGATCTGGCCGCCGTGACCCTGACCGGTTTCGGTTCGGGCGGATCGGGGGCGGGTGCGCAGCCGGAGGGCGACGCGCTGCTCGGCACCGATCTGGTGGACGGGCGCGAGTCCTGGCCGGTGAGCGACGCGGGGCTGCTCGGTGACGCCCCGGTCCCCGGCCCGCCCGCCCCCGTCGAGGGCGCCCGCCGCACCAAGACCCGGAAGCCGCCGCCCTTCCCGGCCGGGCCGAGCGATCCCGCCCTGCTCGCCGACGCGCTGGCGCAGCTGGAGCGCATGGTCGGTCTCGAACCGGTCAAGCGGCAGGTCAAGGCGCTCTCGGCGCAGTTGAACATGGCCCGGCTGCGGGCCGAGCAGGGGCTCCCCGTCCAGCCGCCGAAGCGTCACTTCGTCTTCTCCGGTCCCTCCGGCACCGGCAAGACCACCGTGGCGCGCATCCTGGGCCGGGTCTTCTACGCGCTCGGGCTGCTCGGCGGCGACCATCTGGTCGAGGCCCAACGCTCCGATCTGGTCGGGGAGTTCCTGGGGCAGACGGCGGTGAAGGCCAATGAGCTCATCGACTCGGCCCTGGGCGGGGTGCTGTTCGTCGACGAGGCGTACAGCCTGGCCAACTCCGGCTACAGCAAGGGCGACGCGTACGGCGACGAGGCGCTCCAGGTCCTCCTCAAGCGGGCCGAGGACAACCGGGACCATCTCGTCGTCATCCTCGCGGGTTACCCGGAGGGCATGGACCGGCTGCTCGCCACGAACCCGGGGCTCTCCTCCCGCTTCACCAGCCGGGTCGACTTCCCCAGCTACCGGCCGCTCGAACTCACCGCGATCGGGAGCGTGCTGGCCGCCGAGAACGACGACGTGTGGGACGAGGAGGCGGTGGACGAGCTGCGCTCGATCAGCGGCCATGTGGTGGACCAGGGCTGGATCGACGAGCTGGGCAACGGCCGTTTCCTGCGGACGCTGTACGAGAAGAGCTGTGCCTACCGCGATCTGCGGCTCTCCGGCTACCCGGGCGAGCTGACCCGTCAGGACCTGTCGACGCTGCGGCTCCCGGACCTGATGCAGGCGTACGGCGAGGTGCTGTCGGGGCGCGGTCCGGTGGGCCGGGGCAAGCAGGAGCCGGGCTCGGTGTGACGCCGCGCCGGGGGCGTTGGCTCCCGGCGCGGCCGTTCGTCAGTGCACGAGGGCCCCGGGCGCGGGGCACTCCGGCGCCTTCGGCGCGTCCACCGTGCGGCGGGGTACCGAGACCGTCCGGTGGGCCGGGTCGCGCACCTCCCCCACCAGCGTCTCCAGGACGTCCTCCATGGCGACCAGGCCGAGGATCCGGCCCGAGGCGTCCGCGACCTGCGCCAGGTGCGTCGCGGCACGGCGCATCACGGTCAGGGCGTCGTCCAGCGGGAGTTCGGCCCGTACGGTCGCCATCGGGCGCCAGATCTGCTGCGGGACCGCGCGGTCGGCGTCCTCCAGCTCCAGGACGTCCTTGACGTGGAGGTAGCCCAGGAAGGGGCCCCCGCCGTCCGCGCAGACCGGGAAGCGGGAGTAGCCGGTGCGCACCGTCAGCGCCTCGATCCGGCGCGGGGTCACCGACGGGTCGACCGTGACCAGCCCAGCCCGCTCCAGCAGGACGTCGGCGACGGGCCTGCTGCCCAGTTCGAGGGCGTCCTCCAGGCGCGTCGCCGCCTCCGGTCCGAGGAGGCCGGCCTGTCCGGAGTCCTCCACGAGCCGGTTGAGCTGCTCGCTGGTGAAGACGGCCTCCACCTCGTCCTTCGGCTCGACGCCGAACAGCCGCAGCACCAGTCCGGCGCAGGCGCCCAGCGCGGTGGTGACCGGGCGGCAGAGCCGGGCGAAGGCGACCAGACCGGGGCTCAGCCACAGTGCGGTCCGCTCGGGCGCCGCCATCGCGAGGTTCTTCGGGACCATCTCGCCGATGACCAGGTGCAGGACGACCACCGACAGGAGCGCGAGGGCGAAGCCGAGGGGGTGGACGAGCCCGTCGGGAACGTGCGCCGCGTGGAAGACCGGCTCCAGGAGATGGGCGAGCGTCGGCTCGGCGACGGCTCCGAGGGTGAGGGAGCAGACGGTGATGCCGAACTGGGCGGCGGCCATCATCTGCGGCAGGTTCTCCAGGCCGTGCAGGACCGTGCGGGCCCGGCCGGAGCCCTGTGCGGCCAGTGGTTCGATCTGGCTGCGGCGTACGGAGACGAGGGCGAACTCGGCGCCGACGAAGAAGCCGTTCGCCAGCACGAGGAGAGCGGCGAGGAGGAGTTGGAGCATGCTCATCGCACGGCCTCCAGCAGCGCCGGTGCGGCCCTGTCCGGCAGCGGGTCGGTCGCCCGGGTGAAACGGACCCGTTCGGCGCGGTTGTGGCCGACCTGGCGGACGGAGATCCGCCAGCCGGGGAGTTCGGCCCGGTCACCGGGGGCGGGGATGCGGCCCAGCAGGCCGGCGACGAGCCCGGCGACGGTCTCGTACGGCCCCTCGGGCACATCGAGTCCGCTGCGGCGCAGGGTGTGGACCCGGCAGCTGCCCTCGGCGTCCCACACCGGGCGGCCGTCCTCGCCGGCGGCGGCGGTCAGCTCGGGGCGGCCCGCGCCCTCGGCGTCGTGCTCGTCGCGGACCTCGCCGACGAGCTCCTCGATGATGTCCTCCAGGGTGACGACGCCGGCGGTGCCGCCGTACTCGTCGACGACCACGGCTATCGGCTGTTCGTGGCGCAGCCGCCGCAGCAGAGCCTCCACCGGCAGCGTCCCGGGCACCAGGAGCGGGGGGACGGCGATCCGTCCGGCCGGGGTGCGCAGGCGGTCGGGTGCGGGGACGGCGAGGGCGTCCTTGAGGTGGACCATGCCGATGACCTCGTCGATGCGGTCCCGGTAGACGGGGAAGCGGGAGAGGCCGGTGGCGCGGGTGAGGTTGAGGACGTCCTCGGCGGTGGCGGTGGAGTGCAGAGCGCTGACCTTCACCCGGGGGGTCATGACGTGCTGGGCGGTGAGGCCGGCCAGCGCGAGGGTCCGGACGAAGAGGTCGGCGGTGTCCTGCTCCAGGGCTCCGGCCTCGGCGGAGTGCCGGGCCAGGGAGACCAGCTCGCCCGGGGTGCGGGCGGAGGCCAGTTCGGCGGTGGGCTCGACGCCCAGAAGCCGCACCAGCCGGTTGGCCAGCGCGTTCAGCAGAGTGATCACGGGCCGCAGGAGGGCCGCGAAACGGGCCTGCGGTCCGGCGACGAAGCGGGCCACCTGGAGCGGCCGGGAGACCGCCCAGTTCTTGGGCACGAGTTCGCCGACGACCATCTGCACGGCCGACGCCAGGAGCATCCCGACGACGACGCCGACGCCCGGTACGGCCCCCGCGGGAAGTCCGGTGGCGGTAAGGGGTCCGGCGAGCAGCCGGGCGAGGGCCGGCTCGGCGAGCATGCCCACCACCAGGGAGGTGAGGGTGATGCCGAGCTGGGTGCCGGAGAGCTGGAAGGAGAGTTCGCGCAGGGCTTCGACGACGGTACGGGCCCGTCGGTCGCCTTCGGCGGCGGCGCGTTCGGCGTCGGGCTTCTCCACGGTGACGAGCCCGAACTCGGCCGCCACGAAGAAGCCGTTGGCGAGGATGAGGAGAAAGGCCGCTCCGAGGAGCAGCAGGGGGGTGGTCATGAGGCCGCCGCCTCCGGGGAAGGGGCGGCGCAGGTACTACCGGACGATCCGTCCATTGCTGGAGGGAGTCACTCCTCGGGTCGCAGGAAGAGCCCCGCGGGCCCGGGTCGGGGCCGTGGAACGGGCGGGGCGGGGCGCGCGGGGCGCCGCCGCCCACCAGAGTAGACAAGAAGGCCCCGCACCGGGCAGGGCTCAGCCGCTGCCCGGGGTGTCGTCGCTCCCGGATCCGTGCGCCTCGGCGAGGGAGCGCAGGGCGCGGGCGTCGCGGATGGCCTGCTGCTTGGCCAGGCCGGGCTGGATGCCGAGGGCGGGCAGGCTCGTGCCGTCGCTGAGGTCGAGGTAGACCCAGGGGTCACCGGAGCGCAGGTTGACGCGGAGGATCTCCTCCCACGCCAGCCTGCGGGTCAGGGTGAGGTTGACGACCGTGACCCCGGCGTCGTCGGCGGTGACCCTGGGCCTGCTGAGCAGGGCCAGGACGCCGAAGAAGAGTGCCGCGACGAAGACGAAGGTGATCCGCTCCCCCGGGGTCAGCCGCTCCAGCATCAGCGCGATGACGGTGATGACGAGGAACATCGCCAGGCCCGTGCTCATCAGGACCACCCGGGTGAGGGTGGGCCGGAAGGTGACCGGCAGGGTGGGCTGTTCGGGCCTGGACGCGGACATCGGGGTCTTCTCTCGGAGGGGGCGGGCCGGCCGGGGCCGTCAGAGGCGGCAGGCGTGGATGGCCGTGGTGAGGATGGCGCGGGCGCCGAGCTCGTACAGGTCGTCCATGATCCGCTGGGCTTCCTTGGCGGCGACCATGGAGCGGACGGCGACCCAGCCCTCGTGGTGCAGCGGGGAGATGGTCGGCGACTCCAGGCCCGGAGTGAGGGCGACGGCGCGCTCCAGGTGCTCGACGCGGCAGTCGTAGTCCATCATCACGTAGGACCGGGCGACCAGGACGCCCTGGAGGCGGCGGAGGAACTGCTGCACCTTGGGGTCGTCGGCGGGGGCGCCGTTGCGGCGGATGACGACGGCCTCGGAGGTCATGATCGGCTCGCCGATCACTTCGAGCCCGGCGTTGCGCAGGCTGGTGCCCGTCTCCACCACGTCGGCGATGATCTGGGCGACGCCCAGCTCGATGGCGGTCTCGACCGCGCCGTCGAGGTGGACGACGGAGGCCTTGACGCCCGCCCCGGCGAGGTGGGCGGCGACGATGCCCTCGTAGGAGGTGGCGATCGTCATGCCGTCGAAGTCCTGCGGGCCCGCGGCGGTGCCGGGCTTGGTGGCGTAGCGGAAGGTGGAGCGGGCGAAGCCGAGCTGGAGGATCTCCTCGGAGTCGGCCCCGGAGTCCAGCAGCAGGTCGCGGCCGGTGATGCCGATGTCGAGCTTGCCGGAGCTGACGTAGATCGCGATGTCGCGGGGCCGGAGGTAGAAGAACTCGACCTCGTTCTCGGGGTCGACCAGGACCAGTTCCTTCGACTCCTTGCGCTGCTGGTAGCCGGCCTCATGGAGCATCGCCATCGCAGGCCCGGAGAGTGAACCCTTGTTGGGAACGGCGATGCGCAGCATGAGGTCGGCTTCCTTCGTGCGGTGGGAGTGTGCGGGCGTTTCGCGGTGGTGTCGCCCCGGGCGGGCCCGGGGGAACGGCGGGGAGGTCGGCTCAGAGATGGGCGTAGACGTCGTCGAGCGAGATCCCGCGGGCGACCATCATCACTTGGACGTGGTACAGCAGCTGGGAGATCTCCTCGGCGGCGGCTTCCTTGCCCTCGTACTCGGCGGCCATCCAGACCTCGGCGGCCTCCTCGACGACCTTCTTGCCGATGGCATGCACGCCCTTGCCCACCAGTTCGGCGGTGCGGGAGGTCGCGGGGTCGCCCTCGGCGGCCTTGAGCTGGAGCTCGGCGAAGAGCTCTTCGAAGGTTTTGTCAGCCATGATGGTCCTCAGAATACGGGGTCGCCGGAGCCCACTCAGCGCCAGGGTTCGCTGACGGTGCGCAGCGTGGCCGCGGTGGCCACAGCGGCGGTGACCGCTTCGTGCCCCTTGTCCTCGTTGGACCCTTCGAGGCCGGCCCGATCCAGCGCCTGCTCCTCGGTGTCGCAGGTCAGTACGCCGAAGCCGACGGGAACACCGGTGTCGACGGTGACCTGGGTGAGGCCGAGGGTGACGCCCTGGGAGACGTACTCGAAGTGGGGGGTGCCGCCCCGGATGACCACGCCGAGGGCGACGATCGCGTCGTAGCCGCGTCCGGCGAGCACCTTGGCGACGACGGGCAGCTCGAAGCTGCCCGGGACGCGGAGCAGGGTCGGCTCGTCGATGCCCAGCTCGCGCAGGGCGCGCAGGGCGCCGTCGACGAGTCCGTCCATGACCTTCTCGTGCCACTGGGCCGCGATCACGGCCACGCGCAGGTCACCGCAGTTGCGTACGGACAGTTCGGGTGCACCCTTGCCGCTCATGTCTCTCCTGATGCTGGTTACGTGGTGTTGGTGTTCGCGTTACTGGTTGGCGCAGGTCGACGCGGGGGCGCCGTCCAGCCAGGGCAGGTCGTGGCCCATGCGGTCGCGCTTGGTGCGCAGGTAGCGCAGGTTGTGCTCGCCGGCCTGGACGGGCATGGGTTCCCGGCCGGTGACGGCGAGGCCGTGGCGGACGACGGCCGCGGTCTTGTCGGGGTTGTTGGTCATCAGCCGCAGGCTGCGCACGCCGAGGTCCGCGAGGATCTGGGCGCCCGCCGCGTAGTCGCGGGCGTCGGCGGGCAGGCCGAGCTCCAGGTTGGCGTCGAGGGTGTCCACGCCGCGCTCCTGGAGTTCGTACGCGCGCAGCTTGGAGAGCAGGCCGATGCCGCGTCCCTCGTGGCCGCGCAGGTAGACGACGACGCCCCGGCCCTGCTCGGTGATGCGCCGCATGGAGGCGTGCAGCTGCGGGCCGCAGTCGCAGCGCTGGGACTGGAAGATGTCGCCGGTCAGGCACTCGGAGTGGATCCGGACGAGGACGTCCTCGCCGTCGCCGATGGCGCCGTGGACCAGGGCGACGTGCTCGACGCCGTCGACGCTGGAGCGGTAGCCGTACGCGGTGAAGTCGCCGAACGCGGTGGGCAGGCGGGTCTCGGCCTCGCGGCGGACGGTCGGCTCGTTGCTGCGGCGGTAGGCGATCAGGTCCTCGATGGAGATGATCGTCAGGCCGTGCTTGCGGGCGAAGGGGATCAGCTCGGGCAGCCGGAGCATGACGCCGTCCTCGCCCGCGATCTCGACGATGGCCCCGGCGGGGCGGAGCCCGGCGAGCCGGGCGAGGTCGACGGCGGCCTCGGTGTGGCCGTTGCGGACGAGTACGCCGCCGGAGCGGGCGCGCAGCGGGAAGATGTGGCCGGGCCGGACGAAGTCGCCGGGGCCCGCGACGCCGCCCGCGAGCATGCGCAGGGTGGTGGCGCGGTCGGCGGCGGAGATGCCGGTGGTGACGCCGTGCTCGGCGGAGGCGTCGACGGAGACGGTGAACGCGGTCCGCATCGACTCGGTGTTGTGCTCGACCATCTGCGGGAGGTCGAGGCGTTCCAGCTCGTCGCCCTCCATGGGCGCGCAGATCAGACCGCGGCACTCGCTCATCATGAAGGCGACGATCTCCGGGGTGGCCTTCTCGGCGGCGATGACGAGGTCGCCCTCGTTCTCGCGGTCCTCGTCGTCCACGACGACGACGGGCCGGCCGGCGGCGATGTCGCGGACGGCCTGCTCGACCGGGTCCAGGGAGAGGTTCTCGGGGAGCGGTTCGTGGCCGGGGTGCAGCCAGGTGGGCTGGGCAGTCATGCCGTGGCTCCTTCCAGAGCGGGTGTCCGCGTACGCAGCCACCAGTCGCGCATCCCCCACAGGACGAGGGCGCCGTAAATGACGTAGACGAAGCCGGAGAAAGCGAACCCGTTGGCGAAGTTCAGCGGGACGCCGACGAGGTCGACGAGCAGCCAGGCGAACCAGAACTCGACCATGCCGCGGGCCTGGGCGTACATCGCGACGACGGTGCCGACGAAGATGTACGCGTCCGGCCACGGGTCCCAGGACAGCGACGGGAAGGCGGTGAACAGGCCGCCGACGGCGAGGGTTCCGAGGGCGGCGGCGCCGATCAGCACGCCGCGCTCGCGCCAGGTGGCGAAGCGGACGGCGATGGAGCCGTCCTGGGCCTGCTGCCTGCCGCGGTTCCAGGACCACCAGCCCCACAGGGCGACGACGATGACGACCAGTTGCTTGCCGGCGCTGCCGGAGAGGTGCGCGGAGGCGAAGGCGACGAGCAGGATCACGCCGGAGAGGAGCTGGGCGGGCCAGGTCCAGATCGAGCGCCGCCAGCCGAGGGCCAGGGCGATCAGGCCGACGATGTTGCCGATCATGTCCGACCACTTGATGTGCTGGCCGAACACGGTGAAGGCCTCGGAGTTGAGCCAGTTCGCGAGGTTCATCGCGGGTCCTGTCCGGCCCGGTCGCCGAGCAGCCGCTCGACGTACTTGGCGAGGACGTCCACCTCCAGGTTGACCGGGTCGCCGGGCTGCTTGCGGCCGAGCGTGGTCAGGGCGAGGGTGGTGGGGATGAGGCTGATGGTGAAGTGATCGGTCTCGGCGTCCACGACGGTCAGGCTCACGCCGTCGACGGTGATGGAGCCCTTCTCCACGACGTACCGGGTCAGCTCGGGCGGCAGGGAGACCTTGACGAGCTCCCAGTGCTCGGAGGGGGTGCGCTCCACGATGGTGCCGGTGCCGTCCACGTGGCCCTGGACGATGTGTCCGCCGAGGCGGCCGCCGAGCGCCATCGGGCGTTCCAGGTTGACCCGGGAGCCGGTGGTGAGCGCGCCGAGGCTGGAGCGCTTCAGCGTCTCGGCCATCACGTCGGCGGTGAACTCGCCGTCGGCGGTGTCCACGACGGTGAGGCAGACGCCGTTCACCGCGATGGAGTCGCCGTGCCGGGCGCCTTCCGTGACGACGGGGCCGCGCAGCCGGAAGCGGGAGGCGTCCGCCAGCTGCTCGACGGCGGTGACCTCACCCAGTTCTTCGACAATTCCGGTGAACACTCAGTTTCCCTTCCGAGCAGGGGCGGGGACGGCGGTGATACGCAGATCGGGTCCGATCGGCACGGTCTCGGTCACATCGAGGCGCAACGCCTCGGCGATCGTGGAGATTCCGGCGTCGGCGAGGGCGGCGGGGCCCGCGCCGAGGAGCACCGGGGCGAGATAGCCGACGACCTTGTCGACCGTCCCGGCGGCGACGAACGCGCCGGCGAGGGTGGGGCCGCCTTCGAGGAGTACGGAGAGGACGCCGCGCTCGTGCAGGGCGGCGAGGAGGGCGTCGAGGTCCAGGCCGGGGCCGGCGGCCGCACGGGGCAGGCGCAGGACGGCGGCCCCGGGAAGGTGACCGGCGGGGGCGTCGTCGGCGACAGCGACCAGGGTGGGCGCGGTGTCGTCCAGGACCCGGGCGCCGGGCTTCACCGCGGTGGCGTTCGTGTCGACGACGACCCGCAGCGGCTGGGTGACGCCGTCGATGCCGCGTACCGCCAACTGGGGGTCGTCGGTGCGGGCGGTGCCGGAGCCCACGAGCACGGCGTCGGCCTCGGCGCGCAGGCGGTGGACGTCGGCGCGGGCCTCGGGCGAGGTGATCCAGCGACTGGTGGCGTCGGCGGCGGCGATCCGGCCGTCGAGGGTGGCGGCGTACTTCCACAGGACGTACGGCCGCCCGAGGCGCACCGAGGTCAGCCAGGCGGCGTTGCCGGCCTCGGCCTCCTCCGCGAGGAGGCCCTGCTCGGCCCGGACCCCGGCGCGGCGCAGGGTGTCGCCGCCGCCCGCGGCCCCCGGGTTCGGGTCGGCGACCGCGTACACGACGCGGCTGATCCCGGCGGCCAGGAGGGCCTGGGAGCACGGGCCGGTGCGGCCGGTGTGGTCGCAGGGTTCGAGGGTGACGTAGGCGGTGGAGCCGCGGGCCCGTCCGCCGGCCGCGCGCAGGGCGTGGACCTCGGCGTGCGGCCCTCCGGCGCGCTGGTGGAAGCCTTCGCCGACGACGGCTCCGGCGGCGTCGGTGATCACACATCCGACGACCGGATTGGGGCTGGTGGAGCCGAGACCGCGCGCCGCGAGCATGATCGCTCGGCGCATGGCGGTGATGTCGGCTGCGGTGTCCACCGGGTCCTCCTGCCTCTTCGGGCACGGACTCCGGGGCCTGTCGATGACGACAGATAGAGCGGCTCACCAGCGGAAACGCCAAAAACCCGAGAACGGGAACGCCAGGAACGCACGGCGTCACGGGAGACTCCCGGCCATGCGTCCGCCGACGGCGGCGTACCGATGACAACCCGCCGCGCACTGCCTCCCATCCGGACTTTCACCGTCGGTCCAGGAATCTCACCTGGTCAACCGGCCGCTGGCTGCGGACGGGTCGCGGACTATAACCGCCGGTTCGGAATTGCACCGACCCCGGAGTGCGCTGCTACTGGTACGGAACCAGTCTGCCACGGACGCCTCACGGCCATGCGGGTGAGCGCTGTGGGCTGGGTCACAGGAAACCTGGCGCGTTTCCGTCGGCGAGAAGTCGACAACGTAGTCATCGGGGGGCCGTCGGGAAAGTTGACGCCTGAAGGTCCAGACCTATTGACGCACTGGTCTAGTCCTCTTAATCTCTGCGTCACCTCCGAGGTTCGGTCCGGCGGTGTGCGCACACCAGGACCCCGACACGACCCACCCCCTTTTGCCAGTTGTGTTCTGCCGACCTCCCCAGGAGGAACGACCACATGCTGTCCCCCACCCGAGCGAGAGCCACCCTGCTCGCCGCCGGCGCCGCCGTCGCCGGACTGCTGATGAGCTCACTGTCCGCAGGTCCGTCGGCCGCCGCCGACCAGACCTCCTGTCGCCCCGACGGGCTTTACCAGACCCCCGGCGTCGACGTCCCCTACTGCTCCGTCTACGACGCCGACGGCCGCGAGCAGATGGGCGCCGACCACAAGCGCCGCGTGATCGGCTACTTCACCAACTGGCGTACCGGCAAGGACGGCAAGGACGCCTACCTGGTCCCGGACATCCCGTGGGACAAGGTCACGCACCTCAACTACGCCTTCGCGCACGTCGACGGCTCCAACAAGCTCTCGGTCGGCCCCGACAGCGCCGACAACGCCTCCACCGGTATGACCTGGCCCGGTGTCGCGGGTGCGGAGATGGACCCGGCGCTCCCCTACAAGGGGCACTTCAACCTGCTGACGAAGTACAAGAAGCAGCACCCGAATGTGAAGACCCTGGTCTCCGTGGGCGGTTGGGCCGAGACCGGCGGCTACTTCGGCCCCGACGGCAAGCGCGTCGACTCGGGCGGCTTCTACTCGATGGCGACCAACGCCGACGGGTCGGTCAACCAGGCGGGTATCAACACCTTCGCGGACTCGGCCGTCGACTTCATCAAGAAGTACGGCTTCAACGGCGTCGACATCGACTACGAGTACGCGACGACCATGAAGGACGCGGGCAACCCGCTGGACCACACGCTGTCCAACGGCCGTCGCGCCGGGCTGGTCAAGGGCTACGACGCCCTGATGAAGACGCTGCGCGAGAAGCTCGACCGCGCGGGCGCCGCCGACGGCAAGCACTACCTGCTGACCGTCGCCGCCCCCTCCTCCGGCTACCTGCTGCGGGGCATGGAGACGTACCAGATGCAGAAATACCTGGACTACGTCAACATCATGTCCTACGACCTGCACGGCGCCTGGAACGAGTACGTCGGCCCGAACGCCTCCCTGTTCGACGACGGCAAGGACGCCGAACTGGCGCAGGCGAGCGTGTACTCCACCGCGCAGTACGGCGGCACCGGCTACCTCAACACCGACTGGGCCTACCACTACTTCCGCGGCTCGATGCCGGCCGGCCGGATCAACATCGGCCTGCCGTACTACACGCGGGGCTTCAAGAACGTGCAGGGCGGCACCGACGGCCTGTGGGGCAGGGCGGCCACGACCGACTGCCCGGCGGGCGCGGGGCTGACCAAGTGCGGTGACGGCGCGGTCGGGATCGACAACCTCTGGCACGACAAGGACACCAACGGCAAGGAATCGCCTGCCGGTTCCAACCCGATGTGGCACGCGAAGAACCTGGAGAAGGGCATCGTCGGCGACTACGTCACCGACTACGGCTTCCCCGCGAACACCCAGCTGACCGGCGCCTACGTCCGCAAGTACGACTCCACGCTGGTCGCCCCGTGGCTGTGGAACGCCCAGAAGAAGGTGTTCCTCTCCACCGAGGACGAGCAGTCGGTGAAGGCCAAGGCCGACTACGTCGTGGACAAGGGCATCGGCGGCACGATGATCTGGGAGCTGGCGGGCGACTACCGGTGGAACGCGGCCAAGGGCCAGTACGAGACCGGCTCGTCGCTGACCACCGCGATGTACGACGCCTTCAAGTCGGCGACCCCGTACGGCGCGAAGCGCTCCACGATCGACCTTCCCACCCAGGCCGTGAACATCGACGTCTCCTTCGGACAGTTCCCGCTGGGCGACTCCAACTACCCGATCAGCCCCAAGCTGAAGATCACCAACCGGACCAAGGCCACGCTGCCCGGCGGTACGGAGTTCCAGTTCGACTACTCCACCTCCGCCCCGGCCAACGCCAAGGACCAGTCCGGCTTCGGCACGACGATCATCCGCAGCGACCACACGGCGGCCAACAACATCGGCGGCCTCAAGGGCGACTACAACCGCGTCTCGCTGAAGCTCCCGGCCTGGCAGACGCTGGCCCCCGGCGCGTCGGTGGAGCTGGACTTCGTCTACTACCTGCCGACCTCCACGCCGTCGAACTGGACCGTGACCTTCGGCGGGAAGTCCTACTCCCTCGCCGGTGACCTGGCGCGGGGCACCACCGTGGTCGAGCCCGGCACCGGAACCAACCCCACGCCGACCCCGACGCCGGACCCGACCGGCCCGACGCCGACCCCGACCCCGACCCCGACGCAGCCGGGCGGCAGCTGCACGGCCCCGGCCTGGAACGCGGCCACCGAGTACGGCGGCGGCTCCACCGTCAGCCACGGCGGCCACCAGTGGAAGGCCTCGTGGTGGACGAAGGGCGAGACGCCCGGATCCACCGGCCAGTGGGGCGCCTGGAAGGACCTCGGCGCCTGCTGACCCCTTCTCCGACCGTCCGGTGGCGAACGGATCCACCCCCCGTTCACCGCCGGGCGACCGGCCCCGGCGTCCCCGGCCCCGGCGTCCACCGCCGGGGCCGGGGGCGTTGCCGGGGCGGTCCGACAGGCGCCGGGCCCCTTCTTCCGGCGGGCCGGGCCCCGTTCTGGCAGGCTGGCACCATGACGACGATTCTGGTCACCGGCGCCACCGGAACCCTCGGCCGGCAGGTCGCGGAGCGGCTGCGCACCGCGGGGGCCGACGTCCGCGCTCTCAGCCGCCGCTCCCCCTCGTACGCCGTCGATCTGCGCGACGGCAAGGGTCTGGACGCGGCGGTCGAGGGTGCGGACGTGATCGTCCACTGCGCCACCACCCCGCGCGGCGGCGACGACCGGGCGGCGGGATTCCTCATCGACGCCGCGGAGCGGGCCGGGACGCCCCATCTGCTCTACATCTCGATCGTGGGCGTGGACCGGCTGCCGCTGGGCTACTACACGGTCAAGCGCCGGGTGGAGCGGATGATCGAGGACTCCGGGCTCGGCTCGACGATCCTGCGGACCACCCAGTTCCACGATCTGGTCCTGCGCGTCCTGTCCGGCGCGGCGAAGCTGCCCGTGCTGCCGGTGCCCTCCGGTGTCCGGGTCCAGCCGGTCGACAGCGGTGAGGTCGCCGACCGGCTGGCGGCCCTGGCGCTGGGCGGACCGGCGGGCCGGGTGCCCGACCTGGGCGGACCCGAGGTCCGCGCGTTCACGGACCTGGCCGGGGCGTTCCTGCGGGCCACCGGACGCAAGCGGCGGGTGGTGCCGGTCCGGCTGGCCGGTCAGGCGTACGCGGGCTACCGTCGCGGCGACCACCTGACGCCCGGACACGCCGTGGGAACCGTGACGTTCGAGGAGTTCCTCGACCGCCGCCACCGCCACCGCCACCCGGCCTGAGCCGGACCGGTCCGCCGGCGCCTACGCGGAGCTGTGGCCGGCCGGTTCAGCCCTCCGGGGCGAACAGCGCGTCCTGCGCAGCGTCCCGGGCGGTGATCAGCGCACCGCGCAGCACGGCCCCGTCGCCCAGCGAACCGGCACGGACCTCGGTCCGCAGGGGTGACATCGCGGCCAGCCGCCTTTCGACCCGGTCGGCGAGCGCGGCGCCGCCCGCGTGGCCGACGGCCCCCGCGAGCAGGACGCAGCCGGGGTCGAGCACCGAGACGACGGCGGCGGCGCCGAGGGCGAGGCGGTCCGCCAGCTCCTTCAGGAAGGGTTCGCCGGCCTCCCCCGCCTCCAGCGCGGTCCGCACCGCGGCCACGGCCGCCGCCTCCTCCCGGCCGTCGGTCACCGCGCCGGGGTCCACGAGGCCGTGCGCGGCGGCGAGTTCGCACAGGGCGGCGGAGCCGGCCAGGG
This sequence comes from Streptomyces sp. rh34, assembly GCF_002551245.1. Classification (GTDB taxonomy): domain Bacteria; phylum Actinomycetota; class Actinomycetes; order Streptomycetales; family Streptomycetaceae; genus Streptomyces. The sequence goes on from NZ_NTGZ01000064.1 coordinate 17,744, forward strand.
AGTGGAAACCGCCGTCGCAGTCGACCGCCGAGGGCAGCCCCCTCACTCCGGGGACGGGGAGGAAACCGATCTCCCCCGCACCGCCGGACGCCCCCTGACGCAGCTTGCCGTCCAGCATGACGGCGGCCCCGATCCCCTGGCCGAGCCAGAGCAGGACGAAGGTCTCCCGGTCGCGGGCGGCGCCTGCCCGGTGTTCCGCGACGGCGGCGAGGTTGGTCTCGTTCTCCACCAGGACGGTGGCGGGCAGCCGCCGCTGGAGCTCCCGGACCAGGCCCCGGTGCCAGGCGGGCAGGCCGGTGCTGTCGCGCAGTTCGCCGGTGACGGGGTCGATCAGTCCCGGCGCTCCGACCCCGACGCTGTGCAGGGGGACGGACCCGGCCGCCCGGGCGGTGCGCTCCAGCAGGGCGACGGCCCGCTCGACGGCGGGCTCGGTGCCGGTATCGCCGCCGATGGGCAGGGAGCCCTCGGCGAGCGTGGCCCCCAGCAGATCGGTGACGACCACGCCGACGCTTCCGAGGCGCACGTCGAGCGCCGCGAGATGGGCCCGGTCGGCGACGATCCCGTACAGCCGGGCGTTGGGTCCGCGGCGCACGGCCCCGGACTCGCCCACGACCTGGATCAGCCCGGCCCCCTGGAGCCGCTCGACGAGGTCGGCGACGGTGGGGCGGGAGAGTCCGGTCAGCGTCTTGAGCTGGGTGGCCGTCAGGGGCCCGTCCTGCTGGAGCAGCCGCAGGGCGAGCCGGTCGTTGATGGCCCGAGCCGTGCTCGGTGATGCGGGCATAGCGGGATCCTTCCAGATCGCTGCCCCGCCGTTCTCCGAGGCCGCGAAGTAACGACTATTTATCAGGCAGGGTTCCTGATAGTTTACGGCCCGCATCGTCGCACACGAGCGCCGGGACCGCCGGCATCCGAGCATTCCCAGGGGAGGGACACGACGGCATGACGAACGACTCGACCGTCACGGTCTACAGCACGGAACAGGTGAAGCGGGCGCGGATCGCCATCGCCGCGGTCTTCACCGTCCACGGGGCGGTGACCGGCAGTTTCGCGACCCGGGTGCCATGGATCCAGGATCACGCCGGAGTGAGCGCGGGCCAGCTCGGCCTGGCGCTGGCCTTCCCGGCGATCGGCGCGTCGATCGCGATGCCGCTCGCCGGCCGGATCAGCCACCGGTTCGGCGCGCGGACCGCCCTGCGGTGGCTGCTGGCCCTGTGGACGCTGGCGCTGATCCTGCCCGCGCTCGCGCCGAGCCTGGTCACGCTGTGCGCGGCGCTGTTCGTCTACGGGGCGACGGCCGGGATGTCCGACGTGGCGATGAACGCCCTGGGCATCGAGGTGGAGAACCGTCTCGACAAGTCGATCATGTCGGGTCTGCACGGCATGTGGAGCGTGGGAGCGCTGATCGGCTCGGCGGCGGGCACCGTCGCCGCGCACACCGCGACCGATGCCCGTCTGCACCACGCCATCGCGGCCATGGCGCTCACGGCCCTGGGGCTGATCGCCTGCCGGGGCGTCCTCGATCTCCAGAGCCGCCCGGACGAGGAGCCGCCGCCGCGTTTCACGCTGCCGCCGAAGTCGGCCCTGATCATCGGGGCGATCGGGTTCTGCGCGGTGTTCGCGGAGGGCGCGAGCCTGGACTGGTCGGCGGTCTACCTGCGGGACGTCCTGGACAGCTCGGACGGTCTCGCCGCCGCGTCCACCACCGCGTTCACTCTGACGATGGCGATAGCCCGGATCGCCGGGGACCGGATCGTCGACCGGTTCGGCGCGGTCCGCACGGTGCGCACCGGCGGCCTGATGGCCACCGCGGGCGGGCTGCTGGTCGTGTTCTCACCCTCTCCCGCGGCCGCGATGTGCGGCTTCGCCCTGCTGGGCCTCGGCGTGGCGGTCGTGGTCCCGCTGGCCTTCGCGGCGGCGGGGCGCAGCGGGCCGAACCCGAGCCAGGCCATCGCGGGCGTCGCCACCATCACGTACACCTCCAGCCTGATCGCTCCCTCCGCGATCGGTTCGCTGGCCGAGGCCACCTCGCTGATGGTGTCGTTCGGCGTGGTGACGGCGCTGGCCTTCGGCCTGGTGCTGGGCGCCGGGGTGCTGCGGTCGGCCGACCGCAAGGTCACCGGCCCGGCGGCCGGAAGCGGTACGGCGACGAAGAGCGCGACCGGGAGCTGACCGGACGGGAAACGGCGGTGCGCACGGGTGCGGCGGCCCGGGACGCGGTACGGCGCCCGCGCGGCGGGAGACCTCCGCGCGGGCGCCGCCCGCCGCACCACTACCATGGCGCTGATCTTTTCCGCAGGTGAACACCGAACACCGGGTCGCAGACCGGGCGGCACACCGAGCAGACCTTCAGGGAGCAACCATGAGCCTCGGCGTGCGCTGGACCTTGCACGGAGACGGGAAGACACCGGCGCCCGGGGCGGTGGTGCGGCCCGACGAGCGGCTCTCCTGGCCGCGTACGTTCGGACTCGGCGCACAGCACGTGGTCGCGATGTTCGGGGCGTCGTTCGTCGCGCCGGTCCTCATGGGCCTGGACCCCAACCTCGCGATCATGATGTCCGGCGTCGCGACCGCGATCTTCCTGCTGGCGACCAAGGGCCGGGTGCCCAGCTATCTGGGCTGCTCGCTCTCCTTCGTCGGCGTCGCGGCCACGATCCGGGCGAGCGGCGGCGATGTCGCCACCATCACGGGCGCGGTGTTCGTGGTCGCGGTGGCCCTCTTCCTCGTGGGTCTCGCCGTGCAGCGGTTCGGCGCGCGGATCATCCACGCGGCCATGCCGCCGGTGGTGACGGGCGCGGTGGTGATGCTGATCGGCTTCAACCTCGCCCCGGTGACCGCGTCGACCTACTGGCCGCAGGACCAGTGGACGGCGCTCGCGGTGATGCTGTTCACCGGGCTCGCCGTCGTCTGTCTGCGCGGCTTCCTCTCCCGGATCGCGATCTTCCTGGGACTGGTCTTCGGGTACGCGCTGTCGTGGGTCCTGGACCTGGTCCTCGGCAAGATCCACTCCCCGGTGGGCGGCGCGGAGGCCGTGGACCACTGGCGTCTGGACCTCTCCGCCGTCGGGCAGGCCGACTGGATCGGGCTGCCGTCCTTCCACGCGCCGAGCTTCGAGTGGTCCGCGATCCTGGTGGCGCTGCCCGTGGTGATCGCGCTGGTCGCGGAGAACGCCGGGCATGTGAAGGCCGTGGGCGAGATGACCGGCGACTCGCTGGACGACAAGCTCGGCACCGCCATCGCGGCGGACGGCGCGGCGTCGATGCTCTCCACCGCCGTGGGCGGGCCGCCCAACACCACGTACTCCGAGAACATCGGCGTGATGGCCGCGACCCGCGTCTACTCCACCGCGGCGTACTGGGCGGCGGCCTGCTTCGCCCTGCTCTTCGGCCTGTGCCCGAAGTTCGGCGCGGTCGTCGCCGCGATCCCGGGCGGGGTGCTCGGCGGAATCACCGTGATCCTGTACGGGATGATCGGCCTGCTCGGTGCGCAGATCTGGCTCAACGGCCGGGTGGACCTGCGCAATCCGCTCAACCTCGTCCCGGCCGCCGCGGGCATCATCATCGGCGTGGGCGGGGTCAGCCTGAAGATCACCGACAACTTCGAACTGGGCGGCATCGCACTCGGCACGATCGTCGTGATCACCGGGTACCACGTGCTGCGGGCCTTCGCCCCGGCCCATCTCAAGACGCAGGAACCGCTGCTGGACTCCGGCACTTCCGCGTACGACGCGCCCTCGGACGACGAGGGCGCGTCAGACGGGAGTTCCGGCGAACAGGGCGCGGGGCCCGGGAAGTCCTGATCCGGCGGGCGTTGCTCCGGGACCACGACCGCCGAGTCCCTTCGCGGGCGGCTGCGTTCGGCCGTTGCGATGAAGCCCCGCTCAGTCCTCGGGGAGTTCCACCGGGGCGATCTCGTCGAAGACGTCGCCGGGCCCGGGGTTGGTCGCGTCGGTCGCCCCGCCGAACTGGTGCATGACGCCCCACACGGCGTTCAGCGCGGTCTGCACGGCGCCCTCGGCCCAGCCGGCCGTCCAGGAGATGTCGTCCCCCGCCAGGAACAGGCCCCGCTTGTCGGCGGGCAGTCCGTCCTGCATGAAGTGGGTGAACAGCCTCCGCTGGTAGCGGTAGTGGCCGGGCAGGTTCGCCTTGAACGCGCCCATGAACCAGGGCTCGTTCTCCCAGGAGACGGTGACCGGGTTGCCGATGATGTGGCTGCGGATGTCGACGTTCGGGTAGATCTCGCCGAGCGACTTGAGCATGACGTCCATGCGCTCCTTCGGGGAGAGCGGCAGCCACTTCAGGCTGTCGTCGCACCACGTGTAGGAGAGGCAGATGACGGCGGGCTTGTCGGGCCCGTCGTCCAGGAGGTACGTGCCCCGGGTCATCCGGTCGGTGAGCGTCATCGACATGGTGTCGCGGCCGGTGGTCTCGTCCTTGTCCAGCCAGAACGGGCGGTCGACCGGCACGAACAGCTTGGACGACTCCATGTAGTGGGTGCGCTCCATCGCCGTCCAGTGGTCGATCGGGAAGAGCGCGTCGTCGCAGTCGATCTTGGAGAGCAGCAGCCAGGACTGGCCGGTGAAGACCGCGGCCCGGAAGGTGCGGATGTCCCCGGTGGCGTCGGTGACCGTGATGCGGTTGCCCGCGGTACGGGTCAGCCGGGTCACGGCGGGGCGCGGCTCGCCCTCGTGCAGGGAGGACAGCGAGGTGCCGAGCGGCCAGTGGACGATCTTCTGCGGCTCGCGGTCCCACAGGCGCAGCGGGAGCTGCTGGCTGCCGCCCACGATGCCGCGGTGGTGGTCGTCGGCCTCGGTGTAGACGACGCGCAGGATCTCCAGGATGGAGTTGGGGAAGTCGGTGTCCCAGCCGCCGGTGCCGAAGCCGACCTGGCCGAAGATCTCGCGGTGCCGGAAGGACTTGAACGCGTCGGAGTCGCAGAGAAAGCCGTAGAAGGTCTGGTTGTCGAGCCGCTCGACGAGCTGCGACCAGATCTCCCGGATGCGCGGTACGTCGCGCTCGCGCAGCGCCCGGTTCATGTCGGAGAAGTCGGCGCCCTCCTCCAGACAGGCGCTCCACGCCTCGGCCACGTCACGGTAGACCTGCGGCAGGTCGTCGATGGTCTCGGCGTAGTGCGACGCGCCCTTGAGGTCCACGACGGTCGAGGGCGTGGCCGGGGAGAGCGGGTTGGGGAAGGGCCGGGTCTCCAGGCCCACCAGGTCGATGTAGTGCTGGAGCGCCGTGGAGGAGGGCGGGAAGCGCATGGCGCCCATCTCGGCGGTGAGCGAGGGGTCGCAGCCGTCGAAGCCGACGGTGCGCAGCCGGCCACCGATCTGATCGGCCTCGTAGACGACGGGCTTGAGGCCCATCTTCATCAGCTCGTACGCGGCGATGATCCCGGAGAGCCCGCCGCCGATGACGGCGACCTCCTGGCCGTGCTCGGTCGCCGGTACCTGCCCGAGTCCCGCCGGGTGGGCGAGGAAGTCGTCGTACGCGTACGGGAAGTCCGGCCCGAACATGGTGATCGGCGGGGCGGCCGCGTCGGTGTGCTGGACGGCGTTGGGCACCGTGGACGTCATGGGGTACGGACTCCTTGCGCGGTACGGAAGTTCGGGGAGGAGGCGGGCTCAGGCGAGGGAGCCGTACAGGCCGGGGCGGCGGTCGTGCAGATAGGGGTTGGCGGCACGCGAGGCGGCCAGGAACTCCGGGTCCACCTCGCCGACGACGAGTTCCTCGCCGCGTCCGGCGCGGGTGCGCACGGTGCCGTCGGGGCCGGCCAGGCAGCTGAGCCCGACGAACTCGAACTCGCCTTCCGGGCCGGTGCGGTTGACGTACGCCACGTACATCTGACTCTCGAAGGCCCGTACGGGGACGACGGATTCGGCGACGAACTGGAAGGGGTGCATCATCGCGGTGGGCACCAGCAGCAGATCGGTGCCGGCCAGGGCGTGCGCCCGGACGTTCTCCGGGAACTCGACGTCGTAGCAGATCAGCAGCCCGATACGGATGCCGTCGAGGTCGGCCTGGACGACCGGCTGGTCGCCGGGGGTGAACCACTCCTGCTCGAAGCAGCCGAACAGGTGGGTCTTGCGGTAGTTCGCGAGGCGCCCGCCGTCGGGGCCGATGAGCTGGGAGGCGTTGAAGATCCGCTCCCCGTCGCGCTCCGGGTAGCCGTAGAGGATCGCGAGACCGTGGCGTACGGCGATCTCGGCGACGGCCTCGGCGCCGGGGCCGTCGGCGGGCTCGGCCAGCTCGGGGACGGCGTCGCCGATGGCGTATCCGGTGAGGAACAGCTCGGGCGAGACCAGCAGCCGGGCCCCCGCGCCGGCGGCCCGTGCGGCGGCCTCGTCCAGCACCTTCAGGTTCTCGGCGACGGCGCGAGGGCGTCCGGAGCTCTGGAGCAGGGCGGTGCGCAACGACGGCATGACTGACCTCGGGCGGTGCGGGCGGGGTGGGGAGACGTATCGAAGGTACGTGGGCCGGATCAGCGCGGACAAGGCGCGAGTGTTGCGCATCAACCGTTGATTCGTTGCGCGAGGAGGCCGTGGCGCGGCGAATCGTTGCGTGCGGCGTCATCGCAGGTCAGCGGGGTGATGTGCGCCACTGTCGCGGAACGGGCCTCAGGCCGGCGGGCCCTCCGCCGAATACCGCCGCAGCAGCGGCGAGAGCACCAGGACGGACTTGGTCCGCTCGACGTACGGCTCTCCCGCGATCCGCTCCAGGACCTGTTCGAAGTGGCGCATGTCGGCGGCGAAGACCTGCACCACCGCGTCCGCCTCCCCGGTCACCGTCGAGGCCGACGCGATCTCCGGGTAGCGGGCGAGGCCCTGCTTGATGGCGTCCGGGGAGGTGTTGCGGCTGCAGTAGATCTCGATGAATCCCTCGGTCTCCCAGCCGAGCGCCGCCGGGTCGACCCGCACGGTGAAGCCGGTGATCGCTCCCTCGGACCGCAGCCGGTCGACGCGGCGTTTCACGGCGGGGGCGGAGAGGCCGACGATCGCGCCGATGTCGGCGTAGGAGCGCCGGGCGTCTTCGGCGAGGGCGTGGACGATGCGTTCGTCGAGGTCGTTCAGGCGCACGTCGGGCGGTTCACTTCTCTGCGGTGGGTCGGCTGGCGGGAGGCGGAGCGTGCCGCCTCCCGCAGTAGACCATGAGCCGCCGTCGCGGGCCTGCTCGGCGCAGTTCCCCGCCCGGCCGGGACCGGGCGGGGAAAGGGGCTCAGAAGGGGAACTGCGAGCGGCCGTGCTGGATGGAGATCCACTTCTGGGTGGTGAAGGCCTCGACCATCGAGTCGCCGTTCAGCCGGCCGAGGCCGGAGCTCTTCTCGCCGCCGAAGGGAACGATCGGCTCGTCGTGGACGGTGCCGTCGTTGATGTGGATCATGCCGGTGTGGATGCGCTGGCCGACCCGCACCCCGCGCTCGATGTTGCCGGTGTGGACGGCGCCGCTGAGGCCGTACGGGGTGTCGTTGGCGATGCGGACGGCCTCGTCCTCGCCGTCGAAGGGCACCAGCAGGGCGACGGGGCCGAAGATCTCCTGGTGCAGGACGGGTGAGTCGGCGGCGAGGCCGGTCAGCACGGAGGGGCTGACCAGGTTGCCGTCGGCGCGGCCGTGCAGGAGGGCCGTCGCCCCGGCCGCCACGGTCTGGTCGACGAGCTTGGAGATGGACTCGGCCTGCGAGGAGTTGATCAGCGGGCCGATCTGGGTGGCCGGGTCGGCGGGGTCGCCGACGGTGAGCGAGGCGACCTTGGCGACGAACTTCTCGGTGAACTCCGCCTCCACGGCGCGGTCGACCAGGATGCGGTTGGCCGCCATGCAGACCTGGCCCTGGTGGACGTACCGGCTGAAGACCGCCGCGTCGACGGCGTAGTCCACATCCGCGTCGTCGAGCACGATCAGGGCGCTGTTGCCGCCGAGTTCGAGCACGGCGCGCTTGAGGTTCCGGGCGCAGACGGTGGCGACGTGACGGCCGACCTTGTCCGAGCCGGTGAAGGAGATGACCTGCGGCACGGGGTGCTCCAGCAGGGTGTCGCCGATCTCCGCGATGTCGGTGATCACGACGTTCAGCAGCCCGGCGGGCAGGCCCGCGTCCTCGAAGATCCTGGCCAGCAGGGTGCCACCGCAGATCGGGGTGTTCTGGTGCGGCTTGAGGACGACGGCGTTGCCGAGGGCCAGCGCGGGGGCGACGGACTTGAGGGAGAGCAGGAAGGGGAAGTTGAACGGGCTGATCACTCCGACGACCCCGACGGGCACGCGGTAGACGCGGTTCTCCTTGCCCTCGGTCGGCGAGGGGAGGATCTGTCCGGCGGGGCGCAGCGCCAGCTGGATCGCCTCGCGCAGGAACTCCTTGGCCAGGTGCAGTTCGAAGGCGGCCTTCAGCCGGGTGCCGCCGAGTTCGGCGACGATCGCGTCGCTGATCTCCGGCTCGCGCTCCTCGACGAGGTGCAGCGCCTTCTCCAGGACGGCCCGCCTGCTGTACGGGTTGGTGTCCGCCCACGCCTGCTGGGCGCGCTCGGCGGCGCGGTAGGCCTGGTCGACCTCGTCGGCGGTGGCGACCGGGATCGAGGCGAGCTTCTCCCCGTCGAACGGGTTGAAGTCGATGATGTCCCAGGACCCCTTCCCCGGCCTCCACTCGCCGTCGATGTACTGGTGGGCCAGGTCAGTGAAGAAGGACATGAGATCCCTTACCGCAGAGAGGCAGGCAGCTGAGTGAGCTTCATATTACTTACCATTCAACAGAGTTGAAGCGCACCCCCGATCGCTGCCGGAAGCCCGGAAACACCCCTGCCCTCACCGGCTGCTTCGCGCCGGTGAGGGCAGGGGTGTTGCGGTGGATCCGGGATCAACTCCAGCTGGCGTGCAGCGGCTTGCCCTCGGCGTAACCGGCGGCGCTCTGGACGCCGACGACCGCCTTCTCGGCGAACTCCGCCAGGGAGCCGGCTCCGGCGTAGGTGCAGGAGGAGCGGACCCCCGCGATGATCGAGTCGATGAGGTCCTCGACTCCCGGGCGGGTCGGATCGAGGAACATCCGCGAGGTGGAGATGCCCTCCTCGAAGAGCGCCTTGCGGGCGCGGTCGTACGCGGACTCGTCCGAGGTGCGGTTCTTCACGGCGCGGGCCGAGGCCATGCCGAAGGACTCCTTGTAGAAGCGGCCGTCGGCGGACTGCTGGAGGTCGCCGGGCGACTCGTACGTCCCCGCGAACCAGGAGCCGATCATCACGTTGGACGCACCGGCGGCGAGCGCCATCGCCACGTCACGCGGGTGCCGGACGCCGCCGTCCGCCCAGACGTGCTTGCCGTGCTTCTTCGCCTCGGCGGCGCACTCCAGGACGGCGGAGAACTGCGGGCGGCCGACGCCGGTCATCATCCGGGTGGTGCACATGGCGCCGGGGCCTACACCGACCTTGATGATGTCCGCGCCCGCCTCGATCAGGTCGCGCACGCCCTCGGCGGCGACGATGTTGCCCGCGACGATCGGCACCCGCGGGTCGAGCGCCCGGACGGCCTTCACCGCGCTGATCATGGACTCCTGGTGGCCGTGGGCCGTGTCCACGACGAGGACGTCGGCGCCCGCGTCCAGGAGCTGCTTGGCCTTGCCGGCCACGTCGCCGTTGATACCGACGGCGGCCGCGACGCGCAGCTTGCCCTCGGCGTCGGTGGCGGGGGTGTAGAGCGTGGCGCGCAGGGCGGCCTTGCGGGTGAGGATGCCGACGAGGCGCCCCTGCGCGTCGACCGCGGGGGCGAGCTTGCGGTTGGCGCCGTCGAGCTTGTTGAAGGCGTCGCGCGGGTCGATGTCCGCGTCGAGCAGCACCAGGTCCTTGGACATGACCTCGGAGAGCTGGGTGAAGCGGTCGACGCCCGTGAGGTCGTGGTCGGTGACGACGCCCACCGGACGGCGGTCGGCGTCGACGACGACGCCCGCGCCGTGGGCCCGCTTGGGCAGCAGGGACAGCGCGTCGGCGACGGTCTGGCCGGGGGCCAGCTCGATCGGGGTGTCGAGGACGAGGTGGCGCGTCTTGACCCAGGAGATGACGTCGGTGACGACCTCGATCGGGATGTCCTGGGGGATGACGACGAGGCCGCCCCGGCGGGCGATGGTTTCGGCCATCCGGCGGCCCGCGATGGCGGTCATGTTGGCGACCACGAGCGGAATGGTGGTACCGGTTCCGTCGGGCGACGAGAGGTCCACCCCCTGCCGGGAGCCGACCGCGGAGCGGCCCGGGACCATGAAGACATCGTCGTACGTGAGGTCGTACGGGACCGCGGGGGACTCTGTGTAGCGACCGGTGCCCGGCTCAAGAAAACGCATAACACTCATTTTTTCATACGAAACGGTGCAGGTCGCTTCCACGAAGACACAACAAAATACCCCCGCGTTCGTCCAATCCTCCGAAGAGGCGGCCGGGGGCTCCGGGCAAGTGGAACCTGCCTTGCCCACGGACCCTACCCGAACAGGATTCGAATCATTCGTGATCACCATCCCTGGACCGGGTGACAAGGGGTCAGGTAGCTTCAAACCCGCAGGTCTCGGGGGTGTCCGAAACGTCGATCCGGCTCGTCGGCACCCCTGGGCACACCGTTTGACCGGAGAGGATCCCGATCCGCCTGTGGACAGCCAACTGCCGGACATCTACTGCCCGTTCCCGCAGCGGACCAACCCGCACGTGGCACACACCCGTGGGCATCTGGACAGCTGGACCAGACGGACGGGTCTGGTCCACCGCGAGTCCGCGAGGAACCGATTCGAACAGGCCGACTTCGGGGCGTTCGTCGGCATGGTCTACCCGACCGCCGACGAGGAACACCTTGACCTGGTGGCCGACTGGTTCGTCTGGCTCTTTTTGGTCGACGACCAGCTCGACGACGGCCACCTCGGGCGCTCACCCGACCGGGTGAGGGACGTCGTCGACCGGATGCGCGCCGTGATCGACGGCTCCGCCCCCGAGCCGTTGCCGGGTGAGGACGCCCCGGCCGCCGTGACGGCCCTGGCCGACCTGTGGAAACGTACGACACCGAACGCCGCCCCGCACTGGCGGACCCGGTTCGCCTGGCACCTGGTCACCTACCTCACGACCGCCACGACCTGGGAGGCGGGAAACCGCGCCGAGGACGTGGTGCCCTCGGAGGACGCGTACATCGCCAAGCGTCGGCACACCGGGGCCATCCACGTCTGTATGGACCTCATAGAGATCGTGGCGGGCATCGACGCCCCGGAGTCGATCCACAACGACCCCCGCTTCATCACCGCCCTGGAAGCCGCGTGCAACCACGTGTGCTGGGCCAACGACGTGTACTCCTTCGAGAAGGAGCAGGTGCTCGGCGAGATCCACAACCTCGTCCACCTGGTCCGCCATCACCGGGGCCTCGGGGAGCAGCAGGCGCTGGACCATGTCGCGGAGCGCCTCGCGATGGAGACCGAGCGGTTCCTGACCGCCGAGGACGAGCTGCTGGAGCTGTATCCGGAGCTGTCCGGGATGCTGGTGCCCTACCTCGACGGGATGCGGAGCTGGATGCGCGGCAACCTCGACTGGTCGCGCCGGACACCGCGGTACAACCCCGCCGACGTGGGCCAGTACGAGGAGCCCGAGGAGTATCTGGAGGAGACCGTGCTGGGCGTTCCGTCCGCACGCGCCGAGGCCGCCGCCCCCGCCCCGTGCGCGGCCGAGGCCCCGCCGGCCGGCTGACGCGGGACGGGACGGACCGAGGGCCGTGCACCGGATACGGTGCACGGCCCTCGGTGTGTTCCCGCCGCTGTCACTCCCCGTCGGGGTCGGCCCGCTCCAGTGCCGGGCGCACGCCCGCCGGGGACTCGGTGAGCAGATAGTCGGCCGCGGCGGTGTCCGTCACCAGGCTGGTGACGAGGCCGGAGCGCAGCACCGCACCGATCGCCGCCGCCTTGCGCTGACCGCCCGCGATCGCGACCACCTCGGGGATCCGGCGCAGCCGGTCCGTCTCCACCGTGATGCACCGCTCCCCCAGGTCACGGCCGACCCGGCGGCCGTCGGAGTCGAAGAGATGCGCGGACATCTCGGCGGCGACGCCGAGCGAGGCGTAATGCGCGCGCTCGGCGTCCGAGAGCATGTCGTGGACCGTGGAGATGCCCGGCTCCCAGGAGCCGATGGAGACGGCGGCGACCGTCACCTTGTCGAAGTACTCGAAGGCCCGGGCGATGCCGGTCTGCTCGCGCAGCGCGGCGGCCGTCGCGGGGTCGGGCAGCAGCATCGGGGCGTAGATGGGGTGCGCCTCGCCGCCGGAGACCTGCGCCGCCCGGCGGACCGCCTCGACCGAGCCGCGCTCGGCGGTGCCCGCGTCGTACACTCCGGTCAGCTGGACGACCGTGCACGGCGGGAGCCGGTCGAGGGCGGCCGCCATGTGGATGGTGGAGCGGCCCCAGGCCAGGCCGAGCACATCACCCTCGGCGACCAGCTCGCCGAGGAGATCGGCCGCGACCTCGCCCAGGTTCTCCGGGTCGGGGGCGTCCTCCTGCTCCTCGGCCGGGGACTCGACGACCACCGCGTGCCGGAGCCCGTAACGGGCCCGCAGGGCGTCGGAGCGTTCCGCGTCCAGCTCGGCAGGTACCCGGATCTCGATGCGTACGAGATCGCGTTCGAGGGCTGTCTCCAGGACCCGGGCCACCTTGAAGCGGCTCACGCCGAACTCCTCGGCGATCTGGATCTTGGACTTGCCCTCCAGGTAGAACCGGCGGGCCATGGCCGCCGCCTGCACCAGCTCCGCGGGTCCCATCCGCATGGCTGACCGACCCGCCGAGATGCCAGACACCGCGATCTCCTCACTGCTGTTCACACGCCCGATACGCCGTTCATCCTGTCAGATCCGGCGGTCCTTGATCGGCCCTGTCGGGCCGCGTTCATCTGCCCTTGGTTCAGTGTCCGCATGCCCAGGGGGCGCCGGCCGTGGCCGCGTCCGCCTGTGCCCGCAGCTGCCGCACCGCCGCGGCCGGGTCCTGCGCACCGTAGACCGCGGAGCCCGCCACGAAGACGTCGGCGCCGGCCTCGGCGCACCGCTCGATGGTGGTGGCCGAGACCCCGCCGTCGACCTGGAGCCACAGTTCGAGGCCGTGCTTGCTGATCAGCTCCCGGGTGCGACGGATCTTCGGCAGCATGATGTCCAGGAAGGCCTGGCCGCCGAAGCCCGGCTCGACCGTCATGATCAGCAGCATGTCCAGCTCGGGGAGCAGGTCCTCGTACGGCTCGATGGGCGTCGCGGGCTTGAGCGCCATCGAAGCGCGCGCGCCCTTCGCCCGGATCTCCCGCGCCAGGCGCACCGGAGCCGCCGCGGCCTCCGCGTGGAAGGTCACGGATCCGGCCCCCGCCTCCACGTAGCCCGGGGCCCAGCGGTCCACGTCCTCGATCATGAGGTGGCAGTCCAGCGGGGTGTCCGTGGCTTTGCTGAGCGCCTCGACGATCGGCACGCCGAGGGTCAGGTTGGGCACGAAGTGGTTGTCCATGACATCGACGTGGAGCCAGTCCGCGCCTTCGACGGCCTTCGCCTCCTCGGCGAGACGCGCGAAATCGGCGGACAGGATGCTGGGGTTGATCTGCGCCATGACCCAAGCCTGCCACGTCTCCCGCCGGTTCCCCGCCTCGATGTGCCCCGAAGCCTCACAGGGCCATCACAGTTCGCACATTCTGCGCATTTTGCCAGCGCTTTGCTCTTCTTTGCTGTTCGCGGGGCGAGATTCGGCCGGTCACGGCCGACGGCCGAGCACGGCCGGCCGGCCCATGGAGCCGGATACTCAGCCGGCCGGTCCGCAGAGCCGGACGTTCAGCCGGTCCGGCGCAGCAGGGCCAGGTACATCGCGTCCGTGCCGTGCAGATGCGGCCAGAGCTGGACGTCGGGGCCCTCGCCCAGGGCGGGGACACCGGGCATCAGCGGGCGGGCGTCGATCCACTCCGCCTCCACCGGCTCCCCACCCCGGCCCTTGAGGACGTCCTCGACCACCACGCGGGTCTCCGCGAGATGCGGCGAGCAGGTCGCGTAACCGACCACGCCGCCGATCCGTACGGCTTTCAACGCCTCGCGCAACAGACCCCGTTGGAGCGGGGCGAAGGCTTCCAGGTCTTCGGCGCGACGCCGCCAGCGGGACTCCGGACGACGCCGCAGCGCGCCCAGGCCGGAGCAGGGCACGTCCATCAGGATGCGGTCGAACGTGCCGGGCAGCCACGGCGGGCGGGTGCCGTCCGTGGTGATCACCTGGTACGGGCCGGGGTTGCCGGCGAGCGCCCGCTCGACCAGCCGGGCGCGGTGCGGCTGCTTCTCGGCGGCGAGCAGGGCGGCGCCCCGCCCGGCGGCGAGGGCGGCCAGCAGCTGTCTCTTATACACATCT